>NZ_BNEA01000001.1:1588787-1909431 GCF_016860525.1 Streptomyces rubradiris
CGGCCAGGACGAGGGTCACCAGGGCGACCAGGGCGCCGGGCAGGCCCCGGCCCCAGGTGAGGGCCAGCAGGACGACGGCGAGCACCGGCACGAGCGTCGTCCATTGACGGGTGAGCGACCGTAGCCGAGTGATCATGCGGCGATGGTCGCAGAGGCGTACAGGGTTCGCATTCCGTTCTTTTCGGATACCTCTCATCCTTTCCGGTGCGGGGTCCGGTGCCGGTGGGACCGGAGGCGCCTTATGGCGAGACCTCGCCCAGGAGGCTGGGCGAGGTCTCGGACTTCCGTGACGGTGCCGGCGGACGGCGCGCCGTCACACGTCGACGCGCTCCCTCGGGGCGTCCTCGCCCTCGGCGTTCGCCTCCTGCTTCCTGGTGGCGAGCAGGCTGGTGACCGTGGTGACGGCGAGAACAGCGCAGATCACGCCGAGCGAGACGGGGATGCTGATCTCGGGAACGTGGACACCGGACTCGTGCAGGGCGTGCAGGACGAGCTTGACGCCGATGAAGCCGAGGATGACCGACAGCCCGTACGACAGGTGGACCAGCTTCTTGAGCAGTCCGCCGATGAGGAAGTACAGCTGGCGCAGCCCCATCAGGGCGAAGGCGTTGGCGGTGAAGACGATGTACGGGTCCTGGGTCAGGCCGAAGATCGCGGGTATGGAGTCCAGGGCGAACAGCACGTCGGTGGTGCCGATGGCGAGCATCACGACCAGCATCGGGGTCATGACGCGCTTGCCGTTCTGCTGGATCCACAGCTTGGTGCCGTGGTAGCGGTCGGCCACGCCGAACTTGCGCTCGGCGGCCTTCAGGAGCTTGTTCTCCTCGTACTCGTCGTCCTGCTCTTCCGCGCGCGCCTCCTGGATGAGCTTCCAGGCGGTCCAGATGAGGAACGCGCCGAAGAGGTAGAACACCCAGGCGAAGCTGGCGAGGATCGCGGCCCCGGCGGCGATGAAGACGGCCCGCAGGACCAGGGCTATGAGGACGCCGACGAGCAGCACCCGCTGCTGGTACTGGGTGGGCACCGCGAACTTCGCCATGATGAGGACGAAGACGAACAGGTTGTCGACACTGAGGGACTTCTCGGTGATGAAGCCCGCGAAGAACTCGCCGGCCGGCTGTCCGCCACCGAAGACGAGGAGGCCGAGGCCGAAGAGGCCGGCCAGGGTGATCCAGACGACCGTCCAGACACCCGCTTCCTTGATCGACACCTCATGCGGCTTGCGGCCGATGAAGAAGTCGACCGCGATCAGAGCGGCGAGACCCACGATGGTGAGGACCCACAGGCCCATGGAGACTTCCACTGCACCTCCGGCATTGCGTGACGGCAAACACATCAGCGTTGTCGCTGCCGGAGGTCTCTTCCGCCCGGGACGGGCCGACGCCCCGGGACCGGAACCGGTCCGTATTGACGGGTGCGCCGCAGTAAGGAGTACTCCCCTCCGTACGGAAGACAGTACCCCAAGCACCAAGGAAAGGTAAAGAGTTTAGTAAAGTAAATACCAAGACCGCAGGTCAGAGGCTCTTTACCAACGCTTGGTGCGGGTTCCGCTTCTCTCGCGGTGCCGAGCCCTGTGGGCGGGCTCCCTGACTCAGAGGTGCTGGCGGATCGCCGGCATGAGGTCCTGGAAGGTGCGGCCGTTGGCCGGGGCGCCGAGGGCGGTCATCGTCCAGCCGGAGCCCGCGCGGTGCACCTTGGCCATGATCTGAGCGGTGTAGTCGCCCCCGCCGGCCAGGGTGTAGCGGGCGAGTTCCTGGCCGTTGGTCTCGTCCACGAGTCGGCAGAACGCGTTCTGCACCTCCTGGAACGTCTGGCCGGTGAAGGAGTTCACCGTGAAGACGATCTGGTCGATGCGGGCCGGGACGCGCTGCAGGTCCACCAGGATCGCCTCGTCGTCGCCGCCCTGGCCGGCACCGCCGACGAGGTTGTCACCGGTGTGGCGCACCGAGCCGTCGTCGCTCACCAGGTGGCGGAAGAAGACGACGTCCTGCGGTTCCTGTCCGGCGAAGAGGACCGCCGAGGCGTCCAGGTCCACCTCGCGGGTGCGGGTGCCGAACAGGCCGCGCCGCTTCGCCGCCTGCCAGCCGAGCCCCATGCGGACCGCGGTCAGGGTGGCCCCGTCGTTCTTCTCCAGGCTGATGGCCTGGCCCTTGGACAAGTTGACGGACACGGCTGAATCCCCTCTCGACAGTCCCTGCTGCCGCGCCGGGCCGTCGCGCGACGCGGTTGTTCAGACCCTACGCAGGGCGACCGCCGGTACCGACCCCGGCCCGCGCTTTGTGTCGGTGTTGCAACACTTGGCACATAAATGCCGAGGTCGGCGGAGCCGAGTGGTCAGGCGAGGCCGGCCTCTCGCATCTGACGCAGCTCCTTCTTCATCTCGGAGACCTCGTCGCGCAGCCGGGCCGCGATCTCGAACTGCAGCTCAGCGGCGGCGGCGCGCATCCGCTCGGTCATCTCCTCGATCTGCTCGGCCAGCTCGGCCGCCGGACGGTCCGTGGGCACCGCCTTGCCCTTGGCGGCCTTGCCGGCCCTCGCGCCCTTGGCCGCCTTGTCCCCGAGCGACGGAACGGGTGCCTTCGCCCCCTTGCCGTCCTTCGTCTTGCGGTACCCGGAGCCGAGGAGCTGTTCGGTGTCGACTTCCTCGCGGGCGATCTGCGCCACGATGTCGTTGATCTTCTTGCGCAGCGGCTGCGGATCGATGCCGTTGGCCTTGTTGTAGGCGATCTGCTTCTCCCGGCGGCGGTTGGTCTCCTCGATGGCCTTCTCCATCGCCGGGGTGATCTTGTCGGCGTACATATGGACCTCGCCGGAGACGTTGCGCGCCGCGCGGCCGATGGTCTGGATCAGCGAGGTGCCGGAGCGCAGGAAGCCCTCCTTGTCGGCGTCCAGGATCGCCACCAGCGACACCTCGGGCAGGTCCAGGCCCTCACGGAGGAGGTTGATGCCGACCAGGACGTCGTACTCACCGGCGCGCAGCTCGCGCAGCAGCTCGACGCGGCGCAGGGTGTCGACGTCGCTGTGCAGATAACGCACCTGGATGCCGAGTTCCAGGAAGTAGTCCGTGAGGTCCTCGGCCATCTTCTTGGTCAGCGTGGTGACGAGGACCCGCTCGTCCTTCTCGGTGCGCTTGCGGATCTCGTGCACCAGGTCGTCGATCTGACCCTCGGTGGGCTTGACGACGACCTGCGGGTCGACCAGGCCGGTCGGGCGGATGATCTGCTCCACGACGCCGTCCGAGCGGGACAGCTCGTACGCGCCCGGGGTGGCCGAGAGATAGACGGTCTGCCCGATGCGCTCCTGGAACTCCTCCCACTTCAGGGGGCGGTTATCCAGGGCGGAGGGCAGGCGGAAGCCGTGGTCGACCAGGGTGCGCTTGCGGGAGGCGTCGCCCTCGTACATCGCGCCGATCTGCGGGACGGTGACGTGCGACTCGTCGATGACGAGCAGGAAGTCGTCCGGGAAGTAGTCCAGCAGGGTGTTGGGCGGGGAGCCGGGGGAACGGCCGTCGAAGTGCATCGAGTAGTTCTCCACGCCGGAGCAGGTGCCGATCTGGCGGAGCATCTCGATGTCGTACGTGGTGCGCATCCGCAGCCGCTGGGCCTCCAGGAGCTTGCCCTGCTTCTCCAGCTCGGCCAGGCGCTCGGCCAGTTCCTTCTCGATGTCGTTGACGGCCCGCTCCATGCGCTCGGGGCCGGCGACGTAGTGGGAGGCGGGGAAGACGTACAGCTGCTGGTCGTCGCTGATGATCTCGCCGGTGATCGGGTGGAGCGTGGACAGCGCCTCGATCTCGTCGCCGAACATCTCGATGCGGACGGCCAGCTCCTCGTAGACCGGGAAGATCTCGATGGTGTCGCCGCGGACCCGGAAGGTGCCGCGGGTGAACGCCAGGTCGTTGCGCGTGTACTGGATGTCCACGAAGCGGCGCAGCAGCTCGTCCCGGTCGATCTCGTCGCCGACCCTGAGGGGGACCATGCGGTCCACGTACTCCTGCGGCGTACCGAGGCCGTAGATACAGGACACCGAGGCGACCACGACGACATCGCGGCGGGTGAGCAGCGAGTTGGTGGCGGAATGGCGCAGGCGCTCGACCTCCTCGTTGATCGAGGAGTCCTTCTCGATGTAGGTGTCCGACTGGGGGACGTACGCCTCGGGCTGGTAGTAGTCGTAGTACGACACGAAGTACTCGACCGCGTTGTTCGGCAGCAGCTCGCGGAACTCGTTGGCGAGCTGGGCGGCCAGTGTCTTGTTCGGCGCCATCACGAGCGTGGGGCGCTGGAGCTTCTCGATCATCCACGCCGTGGTGGCGGACTTGCCGGTGCCGGTCGCGCCCAGGAGGACGACGTCCTTCTCACCGGCCTGGACGCGCCGGGCCAGGTCGGCGATGGCCGCCGGCTGGTCGCCGCTGGGCTGGTAGGGGCTGACGACCTCGAAGGGCGCCACCGTGCGTTCGATGTGGGAAACGGGCCGCATGTCATCCACCGTACGACCCCGCACTGACAACCGGTTCCGATCAGCGGTTCTGCGGGGTGCGGGGGCGGTGGTGCGCGGCTCGGCGGACCGGCCCGTGCTCCTGGTGGACTGCGGGGCCATGGACCGCGTGGGAGGCGACGGCGGCGGCCGGGACACCCGGTTTGTGCTCGACCGGCGACCACTCGGACCCGCCCACGACCATCAGCGGGTCGAAGACCACGACGACACCGGCGATGAGCAGGAAGGCGAGCGGGCCGATCAGCATCGGCGCGAGCGAGGACGCCGCGGACCCGCCGTCGGCGGGATGCGGGGCGCTGTCGAGGTGGACGCCGAGGGCCGCCATCCCGGTGTAGTGCATGCCGCTGACCGCGAGCCCCATGACGAGGCTGGCACCCACGCTCCACGCGAAGCCCCGCACCTGTCCGGCGGCCCACAGGGCGGCGGTGGCGGCCACGACCGCTATGACGACGGAGGCCGCGACGGTGTAGGTGTTGTAGGTGAACTGCCCGTGGAAGCGGACGCCCGCCATGCCGAGATAGTGCATCGAGGCGACGCCGAGGCCGGTGATCGTGCCGCCGGTGAACAGCGGGGCGCCGGTGGCGCCCCGGTAGCCGACGATGAAGATGCCGATGCCGACCATGACGATGGCGAGCCCGAGGCTCGCGTAGGTGAGCGACTTGTCGTAGTGGATCGGCGTCTCCTCGATGGTGAAGCCCATCATGGCGACGAAGTGCATGGTCCATATGCCGGAGCCGATCGCCGCCGAGCCGAGGGCCAGCCAGGCGGGGCGCCGGGAGTGCGTGACCAGCAGCGACCGTGTGGTGCAGCGCAGGCCGAGGGCGCCACCGAGGCAGGCCATCAGGTAGGCCACCACCGGGGTGACGGCCCCGTAGCTGAATCCGTCGACCGTGCCTTGCATCCGCGGCTGCCCTTCCGCCTTCTTGCGTCCCGGAATACCTGAATATGCCCCCGTCCCAGGACGGCGCGGGCGGTCAGGGTTGTCGCAGAGAGTATGACTCGCACCGGAATGCTCGAACGACTCTCCGGCAAAGAAACACGCCCTTGCCGCAGATGTGCGTCACCGGTGAGCGGACTCGGGGCGCCTGCGTCGGTATGTGGCCATCCTGCGCGGGTGCCGTTGACGCTTTGCTGTCAGTCTGGTGCTGTCGGTATCCCCGACGGGAGGAGTACGCATGTACGCGCGCGCAGTCGCCGGGACGGTCATCGCGGCCCTGGGAGCGGCGACGGTCCTGCTGAGCACCGGTTCCGACGCCCGGGCGGGCGACGGGGCCGTGCCCACCGTGATCGCCCACCGGGGCGCCTCCGCCTACGCCCCCGAGAACACCCTGGCCGCCATCGACAAGGCCGCCCAGCTGGGCTTCTCCTGGGTGGAGAACGACGTCCAGCGCACCAAGGACGGCCAGCTGGTGGTCCTCCACGACGACTCCCTGGCACGCACAACGAACGTCGAGGAGGTGTTCCCCGAGCGGGCCCCGTGGAAGGTGCGGGACTTCACCGCCGCGGAGATCGCCCGGCTCGACGCGGGCAGCTGGTTCTCCTCCACGTACGCGGGCGCGCGCGTGCCGACGCTGAAGCAGTACATGCGCCGGGTCGAGCGCAACCACGAGAAACTGCTCCTGGAGATCAAGAATCCTGAGCTGTACCCGGGCATCGAGAAGCAGACGCTCAAGCTCCTCCGCAACGAGCGCTGGCTGGACGGCCGGCACCGGAACCGGCTGATCATCCAGAGCTTCAGCGCCGACAGCGTGCGGACCGTCCACGAACTGAAGCCCGCGGTCACCACGGCGTACCTGGGTACGCCCGCCGTGACGGAGCTGAAGGACTTCGCGCGCTTCACGGATATGGTCAACCCCCAGAACGGGTCTCTCACCGCGGAGTACGTCTCGGCGGTGCACGGCCTCCGCGGTCCGCACGGCCGGCCGCTCAGAGTGTTCACCTGGACGGTGGACACCGCGGCCGGCGCCCGCCGGGTCGCCGGCTACGGAGTCGACGGGATCATCACCAACAAGCCGGACGTGGTGCGGGACGCCCTGAGTTCGAGCTGACCGGCGAGCGTTGTCAGTGCCGGGTCGTACCGTGGGCGCATGGACAGCCTTGGGCACGATGAGCAGCGGGTCGTATGGGCCGTGGTCGGTACGGACATCGGCCCGCTGATGCTGGCGGCGACCCGGGACGGCCTGGTCAACGTGGTTTTCCACGCTTCGGGAGCGGCGCGCGACCGGGCGCTTCAGCGGCTGGCCGCCCGACTGGGCGGCCGGCTCGTGGAGGATCCGGACTCCCCGTTGCTGGCGGAGGCGATACGCCAGCTGCGGGCGTACTTCGCGGGCGAGCGGCACAGCTTCGACCTGCCGCTGGACTGGTCGCTGAGCTCCGGGTTCAACCGGCAGGTGCTGCGCGAGCTGGCGTCCGGTGTGCCGTACGGCAGCGTGGTCGGGTACGGCGATTTGGCGGGGCGGGTCGGGCAGCCCGGCGGGGCGCAGGCGGTGGGGATGGCGATGGGATCCAATCCGCTGCCGGTCGTGGTGCCGTGCCACCGAGTGGTGGAGAGCGAGGGCGGCATCGGCGGTTTCGGGGGCGGGCTGGAGACGAAGCGGAAGCTGCTCGCCCTGGAGGGCGTGCTGCCGGAGCCCCTGTTCTGACCGGCTCCGGGTGCGGCTGGTCGTAGGGCCGGCCTCGAAGACCTTGCCGTAGGTACGGCTCGTCGTAGTGCCGGGTCGCGAAGACCTTGCCGACGGGTGCGGCTCGTCGTAGTGCCGGGCCTCGAAGACCTCGCCGACGGGTGCGGCTAGTCGTAGTGCCGGGCCTCGAAGACGTTGCCGTCGGGGTCGCGGAAGTAGAAGCTGCGCGTGGCGTCGCCGCGGGCGCCCGACAGGCCGGGGTCGATTCCGGACACCGGGACGCCGTGCTCCTCCAGGCGGGCGCGCAGGTCGTCGAAGGCGTCGGCCGGCAGGGCCAGGCAGATGTGGTTGACCGGGTGACCCGCGCTGTCGGCCGAGCCGGGCAGCATCCTCATCCGTGCGGCCAGGCTGTGCGGGGCGAGATCCAGAATGGTCTCCTCGTTGACACGGACGGACGGGAAGGACGACTCCCCGTTCGTGTACTCGGCGACGCCGACCGGTTCCAGGCCGACAGCCGTCTCGTAGAAGGCCGCCGCGGCGACCGGGTCGGTCACCCACAGGACGACGTGGTCGAGACGCGTGCTGTTCTTCGTCATACGCACCAGGCTGGTGGCCTCTCGGGCGACCCACAAGCGTTTAGCCGGGGCCGGGGCCCGCCAGAGATGAGACAGGACCGACGGGCAGGAGGCGGGCACATGGTGCTGGTGATGCCGGAAGAAGTCCGGGAGGCGATCGGCGCGCGGCGACCGGTGGTGGCCCTGGAGTCCACGATCATCGCGCACGGCCTGCCCCGCCCGCGCAACCTGGAGGTGGCACTCGAACTGGAGGAAGCGGTACGGCGGGAGGGTGCCGTGCCCGCGACCGTCGCCGTGCTCGACGGGCGGCCCCGGATCGGTCTGGGCAAGGAAGAGCTGGAACGGGTCGCGAACGAGGACATACGCAAGCTGGGCCACCGCGATCTGCCGCTCGCCGTGGCGGCGGGGGCGAGCGGGGCGACCACCGTCTCGGCGACGGCACAGCTGGCCGCGCTGGCGGGCATCCGGGTGTTCGCCACCGGCGGGCTGGGCGGTGTGCACCGGGAGTGGACGGTCACCCAGGACGAGTCGGCGGACCTGGGACTGCTGGCGCGCACCCGGATCACGGTGGTGTGCGCGGGCGTGAAATCGATCCTGGACGTGCCGGCGACGCTGCAACGCCTGGAGACGCTGGGCGTGGCCGTCGCCGGATACCGCACGAACCGGTTCCCGGGCTTCTATCTGGCGGACTCGGGGCAGCCGGTCGACTGGACGCTGGACACTCCGGAGCAGGTGGCCGCGGTCATGCGCGCGCAGGACGCGCTGGACGCCCCGGGGTCGGCGCTGATCGTCGCCAATCCGGTCCCGGAGGCGGAGCAGCTCGATCCCGCTCTGCACGCGCGCGTGCTCGCCGACGCGCTGCGCGCCTGCGCGGAGCAGGGCGTCACCGGGCAGGCGGTGACACCGTTCCTGCTGGACCACCTGGTACGGCACACCGATGGTGCCTCGCTGCACGCCAACCTGGCCGCGGTGCGCGGCAACGTACGGCTGGCGGCGCGGATCGCCACGGAGTGGGCCAGGGGGTGAGCGCGGACCGGAACGGAAGCCTGCTGGTCGTCGGGGACGTGGTCACCGACGTGGTCGCCCGGCACCGGGGGCCGCTCGCGGCCGGCACCGACACGGCCGCCGCGATCCGGACGCTGCCGGGCGGCGCGGGCGCCAACGTGGCCTGCTGGGCGGCGTACACGGGCGCGGCGGACGTGCGGCTGCTGGGGCGGGTGGGCGCGGACGCGGTGGCCTGGCACGAACGGGAGCTGGTCGCGGCCGGGGTGCGGCCCCGGCTGGTGGTGGATCCGCAGGCGGCGACCGGGACGGTGATCTGCCTCGTCGACACGGGTGTGGCGGCCGAGCGGACGTTCCTGACGGACAGCGGGGCGTCCTTGCGGCTGGACCCCGCCGACTGGTCGGACGCGCTGCTCGACGGGGTGGCCCGGCTGCATTTGTCGGGCTATCTGCTGTTCACGGAGTCGAGCCGGGCACTCGCCGGGACGGCGCTCGCGGCGGCGCGTGTGCGAGGGGTGCCGGTCAGTCTGGATCCGGCGTCGGCCGGCTTCCTGGTGGAGCTGGGGGTGGAGCGTTTTCTGGCGTTCGCGCAGGGGCTGGACGTGCTGCTGCCCAGCCGGGACGAGGCGTGCCTGCTGACCGGCCTGCCGGATCCGGCGGACGCGGCGGCCAAGCTGAGCCGTCTGGTGCCGTTGGTCGTGGTCAAAGCCGGGGCGGACGGGGCGCTGGTGGCCCGGCGCGGTGCCGTGCCCATCCGGGTTCCGGCCCTGCCCGTGGCGCCCCGCGACACCACGGGTGCGGGTGACGCTTTCACCGGCGCGTTCCTCGCCGCCCTGCTGGCGGGCGCGGGCCCGGAGGAGGCGGCGGCGCGGGGCTGCCGGGCGGGTGCGGAGGCGGTCCGCCGGGTGGGCGGCAGACCGCCGCACCGGGACGGCGGGAGCTGAGCCCCGTCGCGGGCCGGCTCGTCGCCCCGATCGTGCCGGGGCGCGGCGGCCTGCGGGATGTCCGAAGACTTGGAGGGTTGGGCCGGAAGCAGGTCCGATCATCCGGTCGCCCGGATCTCCCGGTTCGGCCGTCGTTTGTCCACAGGCGGGAACCAAGCGGAACTCCCTGTTCCCACAGGCTTCCACGCGCTTTTCCCAGGACTGGCAGACTTGCGGGACGAGGCGCGGAAGCGTCGCGATCGGAGATCCACGCGAGGAGATCCAGATGTCCATGGCAGGGAATCTGCGGAAGGTCACGGGGCTGGGCAGCGTCGGTGGCCTGCGCAAGGTGGCACGGCTGGCCCGGCGTCGGCCGCGCGTGGACCTGAGCCATCCCGCCAGATCCCCCCTGGGCTCCTCGGTGGTCAACTGCGTGACGTATCAGGACGGCGTGCGCGTCCCTGGGTGTACCGATCTGGTGGATGCCGTGCGGCTGGTACGCAAGACCGGTGAGGGCTTCGTCTGGCTCGGGCTGCACGAGCCGACGGAGCGTGAGTTCGTCGGCGTCGCCGAGCTGTTCGACCTGCACCCACTGGCGGTGGAGGACGCGGTCGAGGCCCATCAGCGGCCGAAGCTGGAGCACTACGGGGACACGCTCTTCGCGGTGTTCAAGACCGTCTGCTACGTGGAGCACGAACGGCTGACGGCGACCAGCGAGGTGGTGGACACCGGCGAGATCATGGTGTTCGTCGGCGAGGACTTCGTGATCACGGTGCGGCACGGACGCCATGGCTCCCTCGGCCCGCTGCGCGAGGAACTGGAGACGGACCCGCAGCAGCTCGCCAAGGGGCCGGCGGCGGTGCTGCACGCGATCGCCGACCATGTGGTCGACGACTATCTGAACGTCACGGACGCGGTGCAGGGCGACATCGACCAGGTCGAGACGGAGGTGTTCTCGGAGAACGGCGCGCGGCTCGACCCCGGCCGTATCTACCAGATGAAGCGTGAACTGCTGGAGCTGAAACGGGCGGTGGTGCCGCTGGGCCGCCCGGTGGAGGATCTGGCGACCCGGCCCATCCGGGTCGTCGACCCGGAGATACAGGCGTACTTCCGGGATGTGCTCGACCATCTGATCCGGGCCAAGGAGCAGATCGCCGCGTTCGACGAACTGCTCAACTCCATTCTGCAGGCGCATCTGGCGCAGGTGACCGTCGCGCAGAACGAGGACATGCGGAGGATCACGGCATGGGCCGCGGTGATCGCCGTGCCGACGATGGTGTGCGGGATGTACGGCATGAACTTCGACCACATGCCGGAGTTGCACTGGCGGTTCGGCTATCCGCTGGTCATAGCCGTGACGGCGGCGGCGTGTCTGGCGGTGTACCGGGGCTTCCGGCGCAACGGCTGGCTCTGAGCGGGCCCCGGGGTCACACGGCAGCGGTACGACCGTGAGTACGGCTCCAGGACGCCGGCTCCCACGGCCGCCCGGCTGACCCGGCGGCCTGTCCGTCCATCGGGTCAGCCGCTCCGGGCGGGCCGGTCAGCCGTTCCAGGCGGGGTGACGCGGGTCGTCGGCGCGGACCAGCACGTCCGCCGTGCCGGCCGGGTCGGCTTCGGCCTCGTAGCGCTCGAAAGCGGGAAGGGTCCAGTGGTCGGCCTCAGGGGTGCGGCGGCGCAGAGCGCCCGGGGAGAGGAGGAGATGCACGGTCAGATCGAAGGGAAACCAATGACGCAGCAGGAGAGGACCGTGGAGCAGGAGGATCCCGCCGGGCGGGAGTTGGGCATAGGGGCTGCGGGTGGCCCGGTCCGTGACCGGGTCCCATAGGTCGGGCAGGACCCGCCCGCTGCCTCCGGGATCGAGCGGGCCGAACACCTCCCGCCACAGGGCGCCGGTGTCGAACCACCCGCTGTAGTAGGACTCCACGTCACGGCGACCGTGCTCCAGGCGCAGCGAGGCCGGGCGCAGGAAGCCCTCCGTGCCGATGAGGAGGGACGGACGGCCGCGGACGCGCAGCGCCTCGCCGACACGCCTGGCCAGGTCTCCCGGCTCGGCGGCCGGGGCACCGTCGAAGCCGACGCGCGGCCAGTCCCCTCCGTCGGCCGGCACCACGTCGGCCAGCCGGTCGGCGAGCCGCTCGGCCAACCGGTCCCAGGTGATCGCTTCGAGTCGCACGAAGCCCATGATGCCGGGTGGCCCGGTGGGGCGACGAGGACGGTCGGGCACCGACGCCGACCAGGCCATGGGCCGGAGCAGGTCAGTCCGGTGGCGGAGGACAAGGACGGGGAGGCCGATAAGCAGATGTGGCACCGGAAGGAAGGGAGGACGCATGGACGGGGGTGAGAGGCGTGCGGGTGCACGGGGAAAGTCACGGCAAGAGGCACGGCACCGGATCGCGCCGGCCGTGGAGAGGGTGCTGCGGGCCTGGCAGGAGAAGAAGGTGGTGGCCGTGGAAGCCGTGGCGGCCACGGGCTGAGCAGCCGGCGGGCGGAAGGCGGGGACCGCGGGCGCGAGCGGGCCTGCCGGAGCCATGGGTGCGAGCGGGCCTGCCGGCATCACGGTCGGGCCGTCGGTTCCGCCGCCGGCGTCGCTTGTGCACGTATGAAGCGCCGTCTGTCCGCGCATGGGCGCCTTCTGATCCCAAGGTCGCGTGCAACCCCGGCAGAAAGCGCTGTCCGCCGCTCTGCGCGGGGGCCCGTGGGGACGTATCGTGGCCGGAAGAGTGCTGCCCGATGTCGGACGGACCTTCGCACACCCGGCGCCTGTGGTGCCCCGTACGCGAGGAAGACGCCATGGCCGATCCCAAGGGGTTCATGACCACGCCGCGCCAGGAGTGGCCGCGGCGGCCCGTCGAGGAGCGGGTGCGGGACTGGGACGAGGTGTACGTCCCGGGAGCGCTGCTGCCCATCATCAGCGAGCAGGCCGACCGCTGCATGGACTGCGGCGTCCCGTTCTGCCACCAGGCCTGTCCGCTGGGCAATCTCATCCCCGAGTGGAACGACCTGGTCTCGCGGGAGGACTGGCGAGCCGCCTCCGACCGGCTGCACGCCACCAACAACTTCCCCGAGTTCACCGGCCGGTTGTGCCCGGCACCGTGCGAGTCGGGGTGTGTGCTGGCGATCAACCAGCCGGCCGTCACCATCAAGAACGTCGAGTGCGCGATCGCCGACCGGGCGTGGGAGGAGGGCTTCACACCGGCCCGGCCGCCCGAGCGGCTGTCCGGGAAGACGGTCGCCGTCATCGGCTCCGGACCCACCGGGCTGGCCGCGGCGCAGCAGTTGACCCGGGCCGGGCACACGGTCGCGGTGTACGAGAGGGACGACCGGATCGGCGGGCTGATGCGGTACGGCATCCCCGGGTTCAAGATGGAGAAGCGGCATCTGGAGCGGCGGATCGGGCAGATGCTGGCCGAGGGGACGAAGTTCCGCACCTCGACAGCGGTCGGCCGGGATGTTCCGGCGGCCGAGCTGCGAGGCCGGTACGACGCGGTGGTGATCGCGACCGGCGCCACGGCGTGGCGGGAACTTCCCGTACCGGGCCGGGAGTTGAACGGAATACACCAGGCGATGGAGTATCTGCCGCTGGCGAACCGGGTGTGCGAAGGGGATCTGGAGGTCTCGCCACTGTCGGCCGCCGGCAAGCACGTGGTGATCGTCGGCGGCGGGGACACCGGGGCGGACTGCCTGGGCACGGCGGTGCGCGAGGGGGCCGCGTCCGTCACCCAGCTGGACATCTACGCCCAGCCGGGCGCGGAGCGCGACGAGGACAGCGACCCGTGGCCGACGTATCCGAAGATCTACCGGCTGTCGGCCGCGCACGAGGAGGCGGGGGAGCTGCGGACGGCGCCGGCGGCGGACGCGGACGCCCGGCTGTTCGCGGCGTCCACGCTCCGCTTCACGGGGGACGAGAGGGGGAATGTACGGTCACTGCATCTGGTGGAGGTCGACGAGCGGCGGCTTCCGCTGCCGGGCACCGGACGGGCGCTCCCGGCCGACCTGGTGCTGCTCGCCCTGGGGTTCTCCGGGCCGGACCGGGAGGACGGTCTGATCGAACAGCTGGGGCTGGCGCTGGGGCCGCGCGGCACGATCGCCCGGGACGACGGGTTCGCGACCAACGTCCCCGGGGTGTTCGCCGCGGGGGACGCGGCGCGCGGGCAGTCGCTCATAGTCTGGGCGATAGCGGAGGGCCGGGCGGTCGCGGCGGCCGTCGACCGCTATCTGACGGGGAGTTCCCGGCTCCCGGCTCCGATCACCCCCGCTGACCGGCCGATGACCGTCTGAGCGACGGCACCGCCGAACGCGCCCAGGGCTCCGCCCGGGCAACGCGTACCACCCGGCTGCCCCTCCCCATGACCGCCCGGGCAACCCGCACCACCCGGCTCCCTCCCACAGCGCCTGGGCAACCCGCGCCACCCGGCTCCCCCCACGACCGCGCGGGCAACCCGCACCACCATGCTCCCTCCACGACCAACCGGACGACCGGACGACCGGACGACCGGGTGTCACCGGCTCTGCCGCCGCACGGGCCCGACCGGCTTCGCCATCCCCCAGGCCGGACCGCCTCCGCCACCCCACGAGCCCGCATCCATCCGTCGGCCCACCCTCCGCCACCCCACGAGCCCGCCCCCACCGTCGACCCGTCCTCAGCCGGTGCGTTCGTCCGTGCCCGCCACCTTCCCCGTGGCCAGGGCCACCCGGTTCCAGGTGTTGATGGTGAGGATCAGGGACAGGACCTGGGCCAGTTCCCGTTCCTCGAAGTGGGCGGCGGCCTCGGCGTAGACGGGGTCGGGGACACCGCCGTCGGCGATCAGGGTGACCGCCTCGGTCAGGGCCAGCGCGGCCTGTTCCTTGGAGGTGAAGAAGTGCCGGGCCTCCCGCCAGACGGCGACCAGGTGGAGCCGGTCCTCGCTCTCCCCGGCCTTGCGGGCGTCGTTGGTGTGCATGTGCAGGCAGTAGGCGCAGTGGTTGAGATGGGAGGCGCGGATCTGGATCAGTTCGACCAGGGCCGGGTCCAGGCCCGCTCGGGCGGCGGTGTCGAAGCGGATGATCGCGCGGTAGACCTCCGGCGCGGCCTTGGCGAAGTCCAGGCGGGTGCGGGCGGCCTCGGCGGCGGCGATCCCGGTGGTGGGGTCGAAGGTGCTGTCAAAGGTGCCGTCAGAAGTGCGGCCGGAGGTGCTGACGGTGTGCGTGTCCGTGGTCATGTGCTCCACCGTAGGAGCCGGAAAGACCGATAGTAGGGTGCATTTCCATGACGGAATCGTGGGTCAATTACGCGGAGCGGATCGGCGTCGACCTGCATCTGGAGCTGTCCGGACCGGGGGGCCGGCGGGCCGCGCTGACCCGGGCGCTGCGGGAGGCCGTGCGCGGAGGCCGGCTGGCTCCGGGCACCCGGCTGCCGCCGTACCGGTCACTCGCCGCGGACCTGGGCGTGGCCCGCAACACGGTGGCCGACGCCTACGCGGAACTGGTCGCGGAGGGCTGGCTGACCGCCCGGCAGGGTTCGGGGACCCGGGTCGCCGAGCGGGCGCGCCCGCTGCGCCAGGCCGTGGGTGCGCCGGCCCGGGCGCCGGCACGCGCGCGTGGCCCACGGCACGATCTGCGGCAGGGCAGGCCGGACGCCTCGGCCTTTCCCCGCGCGGCGTGGGCGGCCTCGTACCGCCGGGCGCTCCAGGCGGCACCCAGCGAGGCGTTCGGGCCGGGCGATCCGGCCGGGCGCCGGGAGCTGCGGGAGACGCTGGCGGAATACCTGGCACGCGCGCGTGGGGTGCGCACCGAGCCGGACCGGATCGTGATCTGCTCGGGCTTCGCGCACGCGCTGCGGCTGCTCTTCGGCCGGGACACGCCCGGCGGGACAGGCGGTTGGGGCGGGCCGGCCGGAGGCGGGGTGCTGCGGGGGCCGCTGGGTGTGGAGGGGTACGGTCTCGGTTTCCACCGGGACCTGCTCGCGGCGGCCGGCGTGCGCACGGTGCCGCTGCCGCTGGACGAGCACGGCGCGCGAGTGGCGGCGCTCGGGCGCGAGCGGGCCGTGCTGCTGACGCCCGCGCACCAGTTCCCGACCGGCGGACCGCTGCGTCCGGAGCGCCGGGCGGCGGTGATCGACTGGGCACGCGCGCGGGGGTCGGTGGTGCTGGAGGACGACTACGACGGCGAGTTCCGCTACGACCGCCGGCCCGTCGGCGCGCTTCAGGGACTCGACCCGGAGCGGGTGATCCACATCGGGTCGGTCAGCAAGAGCCTGTCACCGGCGTTGCGGCTGGGCTGGATGGTCCTGCCGGAGCGGTATGTGGAGCCGGTGCTGGCGGCGAAGGGCGAGCGGGAGGGGTGGGCGAGCGTGCCGGACCAGTTGGCGCTCGCGGACTTCATGGCCGGTGGGTCGTACGACCGGCATGTGCGGCGGATGCGGCAGCGCTACCGGGGCCGGCGTGACCGGCTGGTCGCCGCGCTGGCCGAGCGGGCGCCGCACATCGAGGTGACGGGTGTCGCGGCGGGGCTGCACGCGGTGCTGCGGCTGCCGCCCGGCACGGAACAGACGGTGGTGGAGGCCGCCGCGCGGCGGGGCATCGCCCTCGACGGTCTTGCCGCGTTCCGGCACCCGGACGGCCCTGCATCGGCCGGCGACGGCCTGGTGGTGGGGTACGCGGCCCCGGCCGACCACGCCTACGGGGCGGCGCTGGAGGCGCTGTGCGAGGTGCTTGCGGCGGCGTGACTCCCGTACACCCGGTCGGGCCATGCCCTGTTCATGCGGCACTCCGTGAGCGTAGGACGCGGGGAACGGTCAATTCGTGGTCACGACAGAGGGTCACGACAGGAAAGTTGAGCCAAGAATCAAAAACCTCGACGGGGCGCCGGGCCGGGCCGTCGGCGAGTTCAGGACAGCAGGAAGTCGGCCACCCCCGCTTTGGCGCCTTCTATGAACGCGGTCATCTCGTCCATGGTGTAGATCAGCGCCGGTCCGTCCGGATCGGTCGACTGGCGTACGGCGATCCGCCCGTCGGCGAGCTTCATCGCCTCCAGGCAGTTCCCGCCGTTGCCGCCGCTCCAGGGCTTGTGCCACCCCTCGCTGCCCAACTCCCGCGCGGGCATGCCGTTGTAGACGCGTCCGCGCGGCATGATGCGATCCATTCACAGCTCCTTGCGGAGATCCCGGAGGATCTCCTTCGTGCGTTGTGCCGTAGCGGCCTGCGCCGCCATGCGGTCCATGACCTCGAGATGGGTCGCCACCTCGGCGCGCGCGTCCAGATAGACGGCGCCGGTCAGGTACTCGCTGTAGACCATGTCCGGCAGTTCGGACACGGCGAATCGGAACAGCACGAAGGGCCCGTACGTCCCCGGGTGCGGCCCGTTGGCGAACGGGGCGACCTGGAGCGTCACATGGGCCAACTCCGTGGCCTCAAGCAACTTGTCGATCTGTGCGCGCATGACCTCCGGGCCACCGACCGGACGGCGCAGCGCGGTCTCGTCCATCACCGCCCAGAAGCGGGGGGCGTCGGGGCGGGTGAGCAGGGCCTGGCGCCGCATGCGCAGGTCGACGTGGCGCTCGATGTCGTCCGGGCTGGTCTGTCCGACGGCACCGGACTTCAGCACGCCGCGCGCGTAGTCCTCGGTCTGGAGCAGGCCGGGGACGAAGTGCGGCTCGTAGGACCGGATGAGGCTGGCCGCGCCCTCCAGGCTGACGTACATCGAGAACCAGCCCGGCAGGATGTCGTGGAACCGCTGCCACCAGCCGGGGCGGTTCGCCTCCTCGGCCAGCTGGACGAAGACATCGGCCTCGTCGTCGGGGACGCCGTAGGCCTTCAGCAGCAGCTGCAGGTACGGGATCTTGAGGGCGACCTCCGCCGTCTCCATGCGGCGGACGGTGGCGGGTGCGACATGGAGAACGCGGGCGGCCTCCTCGCGCTTCAGCCCGGCGCGTTCCCGCAGGTCCTGCAAGCGCCGGCCGAGGACCACCTGGCCCACCGTCGGCGCGGACCGCGGTTCGCTCACGCTCCCACCTCCACCGAAAGTTTCCCGACAGCCCTGCGGCGCCATTCGAAGGTTCATTCGAAGACCGGGCCCGATCTCCGACGACTCCAATTGGCGCCGCGCGAGGTGCTGTTGCGAGCAGTGTGCCACGCTCCCTGACAGAGTCCCTAACACTCTGCATTTTTCAGAGTGACTCTTGCCAAGTGTCCGCGACGGGGCGATAGTGGCAGGCGTGATTCCGTCCGCGCCTTTAGGAACAGACGCCGCCGCCGGCCGTGCCGGCCTCGGTGCCGAGGGGGGCATCCCCGCGCGAGCCGGTTCGGGCCTGGTGGAGGGGGCAGCCCTCCACGGAGGCGCCGCCGGACGCAGGTTCCGCTTCGAGCTGGCCGCACATCCGGGTTCCGTCGCCCAGGCAAGACGCCTGACCCAGACCCGGCTGTCCGGCTGGGCGGTCTGCGCGGACACCTGTGACAGCGCGGCCCTGGTCATATCCGAGCTGGTCACCAACGCCATCGTGCACACCGCGAGCAGCCGGGTCGTGTGCGAGCTGCACGACCACGACGACATGGTGCGCATAGCCGTCCGAGACGAGGGCTGTGCTCCTGGCGAGCCCCACCCGTCCCCGCAGCGACCCGACGAGGAGCACGGGAGGGGGTTGCTTCTCGTCGACGCGCTGTGCCGGGCCTGGGGCGCCCAGGAGCACGGCCCCGGCCTGCTGGTCTGGGCCGAACTGCCCCGCGGCACCGACACCGCCGAGGACGCGCCCGAGCCGCGCGCCGACCTCGGCTGGGGCGCCCGCCCCAAGCCGGGCCGCCCGGAGGACTCCGGGGAGGACCAGCAGGCCGCGGCGGAGCGTCCCCTGCGGGAGCCGGGGCAGTACGACGGCGCCGCCCTCCACGCCGGGCCGCACCGGCACCCGGCGGCGGCGGGACACCCGTGCCGCACGCCCGAGCAGCGTCCTCACCGGGAGGGCCCGTGACGGGCACCGCCGGCGCCGGACGGACCGGGGACACCGGGACCGGTGCCGAGGCCGGGTCCGACTCCCATGCCTGTACCGGGTCCCACGCCGGTACCGGGTCCCATGCCGGTGCCGGGGCCCATGCCGGTGCCGGGGCCCACGCCGGTGCCGGGTCCCATCCCAGTGCGGGCTCCCACGCCGGCGCCAGTTCCCAAGTCGGCGCCGGACCCCGTTCCCGTGCCGCTGCCGGTACCAGTGCCGGTCCGGAGAGCGCCTTCGGCCTGGACACGCTCGTCCGGATGCAACGCCGGCGGTCAGTCCCGGACCAGGACGCGGGTCGGCCGCTGTCGCTGCCGGACGGCATGACCGCGCCGCTCGGCTGGGACGCCGTGGCCGTGCCCGACCGGCTGGGCCCGCTCGTCGTACCCCGGCTGCCGAGGGTGGGCTGCGTGTACACCGACGGCTCCCAGTGGTGGTGGATCGTGCCGTCGGACTCCGACTACGCCCTGCCCTGGCCGGCACCGGCCCGCTACACCACGGGTGCCCTGGCCACCGGCACCGCCCGGCTGATCCACCGCCCGGCGGGCACCGTCCCGTACACCCCGCCGATCCCGCTCTACCTGGCCCTGTGCCGGGTGACGGGTACGGCTCCGGACTGGTCACGAGCCGCGTCGGCGTAACCCCCCGCACGCCTCTCGTACGCCCTGCACGCCCCCTGGTACGCGGCGCACGGCCCGCGCACCCCGTGTGCCCCCTGTACACCTCGCCCACCCCGCCCCCGTACGTCCCCCGCCCCGTACGTCTCCTCACACCCCCGTACGCCTCGTCACGCCCCGCCCGGCCGGCTCACTCGGACGGGTCGGCGCCGCGGACGATCACCAGGAACGCGTCCGTAGCGAGGTCCATGACGACCTCGGCGGGCAGGCCTTCCAGCCGTCGCGCGTGCGCGAACTCCTCCGCGGGCCAGGAGCCGCGCGGACCACCGGCGGGGAAGCGTTCGAGCACTCTTCGCCCGTTCACCATCTCGACCTCCAGAAGCGTCGTACGTGTAAGGAGTCAACGCTCTGGAGAGGGAAAACGCCTCGCCCGGTGACGGTACTGAGACCTGGCCGACACCGGTTCGGCGCGGACCGTGAGAATCCGTTCACCTCGGTGACACGAACCGTACGCTCCGTATCGCCGCCCGTACCTCGCGTATCAGCAGGCGCAGTCCCGGTCAGTAGTCGTACTCGTCGTGCAGCCGCAGCCGGTCGCTGCCGGCGGGGTTGCGGCCGAGCGCGGTCAGGTCGAGCAGGGCCGCGGTGGTGCCCAGCACGTCCAGCCCGTCGTCGTACAGCGAGTAGGTGTGGAAGACCCGGTCGTGGTCGCGCAGGAAGCAGCTGACGCCCGCGCGTTCGACCAGTTCGCCGTCCGTCTCGACGGTGGCCTCGAAGTCGCGGTTGAAGTCGCTGTGCGCCGAGGAGTACCAGGGCACCGCCCAGCCCATCCGCGCCTTGAACGGCAGGATCCGGGTGAACGGCGCCCGGGAGACGGCCGCGAAGGAGGTGTTGCGGGCGCGCAGATGGGCGAGGTGGCCGACCTGGTCCAGGAAGGCCGCGCAGCACGGGCAGCCGGTCTCCCACTCGGGCGCGAACATGAAGTGGTGGACGACGAGCTGGGCCCGGCCCTCGAAGAGGTCCAGGAGGGTGGCCTTGCCGTCGCCGCCCTCGAAGACGTACTCCGGGTCGACCTCGACCATGGGCAGCCTCCGGCGCTCGGCGTCCAGGGCCTCGCGCGCCCTCCTGGCCGCCTCCTCCTTGCGCCGCAACTCCTCGCGCGCTGCGCGCCACCGCTCACGCGAGACGATCTCCGGAAACGACATGAGCCCTCCTGTCCGACGGTCCGTCCGGGGTGGTGACCGTCGGCGTGCGCGGAACTCATCGCTGCGGAGGGGGAGTTTTTCGGCCAGTCTCACGGGGCTCCCAGGCCACCCGCGTTCCGCCGGGCGGCGGGCTCAGGTGTCGTACTCCTGGACGCGCCGTCCGTGGCCGCGCGCGGTCAGCCCGGGCAGCCGCCGCGTCAACTCCCGTACGACGTCTTCCACGTCGAGGGTGAGCAGGACGCGGTCCCGCATCAGGACGCGGCCGTCGACGATCGTCGTACGGACGTCGGCCGCGCGGGCGCTGTGCACCAGGGTGGCGGCGAGGTCGTGGACCGGCTGGGTGTGCGGGCCGGTGAGGTCGACGAGGACGATGTCGGCGCGCCGGCCGGGCGCGAGGGAGCCGATCCGGTCCCCGAGGCCGACCGCGCGGGCGCTCTGCGAGGTGGCGTGGTGCAGGGCCTGACGTGCGGTCAGCCAGCGCGGGTCGCCCTCGGCGGACTTCTGGATGAGTGACGTCAGCGCCATCGCCTCCCACACGTCCAGGGAGTTGTTGGAGGCGGCGCCGTCCGTGGCGAGGCCGACGGGGACGCCGGCCGCGCGCAGCGCCCGCACCGGAGTGGTCGTCGGCCAGGCGAACTTCAGGTAGCCACGGGGTGCGGTGGCCACCGCCGTACGGCCGCCGGTCCGCTCCAGCAGCGGCAGGTCCCGCTCCAGGATGCCGGTGCCGTGGGCGATGAGCAGGTCGGTGTCCAGCAGGCCGGCGCGGTCCAGGATCTCGATGGGGGTGCGGCCGTGCCGGGCCAGGCTGGTCTCGGTCTGGTCGCGGTTCTCGGCGGCGTGGATGTGGACGGGCAGGCCGTGCGCGCGGGCGAGTACGGCGGTGGCGGTGAGGTCGGCGTCGGTGACGGTGTAGGGGGCGTGCGGGGCGAGCGCGGTGGTGACGCGGCCGTCGGCGGCGCCGCGCCGGCGGAGCGCGAACTCCAGCGACGCCTCCCGGCCCCGGGGCCCCTGGCCGGAGAAGTAGACCTGCCCGAGGTGGGCGCGCAGCCCGCACTCGGCGACGACGTCGGCGACCGCGTCCATGTGGAAGTAGTGGTCGGCGAAGCAGGTCACCCCGCCCCGGATCATCTCGGCGCAGGCCAGCCGCGCCCCCAGCGCCACGTCCCGCTCGGTGAGGTTGGTCTCGACGGGCCAGACGACGTCGTTGAACCACTGCTCCGTCGGCAGGTCCTCGGCGAGCCCCCGCAGGGCCACCATCGGGGCGTGCGTATGGCAGTTGATCAGACCGGGCAGCGCGACCTGCCCGAACGCCTCGATCCGCGTCACGGCCGGTACGTCCCGGGCGGCGGCGGCCGTGGTGACCGCGTCGATCGCCCCGTCACGGACGACGATCGCGGCGTCCTCGCGGAAACCGATGCGTTCCGCGTCGTCGTGCACCAGGACGGCACAGCCGGTGACGACGAGGTCGGCGGGAGAGCCACCCGCGATCCCAACGGCACTCATACGACCAACGTACGGGTTTTCGCCGGGTGGTGGGGGATCCTCCGGTACGACTGCGGACACGACGGCCGACGGTACCGCCAAGACCGTAGGGCTACGGCGACTCGTACAGGTACGGCGGCTCGGTGCGTACGGCTACGCGGCGGCGGGCAGCGGTACCCGTACACCCTGTCGCTCCAGCCGCTCCAGCTCCTCCAGCGCCTCGCGCAGCCGCCGGAGGTGCCGGGGGGTGAGCCGCCCGGTGTCGTCGAGGTGCACGGCGCAGGCCGTGGTGGTGTCCACGAGCCGTTCCAGGGCCTCGGCGACGGCGTCCGTGCCCTCCGTGTGCCGGGCCAGCGCGGGCAGTTCGGCGGCGGCGTGCGAGATGGCGGTCCGGGCCTCGGCGAGGGTCCGGTATGCCTCCCGGCGCAACGCCCACCGCCGGGCGCGGTCGTCAGGTGCCTCGCCCGACGTCCACCGCTCGGCACGGTCACCAGGCCCCCCGCCCGTCGACCACCGCCCGACGCCGTCACCAGGCCCCCCGCCCGTCGACCACCGCCCGACGCCGTCACCAGGCCCCCCGCCCGTCGACCACCGCTCGGCGCGGGCCCCGGACCCGGCGGCGTACTCGTGGGCGGACGGGCCGAGGACGTGCAGCAGGTAGGCGTGTGCCGCGCCCCCGGCCGCCGCGAGCCGGTCGCGTACCCGGCCGCCCCGCTCCCCCGGCATCGGCAGGTGTCCCACGACCAGCACGAGCGCGCAGGCCAGCAGGGTCTCGCCGATCCGGCCGGCCGAGGCCTGGGGTTCGCCACCGGCCATGATCAGGGCGAGGACGAGGACGGTCACGACGGCGGTGAGCGCCGCGAAGTGCCGGGTGGCGACCGGTATGAGCGCGCCGCACACCGCCACCAGCGCGATCAGTCCGGCCGGGCGGGGCAGCAGCGCGGCGAGCCCGGCGAAGACCAGGGCGCCGAGGACGGTGCCCGCGGCCCGGCACAGCACCCGGGAGGCGAGCGGACCGAGGTCGGGCTTGACGAGGAAGACGGCGGTGGCGGGCAGCCAGTACCAGTGCGCGTGCGGCCCGTACCAGCGGGCGTGGTGCAGGGCCTGGGCGATGGCCGCGCCGGCGCCGAAGCAGAGGGCGACGCGCAGACCGTACTCGCGCCCGCCGGGACCGAGTGCGGCCCGCAGCGCCCGGCGCGGGCCCCGGCGCCGGACGGGCAGCCCGCGGTGGGCGCCCTCGCCCCGGTCGAAGGCCTCGGCGGCGCGCAGCAGGGCGTCGTCCAGGGCGCGCAGGGCGGGGAGCACGGGGGCTGCCTCGCGGACGCGGAGCCCGGTGCGCGGCAGGTGCGGGGCGGGCAGCGGGCCGGGTCCGGTGTCGGCGCGGACCGCCGCGGCGAGCCGCCGGGGCCCCTGCGCCGCCCGCGCCGGCACCGGCTCCCCCGCCCAGCACAGGGCGGTGGCGGCCTCGGCGAGGGGCAGTGCCGCGGCGAACCGCGCGTGCAGCCGGCGTTCGGCGGCGGACGCGGCGTATCCGCGCAGCCGGGGTCCGGCGAGGGCGTCCTGGGCGTGGTCGAGCGCGGCGGTCAGCGCGGCCCGCCGGGCGGTGGCGTGCGCGCCGCCCGCGGCTTCGACGAGCGCGGCGATCGCGTCGTACACGCCGGCGACCGCGGCCCGCTCCCCGTCGAACCGGAAGTCCCCGGCGAGCGAGCCGGGGGTGGGCAGGACGAGCCGCAGCACGAGCAGCCAGCCGGCCCCGGCGAGGAAGGCGAGGGCGCGCTGCCAGCCGGAGTCGGCCGCGGGCATCCCGGCGCCGACCGCCGCGGCGACGAGCAGCTGGGTACCGGCCGCTGAGGCGACGGGCCCGACGGCGCTGACGCCGCCGGCGACCAGGCCCAGCGTGGTGAGCACCAGGGTCAGCGGTACGGCGGTCAGCCCCTGCCCGGCATACGTCCCCACGAGCAGCCCGGCCGCTCCGGCGCACGCGGGCACGCCGAGCCGGCGCACGGAGGCCCGCCGGCCGCCGGGCCGGTCGTTGATGCCGGCGAGCATGGCACCGATGGCGGCGAGCACCCCGAGAGCGGTCCGGCCGAGGAGCATCCCGGCGAGCAGCGCCGGTCCGGCGGCGAGGGCGCCCCGGCACACCGCGTTCCAGGGGACGGGTTCGCGCTGGGCGCGGAAGGCGTGGGCGAGCCAGGGGGGTACGGCGGGCAGGGCGGGCCGGGGCACGGGGCTCCTGTTCATTCGAGGGCGGGGGTGGGCCTTCGGACGACGGTGGCCGGTGGAGGTGGTTCCACGGTAGATCGCGTTCCCCGCGTGAAGGGAACACTCACGTTTCGCCCATGTGAAACCTGCCGGGACGGCCGTTTTCTTTATGAACGCAATGCCCGGAGGGCCCCCTCGCCTTCATAAGCACGACCACCCTTCATGAGCGCGACGCCCCGACGGCCTCCTTGGCGTCGTCAGGACGGTCTCTGGGCCCCGTTAATTCGGATGCGGGCGAGGCCGGGCGGGCCGGATCATCGGACACCTGTCCACCACCCCCCGTAGGAGCCTCTTCGTGATACGGCGTGTGACCGCCCCCGCCCTGTTCCCTCCGCCCACCTACTCCCACGCCTCCGTCGTCGAGGCGGGCACGAGACTCGCGTTCCTCGCCGGCTCGGTGCCGCTGACCGCCGACGGGAAGCTGGTGGGGACGGGGGACCCGGTGCGCCAGGCCGAGCAGGTGATCGCGAACCTGCGCGAGCAGCTGCGGGCCGTCGGCAGCGATCTGGAGCACGTGCTGACGACGGACGTGTACGTGGTCGGCGACGACAGCGCGGCGCTGGCCGCGGTGTGGCAGGTCGTGGAGTCCTCGGGGCTGAGCGCGGGACCGCACTCCTCCACGCTGCTCGGCGTGAGCTGCCTCGGCTACCCCGGCCAGCTCGTGGAGATCACGGCAACCGCCGTGGTGCCGGAGCCGGCGGCGGACCCGGTGGTGCTGCGCCGTGCCGTGCCGGCCGACGCCCGTGCCGTCGCCGACGTCTATCTGCGGTCCTTCGACGCCGCGCTGCCGACCGTCGTCCGCCCGCACACGGACGACGAGGTCCGGGACTACTTCCGTGAGGTCGTGGTGCCGGCGCGGGAGACCTGGGTGGCGGAGGCGGCCGGCGCCGGTGTGATCGGCCTGATGGTGCTGGACGGGGAGACGCTGGACCAGCTGTACCTGGACCCCGGGTGGCGGGGCCGGGGCATCGGGGACCGGTTCGTCGCGCTGGCGAAGGAGCGCAGCCCGGGCGGGCTGACCCTGTGGACGTTCCAGGTGAACGAGCCCGCGCGCCGCTTCTACGAGCGGCACGGCTTCACCGCCGTGGCGTTCACCGACGGCGGCCGCAACGAGGAGCGCGAACCGGACGTCCGCTACGACTGGCGCCCCTGAGGCACCGGGACCTCCCGCACACCCGGTGTCCCCGGGGCATCGGGGGGTGCGGCCCGCTGTCCCCACACCCGGTGCTTGGGCAGCGGCTTGGCGTAACCACCCGCGCGGCTCGTGGTCAGGCCGAGTGCCACCAGGGACTCGGCGAGCTTGACCGCCGCCCCTACGCCGTCGACGACCGGCATCCCGAGCTTCCGTGCCACCGTCCGCTCCAGTCCGGTCATCCCGGCGCAGCCCAGGATCAGCACCTCGGCGCCGGCGTCCCGGGCGCGTTCGGCGGCGGCGAGGAAGGCGGTCTCGGTCCGGGCCGGGTCCGCGGCGAGGTCGAGCACGCCGAGGCCGGTGCCGACGACGGCGGCACAGTTGCGGGCCACGCCCGCGGTCTCCAGGCTGTCCTCGATCTGGCCGCGGGACCGGTCGAGGGTGGTGACGACGCCGTAGCGGCGCCCGAGGAGGCAGGCGAGGTGGGCCGCGGCCTCGGTGATGTCCACCACGGGTACGTCCACCAGTTCCCGTACGCCCTCCCGCCCGTGCTCCCCGAACCCGGCCAGCACCACCGCGTCGTAGGGCGGGCCGGCGTAGGTGCGCAGCGCGTCGAGGACGGCGGCGGCGGACAGGTAGCTGTCCAGCCAGCCCTCCGCGGACTCCGGTCCCCAGGCGGGGGTCAGTCCGGTCACGGCGGTGTCCGGGCCCGCGGCACCACGGGCGCCGCGGACGATGTCCTCGGTCATCTCGCGGGTGGTGTTGCAGTTGGTGACGACGATCCGCACGTCAGCCCTCCTGTCCCGCCGCCGCGCGCTCCCGGCGGCACAGCGCCGCGTACAGGCCGGCGGCGAGTGCCGTGCCGATGAACCAGGAGTACGGGGACACCGCGCCGAAGGTCCGCACCAGGGCGATGACGGCGGCGACCGCGGCGGACGGCAGGAACGCCCACAGCGCCTTGGGGTTGACGCCCTTGCGGTAGTGGTACGGGGTGCCGGGCCGGGCGTCGAACAGCGCGTCCACGTCGATCCTGCCGCGCTTGACCCAGTAGTAGTCGACCATGATCACGCCGAACAGCGGGCCCAGGAAGGCGCCGAGGCCGCCGAGGAAGTAGTTGACGACGGCCGGGTTGGAGAAGAGGTTCCAGGGGGTGACCACCAGGGCCGCCACCGTGCTGATCATCCCGCCGGCCTTGAAGGTGATCCTGCGCGGCCAGACGTTGGCCAGGTCGTACGCCGGGGAGACGAAGTTGGCGACGATGTTGACGCCCATGGTGGCGATGGCGAAGGTCAGGGCGGCGACGACGAGCACCCACGTGTTGCCCACCCTGGCGACCAGCTCCGCCGGGTCGGTGATGGCCTCGCCGAACGCCTCCAGGGAGCCCGCCGTGACGATCACCGAGACCACCACGAACGCCGTGGAGTTGACCGGCAGGCCCCAGAAGTTGCCGCGCCGGACCGTCCGTTGGTCGGGCGCGAAGCGGGAGAAGTCGCAGAAGTTGAGCATCAGGGTGCCGTAGGTGGCGAGGATCAGGCCGATCGCGCCGAACCACTGCCGCCACTGCTCGCCGGCCGGTACCGGGTTCGGGGTGGCGGTGAGCGGGATGTGCCAGTGGGCCTCGGCGAGCACCCAGACGGCCAGCGCGATCATCACCAGCCAGATCGCCGGACCGCAGAAGTCCTGGAACCGGCGCACGGCTTCCATGCCCCGGCTGATGATCAGCGCCTGGAGGAGCCAGAGCGAGACGAAGGAGATCCAGCCGAGCGCGTCTAGGCCGAGGAAGGAGGAGCGCGTCAGCGACTCCAGGCCCGGCCAGGCGGCCAGCAGCATGACGTTGACGGCGACGGAGGCCAGATAGGTCTGGATGCCGTACCACATGATGGCGATCACGGCCCGGATCAGCGCCGGGAAGTTGGCGCCCCAGACGCCGAAGCTGATGCGGCTGACGACGGGGAAGGGCACCCCGTGCCGCTGGCCGATCCTGCCCATCCCGTTCATGCCCGCGTAGATGAGCACGAAGCCGACGAGGAGGGAGGTGAGGACCTGCCAGACGTTCAGGCCGAGGACCAGCAGGCCGGCGGCGAAGGTGTAGTTGCCGAGGTTGTGGACGTCGGACATCCACAGGGCGAACAGGTCGAAGACCTTCCAGTTCCGCTGTTTCGCGGGGGCGAGGTCCTCGTTGACGAGGCGGGGGTCGGGGACGGACGCGGCGGCGCCGGTGGCGGTGGCGCGGTCGGCGAGGGACACGGGGCCTCCAGGGTCGCGGGGACGGAGGACGGCGGTTTCCCGGCGGGTTTCCTTGCGTGCCGGGCGGGTTTCCTTGTGTGCCGGACGAGCGCGTTTGGTATACCAAACTGCGGTCATGGTCCCGCCGTCAAGCGTCCGGACCGATGTCGTCGCCGTTACGGCCCGGTAAAAGACCCCTGCCGTCGGCGAAGATGGGCCCATGAGCCCCACGACGGGCCCCGGGCGGGCCAAGACCGAACCCCTGGGCGCGGTGCGCGAGCGGGTCCTGGCGAGCCTGCGGGAGGACATCATCGCCGGTCGCCTGGGGCCCGGCGACCGGCTCGTGGAGCGGGAACTGGCCGAGCGGTTCGGGGTCTCGCGGGTGCCGGTGCGCGAGGCCATCCGGGCCCTGGTCGCCGAGGGCTTCGTCCTCTTCGAGTCGGCCCGGCGCACCGTCGTACGCCGGCTCACCCCGGCCGATGTCCGCGAACTCTTCGAGCTGCGCGAGGCGTTGGAGGTGTACGCGGCGGGCCTGGCGGCGGCCCGGGCGACCCCGGAGGCGCTGGCGGAGCTGCGGGACCTGCTCGGCCGGGCGGCCCGGGCGACGGAGGCGGGGGACGCCGAGGCGATCACAGACGTCAACACCCGCTTCCACGACCGGGTCCTCGCCATGGCCGGCAACGGCCTGCTGATCTCGGTGATGGAACCGGTCGACGGCCGCCTGCGCTGGCTCACCCGGCGCAACGAGGAGTGGCCCCAACTCCTCGCCGAACACCGCGAACTGTACGAGGCCATCGCCTCCGGCGACCCGGACCGGGCCCGCGCCCACGCGCTCGGCCACGTCCGCGCCAACTACCGCTCGACCGTACGGCACCTGTTCGGCGAGGAGGACTGAGCGCGGCCGTACCGGCTGCTCACGACAGCCCGGCCGCGTCCGCCGCCGTACGCAGGACCTCCCGCAGCATCTCGGCGGTGAGCCGGCCGGTGAAGGTGTTGCGCTGGCTGACGTGGAAGCAGCCGAAGAGGTCCAGGCCGTCCAGCGCGACCCGGGCGCCGTGACCGAAGGCCGGACGGGGTCGGGGCACCGTCCAGCCGGCCGCCGCGAACGCGGGCAGCGCGGCCTGCCAGCCGAAGGCACCGAGCACGACGGCCGCCCTCAGCGTCGGCCGGAGCAGCGTCAGCTCCTGCACCAGCCAGGGACGGCAGGTGTCGCGCTCCCCCGGGGTCGGCTTGTTGGCGGGCGGCGCGCAGTGCACCGGCGCCGTGACCCGCACGCCGTACAGCTCCAGCCCGTCGTCCGCGCTGACGGAGGTGGGCTGGGAGGCGAGCCCCACGTCGTACAGCGCCTGGTAGAGCACGTCTCCGGAACGGTCGCCGGTGAACATCCGGCCGGTGCGGTTGCCGCCGTGCGCGGCCGGAGCGAGCCCGATGATCACCAGCCGGGCGTCGGCGGGGCCGAAGCCGGGCACCGGCCGCCCCCAGTACGTCCAGTCCGCGAACGCGGCCCGTTTCGTGCGGGCCACCTCCTCCCGCCACTCGACCAGCCGGGGACAGGCCCGGCACCGGGCGACGCGCCGGTCCAGCCGGGCGAGGGCACTGGTGTGGTCCATGTGGTCACCGTAGGTCGGGGGTGGGTGGTGGGGCGGGGCCGGCGGCGGGGCGGCCCGCCGGGTTGCGCGGGTGCCCGGGTGAGCGCCGGGAAAACGCTTCCGGTTCGGTGGCCCGTGCGCGTTAAGGTCAGGGCATGGCTTCCGAGGATGCGGACGAGAACGTGGACCGTGGGACCGGCGAGGGGGCGGGCGCGCCGGGTGCGTCGGGCGAGGCGGGGTCCGCCCCCTCCGCACAGCCGCTCGACCCCAAGATCGCCGCCGCGGTGGCCGCGGCCGAGGCCGCCGGGCCCGCGGGCGGCGAGACCGTCCGTATCGACAGCTGGATCTGGGCCGTCCGTCTGATCAAGACACGTTCCCTCGGCGCCACCGCCTGCCGGGGCGGGCATGTGCGGGTGAACGGCGAGCGGGTGAAGCCCGCCTACTCCGTGCGCGTCGGTGACGAGGTACGGCTGCGGCACGAGGGCCGGGAACGGGTCGTGATCGTCAAGCGCCTGATCCGCAAGCGGGTCGGGGCGCCGGTGGCCGCGCAGTGCTACATCGACAACTCCCCTCCGCCACCGCCCCGCGAGGCCGTAGCTCCCGTCGGCCTCCGCGACCGGGGCACCGGCCGCCCCACCAAGCGCGACCGCCGCGAACTCGAACGCCTACGCGCCCTGACCCTCGGCAGCCCCGCCGGCTTCGCCGACCCCGGCCCGCCCACCGGCCGAGGCGGACCGGGCGGCACGAGGGGCGCGACCACGGGCGGCTCGGGCGCAGGCGCCCGCAGGGGCACCCGCGGACCGGGCGACCGTGGGGAATCGGCGGGCCACGGCTGACCGGAGGGCCGTGGCTGAGGCGACGGCTCCGGCACCGGCACGGCACCGGCGGCGCCCCCGGCACTGGCAGCGACCCCTACGAGCATCGGCGGTCACCCGGGACCGGTGAGCTGACGGTCCGGGCGATGCCGCCCAGGGCCGGTGAGCCGACGCGCCCGACGGCATCCCTCACCGCCGGTGAACCAACGGCCTCGGCCGCCTGACGCCTCCCCTGTCGTCGGCCCGACCAGCGTGATCATCCCGGCGCGACCACCCCGGCCGACGTGACCGGCCAGGCCCGGGTGGCCGCCCAAGCCCGCTCATCCACCCCAACCGGCGCGACTACCGCCCCGATCACCCCACCGGCACCGCCCTCACCCATATCCCGTCCGGGGTCAGATACCTGTCGACCCGCAGTCCCGCCTCCGCCAGCGCCGACTCGAACTGGTCCTTCGTCAGGGGCCTGGACAGGAAGGTCTGGGTCCAGACCGCGTCCGGGAACACATACTCCGCGTGGACCGAGTGCACGCCCTCCCCGGCCGGCTCCACCGAGCTGATCCGGACGGTGAACCCGCTCGGGTCGACCCGCTCCCTGGGCACGTTGGTGTGGTAGTCCGCGCCCTCCCGCTGAATGAGCACGCAGCCGTCCTCCGCCACGTGCCGGGCACAGGTACGCAGCAAACCTCTGCGCACGTCCTCGTCACCGGCGTGCACCAGGAACGACGCGAGCATCACCACGTCGAACGTCTCGCCCAGGTCCAGGGTCTCGATGGGACCGCATATCGTGCGCGCCCCGCGGACCCTGGCCAGCATGTCGGCGGACTCGTCCACCGCCGTGACCGTGAAGCCTCGCTCCAGCAGCGCATGGGTCACCCGGCCGACCCCGCTCCCCAGCTCCAGGATGTGCGCCCCGGCCGGCACCGCGGCGGCGATGATGTCCGGCTCGTCCCCCACCGGCAGCCGTGCGTACAGCTCGACCGCGCAGCCGTCCGGGGTGATCGCCCCCGGGCCCGTGCCCTCGTATCCCTCACGCATCTCGATCCTCATGCCCGGACAACGGCCCACGCCCGTACGCCCGTTCCCCCTTTCCCCCGATTCGCTCCTTCGAGTTATTCAGGCCGGAACGGGAACCATCCGAGCCCTACCCACCGGCGCCCTTTGCCCCGCGCATGCCGGGCCGGGCCGAGCTGGGCCAGGCCGAGTGGTGGTGCGGGCCGGCGGCGAAGAGTACGTTGCAAGGAGGAGTGGTGGGTGCGATGCGTACGGGCAGTGAACCGGCGACCGCCCGCAGTGCCCTGCGGGCGCGGTTCTGGCTGAGCGTGTGGGGGGCGGGCTGGACGGCCCTCGGCACGGTGGCCTTCGCGCTGGCCGGGCGGCCTGGCTGGGCGGCGGCGTGCGCGGCGCTGTGGCTGGTGACCACCGTCGACCTGGCCGTGGTCCTGCGGCACCTCCGGCAGGGCCCGCACTACCAGCCGGGCCGTGACGTACCCCCGTACCAGCCGCCGGAGGACGGACCGCCGTACCCGCCCCGGCGTCCGTGAACGAGCGGGCCGGGCTCTCCCCTGTCCGGACCGGGCGGACGGTGCTGACGGCGCCGCCCGGGCTCACGCGTCGAAGCGCGCCGCTTCCAGGTACCGCGGGTTGGGGTCCAGCGCGGCGGCCAGCCGGAAGTGCCGCTTGGCCTGGTCGGGACGGCCCTGGCGTTCGTAGGTGCGGGCCAGGGCGAAGTGCGCGAACGCGTTGTCCGGCTCGCGTTCCAGCACGATGGTGAACTCCAGCTCCGCGGGCCGAAGTTGCGCCGCGGCGAAGAAGGCACGCGCGCGCAGCAGCCGGGCCGCCGTGTTCTCGGGGTGCGCGGCGATGACTCCGTCGAGCAGCTTCACCGCGCCCCGCGGGTCCCGCGCGTTGAGCAGTTGCTCGGCGGCACGGAAGTCGATGACATGCGTTTCCGGAGTGCGTCCGGTGGAACCGCTGGTCTCGGGCACGGCTGAGTCCTTCCCTTGCTCCAGCGGTTCAACGCCCCGAAGCGGTCGGCTATTCCGCGCCGGCGCTCCCCTGCCGCGCCCGGCGGGCGAGGTCGTCCCACACCTCGGCGACCCGCTCGCGCAAGGCGTCCAGGGAGACGTCGTTGTCGATGACGATGTCCGCGATCTCCCGGCGCTGCTCGCGCGTCGCCTGCGCGGCCATACGCGCGCGTGCGTCCTCCTCGGTCATCCCGCGCAGCCGTACCAGCCGGTCGAGCTGGGTCCGGGGGCTCGCGTCCACGACGATCACGACGTCGTAGAGGGGTGCGAGACCGTTCTCGGTGAGCAGGGGAACGTCGTGGACCACCACGGCGTCCTCGGGCACCGCGCTCTCCAGCTCGCGGGAGCGGTCCCGGACCAGGGGGTGCACGATCGAGTTGAGGACGGCGAGCTTCTCCGGGTCGGCGAACACGATGGAGCCGAGCCGGGGCCGGTCCAGACCGCCGTCGGCGGCGAGGACGTCCGGGCCGAAGGCGTCGACCACGGCGGCGAGGCCGGGGGTGCCGGGCGCCACGACCTCGCGGGCGATGCGGTCCGCGTCGATCAGGACGGCCCCGTGCTCCACGAGCAGCCGGGACACCTCGCTCTTGCCGGCACCGATCCCGCCGGTCAGGCCCACTGTCAGCATGAGCGGAAGCCTAGACGCTCAGCCAGGAGGCCGTTACGGCAGGTGCCCGCCAGCGCCCGCTCCCCCGCTCAGTTGTCGCCCTCCCGCTCCGCCAGGAACTTCTCGAACTCCCGCCCGATCTCGTCGGCCGACGGGATCTCCACAGGTTCGGCCAGCATGTTGCCGCGGGTCTCGGCGCCCGCCGCCGCGTCGTACTGGTGCTCAAGTCCCTGGACGAGTGCGGTCAGTTCCTCGTCGCCCTCCCGGATCTGCCGGTCGATCTCGGTCTGCGTGCGGTGGGCGTCCGTGCGCAGCGCGTGGGCCACGCCGGGCAGCACCAGGCCGGTGGCGGCCGTGACGGCCTCCAGGACGGTCAGCGCGGCGTCCGGGTACGGGGAGCGGGCGATGTAGTGCGGGACGTGCGCGGCGACGCCCAGGACGTCGTGGCCGGCCTCCATGAGGCGGTACTCGACCAGCGACTCGGCGCTGCCGGGCACCTGTGCCTCGTCGAAGGGGCTGCGGTGGCCGGGGACGAGGTCGGTGCGGTTGCCGTGCGGGGTCAGGCCCACCGGGCGGGTGTGCGGGACGCCCATGGGGATGCCGTGGAAGTTCACGGACAGGCGCACGCCGAGCCGTTCCACGATCTGCCGCACCGCCGCCGCGAACCGCTCCCACTCCACGTCCGGTTCGGGGCCGGACAGCAGCAGGAAGGGGGCACCGGTGGTGTCCTGGACGAGGCGGACCTCGATGGCCGGGGTCTCGTAGCCGGTCCAGCGGTCCCGCTGGAAGGTCAGCAGGGGCCGGCGGGCCCGGTAGTCCACGAGCCGGTCGTGGTCGAACCGGGCCACGACCTGGTGGGGCAGTGAGTCGAGCAGCCGGTCGACGATCTGGTCGCCGGTCTCACCCGCGTCGATGTATCCGTCGAAGTGGTAGAGCATGACAAGGCCGGCCGACTCCTGGGCGAGCGCCATGTCCACCACGGCGAGGCCCTTCGGCTCCCATGCGTACAAACCCTGCGGATCAAGCACTGTGACCGCTCCTCCTCGTGTTCGTCATGGACAACGCGCCCCGGAACAGCGGAATTCCCGCCACATGCCGCTCGTCGGGGATCTCCTGCGGGGCCGACGCCTTGACGACCCGTCACCTGGTCCGTACCTTCACGGGCGACGAGTTCACGGTGACGACCGCCGTTCACGTAGGAGAAATACGGGAAGGCACTTCCGATGCGCATACGCACGCCGCTCACCTCCCTGCTCGCCACCGCCCTCGCCGCCGGCGGCCTGGCCCTGTCGGCCATGGGACCGGCCTCGGCCACCGGACCGGCGTCGGCCACGGGACCGGCCTCGGCAGCCGGGACCATCGAGGTCGCGACCGCCGCGCAGCTGAAGACCGCGCTCGCCGCCGCCCGGCCCGGCGACACGATCCGTCTGGCGGACGGCACCTACGCCGGCAACTTCAAGGCGACCACCCCGGCCACGGCCACCGCCCGGATCACCCTGACCGGCTCCCCGGACGCCGTGCTCACCGCCGCCGGCGGCTACGGACTGCACCTGAACGGCGCCTCCTACTGGACGGTCGACGGCCTGACCGTGACCGGCGGCCAGAAGGGCATCATGATCGACGCGGCCAGGGGCGTCGTCCTGGACGGTGTCACGGTGCACGGCCTGGACATGGAGGGCGTGCACTTCCGCAACTCCAGCGCGGACGGCGTGATCGAGAACTCGAGGATCTACGACACCGGGAACGACGGCCGGGGCATGGGCGAGGGCGTGTACGTCGGCACCGCGAACACGCTGTCCGACCGGAGCGACCGCGTGCGCATCCTGAACAACACGATCGGCCCGGACGTGGGCGGCGAGAACGTCGACATCAAGGAGGGCACGACCGGCGCGCAGATCATCGGCAACACCTTCGACGGCAGCGGCCTGACCGGCGCCAACTACGACGACTCGTGGGTCGACGTGAAGGGCAACGACGTCCTCGTCCAGGACAACACCGGCACCGCCACCACCAATGACGGCTACCAGACCCACACCCAGCAGCCCGGCTGGGGCTGCGGCACGGTCTTCAAGGGCAACAAGTCGACCCTGACGGGCGCGACGGGCGCGACCCGTCTGGCGATCAACGTCACCAACTACAGCGCCACCTGCCCGGCCACGGTCCACGGCAGCAATACGGTGACAGGCGGTAACGGACTGACCAACGTCCAGGTGACACCCTGAGGGGCGCGGGGAACCGCGCGACGAGCCACGACGGACCTGCACCCGGACGGGGACCGCACCCGCCCGGAGAAAACCCTGAGGGGCCGCACCTCGAAAGGTACGGCCCCTCAGCGACTATCGGCTAAGCCTCAGCGGCAGCGATCAGCTCTGGCCGCCGGCCAGCTTCTCGCGCAGTGCGGCCAGCGCCTCGTCCGAGGCCAGGGCACCGGAGGTGTCCGCACCCTCGGAGGAGTACGAACCGCCACCCGCGGCCGGAGCCGCACCGGCGGCGTCGCCACCCTCGGCAGCGGCCTGGGCGTCCGCCTCGCGGGACTTGATGACCTGCTGCTGGTGCTGCTCGAAGCGGGACTGCGCCTCGGCGTACTGGCGCTCCCACTCCTCGCGCTGCTTCTCGTAGCCCGGCAGCCAGTCGTTGGTCTCCGGGTCGAAGCCCTCGGGGTAGATGTAGTTGCCCTGGTCGTCGTAGGACGCGGCCATGCCGTACAGGGTCGGGTCGAACTCGACCGCCGTCGGGTCGGCACCGAAGGACTCGTTGGCCTGCTTCAGCGAGAGGCTGATGCGACGGCGCTCGAGGTCGATGTCGATGACCTTGACGAAGATCTCGTCGTTGACCTGGACGACCTGCTCCGGGATCTCCACGTGGCGCTCGGCCAGCTCGGAGATGTGGACCAGACCCTCGATGCCCTCGTCCACGCGGACGAACGCACCGAACGGCACCAGCTTCGTGACCTTGCCGGGCACGACCTGGCCGATCTGGTGGGTGCGGGCGAACTGCTGCCACGGGTCTTCCTGGGTCGCCTTCAGCGACAGGGAGACGCGCTCGCGGTCCATGTCGACGTCGAGGACCTCGACGGTGACCTCCTGGCCGACCTCGACGACCTCGGAGGGGTGGTCGATGTGCTTCCAGGACAGCTCGGAGACGTGGACCAGACCGTCGACGCCACCCAGGTCCACGAAGGCACCGAAGTTGACGATCGAGGAGACCACACCGGAGCGGACCTGACCCTTCTGGAGGGTCGTGAGGAACGTCTGGCGGACCTCGGACTGGGTCTGCTCCAGCCAGGCACGGCGGGACAGGACCACGTTGTTGCGGTTCTTGTCCAGCTCGATGATCTTGGCCTCGAGCTCCTTGCCGACGTACGGCTGGAGGTCGCGGACACGGCGCATCTCGACCAGGGAGGCCGGCAGGAAGCCACGGAGGCCGATGTCGAGGATGAGACCACCCTTGACGACCTCGATGACGGTACCGGTGACGATGCCGTCCTCTTCCTTGATCTTCTCGATGGTGCCCCAGGCACGCTCGTACTGGGCGCGCTTCTTCGAGAGGATCAGGCGGCCTTCCTTGTCCTCCTTCTGGAGGACCAGGGCCTCGATCTCGTCGCCGACGGCCACGACCTCGTTCGGGTCGACGTCGTGCTTGATCGAGAGCTCGCGGCTCGGGATGACACCTTCGGTCTTGTAACCGATGTCGAGCAGGACCTCGTCCCGGTCGACCTTCACGATGACGCCGTCGACGATGTCGCCGTCGTTGAAGTACTTGATCGTCTCGTCGATCGCTGCGAGGAATGCTTCCTCGTTACCGATGTCGTTGACCGCTACCTGCGGGGTGGTGGCGGTGGTCTCGGTGCTGCTCGTCATGTGGGAAAGGGCTCCGGTACGGACATTGAAGTCGTAGGTACTGCTTACGCCGGGAGCCCGTTTCGCTCTGCAGAAGCCGGACAGCCAAGGAAGCGCCCCACCATTGCTGGCGATGGCGCCTCGACAACCGAGGGGACATACAACAGATGCGAGCGCAGCCTGCTACGTCTGAGGTGCGCAGGCCCGCAGCGCAACTTGTAGCATACGGGGGCAGCCGGGCAGGGTCAATGCGCGACGGCGGACACCCGGGGCGGATCGCCGCATATCCGGCGGAGAAGATGCGTCAACAGGCCGCACGGAGCCGTGGGAACCCTCCCATGCGGGCCCCTCCGGCGGGCTGGACGGAAGAGTACGACGAGGGAGCCGATCATCCAAGAGCCGGAAGGGCACGCGCCCCAGCGGTCCGAAGGGTTCGAGCCGGAGGCCACCCGGCGCGACGCGGACGTCACGGAAAGCACACGGGCCAACCGGGGCTGGTGGGACCGGAACGCGGACGAGTACCAGACCGAACACGGCACCTTCCTCGGCGACGACCGCTTCGTGTGGGGCCCGGAGGGCCTGGACGAGGTGGAGGCCGGGTTGCTCGGCCGGCCGGAGGAGCTGAAGGGCAAGGACGTCCTGGAGATCGGCGCGGGCGCGGCGCAGTGCGCGCGCTGGCTGGCCGCCCAGGGTGCGCGGCCGGTGGCCCTGGACCTCTCCCACCGCCAGCTCCAGCACGCGCTGCGGATCGGCGGGGCCTTCCCGCTGGTCTGCGCCGACGCCGGCGCGCTGCCCTTCGCGGACGGCGCCTTCGACCTGGCGTGCTCCGCGTACGGGGCGCTGCCGTTCGTGGCCGACCCGCGGCTGGTGCTGCGTGAAGTGCACCGGGTGCTGCGGCCGGGCGGACGGTTCGTGTTCTCGGTGACGCATCCGATCCGCTGGGCGTTCCCGGACGAGCCGGGCCCCGAGGGCCTGTCGGTGTCCGCCTCCTACTTCGACCGCACGCCCTACGTGGAGCAGGACGAGCACGGCCGCGCGGTGTACGTGGAGCATCACAGGACGCTCGGCGACCGGGTGCGGGACATCGTGGCGTCCGGCTTCCGGCTGGTGGACCTGGTGGAGCCGGAGTGGCCGGCGTGGAACACCTCCGAGTGGGGTGGCTGGTCGCCTATGCGCGGGAACCTGATCCCGGGCACGGCGATCTTCGTGTGCGAGCGGGACTGAAGCCGTCCGAAAACGGCCCGCGGGAGTCGTCTGATCACCGCCCGTGTTCATGAGGACCCCGTGCGCGCGTGGAGACCGCAGTCCGGCACAGCTCCAGGGGCTCGTCTTCGGTCGTGGGCGGCACGCGCGCGTGGGGGGCCGTTTTCCTGTCGTACGACACTGGGGGGCGTGATCCGTTACGACGCTCTGGACGCGCTGCCCGTGCGCTCCGCCCTGCCCGCCCTGACCGACGCCCTGGAAGGCGAGGGGGCCGCAGTCCTGGTGGCGCCGCCCGGCACCGGCAAGACGACTCTGGTGCCGCTCGTGCTCGCGGGGCTGGTGGGCGACGGTCCCGCGCGGCGGGTCGTGGTGGCCGAGCCGCGGCGGATCGCGGCGCGGGCGGCGGCCCGCCGCATGGCGTGGCTACTGGGCGAGCGGCCCGGCGAGAGCGTCGGCTTCACGGTGCGCGGCGAGCGGGCGGTGGGGCGGCACACGCGCGTGGAGGTCGTGACGACCGGTGTCCTGCTCCAGCGGCTCCAGCGCGACCAGGAGCTGGCCGGGGTGGACGTGGTGGTCCTGGACGAGTGCCACGAACGGCATCTGGACGCCGACACGGTGGCCGCGTTCCTGTGGGACGTGCGGCAGGCGCTGCGGCCGGAGCTGCGGCTGGTGGCCGCGTCGGCGACCACGGACGCCGAGGGGTGGTCGCGGCTGCTCGGCGGGGCGCCGGTGGTGGAGGCGGCGGGGGTGGCGCATCCGGTGGAGGTGGTGTGGGCGCCGCCGGCCCGTCCGCTGCGGCCGCCGCACGGGATGCGGGTGGATCCGGCGCTGCCGGCGCATGTGGCGTCGGTGGTGCGGCGGGCGCTGGCCGAGCGGGACGGGGACGTGCTGTGCTTCCTGCCCGGGGTGGGCGAGATCGCGCGGGTGGCGGGGCTGCTCGGGGACCTCGGCGGGGTGGAGGTGCTCCAGGTGCACGGGCGGGCTCCGGCGGCGGTACAGGACGCGGTGCTGTCGGCCGGGGAGCGGCGCCGGGTGGTGCTGGCGACGTCCGTGGCCGAGTCGTCGCTGACCGTGCCCGGGGTGCGGGTGGTGGTCGACTCTGGGCTGGCCCGGGAGCCGCGGGTGGATCACGCGCGCGGGCTGAGCGGGCTGACCACCGTGCGGGCCTCGCGGGCGGCCGGGCGGCAGCGGGCGGGCCGGGCCGGGCGTGAGGCGCCGGGGGTGGTGTACCGGTGCTGGACGGAGGCCGAGGACGGCCGGCTGCCGGCTTTTCCGGCGCCGGAGATCAAGGTGGCCGACCTGACCTCGTTCGCCCTTCAGGCGGCCTGCTGGGGCGATCCTGACGCCTCCGGGCTGGCGCTGCTCGATCCGCCGCCGGGCGGGGCGATGGCGGCGGCCCGCTCCGCGCTGACGGCGGTCGGCGCGGTGGACTGTGCCGGGCGGGCCACGGAGACCGGCGCGCGGCTGGCCCGGCTGGGCGTGCACCCCCGGCTGGGGCGGGCGCTGCTGGACACGGGCGGGGACGGGGCGCCGGTGGTGGCGCTGCTCTCCGAGGAGGTGCCGCGGGAGTACGGCGACGACCTGGCGGGCGCGCTGCGGCGGGCCCGGGCCGGCGGTGACGCCTATGGCGCGCGGTGGGCGGCGGAGGTGCGGCGGCTGCGCGCCGTCGCGGCCGGGTCCGCCCAGCCCGCGCGGGACGGGGCCGTCCGGGTCGGTCCGGACACCGGCGACGACCGGCTCGCCGGACTGGTCGCCGCCCTCGCGTTCCCCGAGCGGGTGGCCAGGCTCGACGGAGGGTCGTACCTCATGGCGTCCGGGACCCGGGTCGAACTGGCCGAGGGCTCGGGGCTGCGGGGGGCGCCGTGGATCGTCGTCGCCGTCGCCGACCGGCCCGCGGGCAAGGGGCACGCGCGCGTGCGGCTCGGCGCGGCCGTCGACGAGGACGTGGCGCGGGCCGCCGCCGGGGCCCTGCTCGGTGCGCGGGACGAGGTGCGCTGGGCCGGCGGGGACGTCGTGGCCCGGCACGTCGAGCGGCTGGGGGCGATCGAGCTGGCCGTGCGCCCCCTGAAGGACGCCGGCGCCGCCCTCGTACGCGCCGCCCTGCTCGACGGCCTCCGGGAGGAGGGGCTCGGACTGCTGCGCTGGTCGCCGGAGGCGCTGGGGCTGCGGCAGCGGCTGGCGTTCCTGCGGGCGCACCTCGGGGAGCCCTGGCCGGACGTGTCGGACGATGCGCTCCACGCGCGCGTGGACGAGTGGCTGGAACCGGAACTGGGCCGGGCCCGGCGGCGGGCCGATCTCGCCCGGATCGACGCGGGCCAGGCGCTGGCCCGGCTGCTGCCGTGGGCGAGCGGGGACGCGGCCCGGCTGGAAGAGCTGGCGCCCGAGCGGATCACCGTACCGAGCGGGTCCAGGGTCCGGATCGACTACCGCGATCCGGAGCGGCCGGTGCTCGCCGTGAAGCTCCAGGAGCTGTTCGGGCTGCGGGAGACGCCGGCCGTGGCGGGCGTGCCGCTGCTGGTGCACCTGCTCTCCCCCGCCGGGCGGCCCGCCGCCGTGACGGCCGACCTCGCCTCCTTCTGGGCGGACGGCTACCGGGCCGTGCGGGCGGAGCTGCGCGGCCGGTACCCCAAGCATCCGTGGCCCGAGGACCCGGCGACCGCCGAGCCCACCCGGCACACCAACGCGCGGCTCAGGCGCTGACCGGCGCGGCCTTACCGGGCCGGGCGGGCGCCGGGCCCCGGGGGCGCCGGGCGCGGGCCTCCAGCCAGAGGGAGAGGGCGAGGAGCAGGACGCCGAGGCCGAGGGAGCCCCAGGGGGCGTACGAGGTGAGGGCCAGGACGAGGGTGCGGTTGTGCTTGACCATGGCGACCGTGTGGGTGATGTAGTCCTCGCGCATCTTCACGTGCCCGGCGAACGCGGTGACCTTGGCGCGGCCGCCGAGCAGGGTGCCGCCGCGCAGTTCCTCCCGGTGGATCTCCTCGCCGTAGACCGGCGCTCCGGTGACCGGTTCGACCCAGAACCTGCGGACCGTGGAGTACCAGCGGGTGGTGCCGGTCGCGGCGACGGTCTCGGGGGTGATGCCCCGCACGGGCATGGTCTTCGGCATGCGGACCTTGGTCCAGGGGACGGTCTGCTCGAAGCAGTAGACCGTCAGGCCGCGGAAGGACCGGGTGCCCCGGTAGTGGATGGGGCCGGCGGCGCGGGTCTGGGCGTCGAAGTACCGGTAGTCCCGTTTCCTCGTCAGGAAGGGCCATTTGAACTCGATGCCCTCGCGCCGGACCGGGTCGCCGTCGACCGTCTCGCCGGTGGCGTGCACGGGGTCCTGGCTGTGGGCGTCGAAGATGTACCTTTCGGGCACCTTGGAGACCATCTTGCCGTCGGGGCCCTGGACGTAGGACAGGCTGTCCCAGACGACGACCGGCCGTCCCGCCGTCCTCTCGATCCGCCGCGCGGCCTCCACGTCGCCCTTGAGGGTCTGCACGATGGTGACCTTGGGGACCTTCTTCGCGCGCATGGTGCCGTAGTCGAGGAGGGTGGCGTCGCGGGCCTCCAGGACCATCGCCTGGTACTGGTGGGCGGGGACGCGGGCCAGACGCGGGAAGGCGTACCAGCGCAGCAGCGGGGCCAGCGCGGCGCAGCACACGGCGCAGGCGAGCAGGACCAGGCTTGCCGTGCGGCGCATGGCGGCTCCCTCCCGGACGGGCGCGGCTAGGGGTGTGCCGGCACCGTCGTCAGCAGCGGTTCGGGGGATGTCCGGCCCGACGGCCGGCCCAGCGCGCTGATCGCGAGGACCAGGGCGAACGCGAGGGCGAGACCGGTCGCGGCGGCGATCAGGGCGCGCATGCGGGGCCTCCCGGCGGACGGTCGTGGCCTGACTGGACTGGCCGGCCGCCCGCGGCTGCTGACGGCCCGTCAGGTCCGGCACCGTAGCAACACGCGGGCGAGATGAGAACAGCGCCGCGGGCACGAACGAGGGCGCCCTCCCCGGCGAGCGGGGAGGGCGCCCTGGTGGTGTGCCGCGCGGCGTCAGGAGGAGGCGGACGCGTCGGGGGCGGGGCTGTCCGAGGAGGTGGACGGGTCCGGCGTGGGAACGGCCGGGGAACCGGCTGCTTCCACCGTCAGCGGGACGGTGAGCGTCGCGCCGCCCGCGGTGGTGACGCGGAGCAGGAAGGTGCCGGCGGTGTCGTCGGCGTACAGCTTGGGCAGCGTGAGCAGGCCGTTCGCGTCCGTCCGGAGGCCGGTGAGGGAGCGTACGGGCTTTCCGGTGGCGTCCTTGAAGTAGGGGCCCTTGTCGTTCGCCCTGGCGTCGATGAGGGACTTGACCAGGGTGGCGGTGACCGCGACCTTGCCCGCGGCGGCACCCCGGTACGTCGCCTTCACCTGCACCTGCTCGGCGAATTCCGCGCCCGCGGCGCAGATCAGCGGGTCGGTGCCGGTGCGGGCCAGGGCGTCGGCGACGCGCTCGGTGACGGTCGCCGTGTAGTCGACGCCCTTGACCTGGCGGCCCACCACGGCGGCGGTGACCTTGAAGTCGCCCGTCTTCTCCCCGGCCTGGAGCGGCGGGGCGAGCGCGACGCCCTTGGCGTCGGTGGCGACCGTCGCGACGGTCTCGCCGTTCGCGAAGGTGGCGTCGGTGTCACCGGTGAGCGTGAACCTGATCCTGACCTTGGCGACGGACTTGCCGACCTTGGTCTCGGCGCGCACCCCGATCCGCTCGGTGAAGGCGTCGCCGGTCATCGCGGTGAGCTTCCCGGTGCCCGTGCCCGTCAGGTGGTCCACGAGGTCGGTGGGCGTCCCCGGGGTCGTCGGCGGGGGCGTGGGCGGGACCGGCGGCTTCGAAGGCTCGGGCGTCTCCTTGCCGCCGTTGCCCCCGTGCTCGTTGCCGGGCTTGTGGGGCTTGGGGGCCGGCTTGGTCGTCGGCGGCCGCGTCGGGCGGGGGGACGGGGACGGGACGCGCCGGGTGCCCTCGTCGCTGCGGTGCTCCGGGACGCCACCGGTGCCGTCGGGGATGGTGTGGGTGCCCTTGCGGTAGTACTCCATCCAGTTCAGGACCAGGTCGAGATAGTCCTGCGAGTTGTTGTAGCTGAGGATCGCGCTGTGCAGGTCGGCCTCGCGGGACAGGTCCCAGTCGTTGCGGCACAGGTAGTGGCCCGCGGCGAGCGCGGCGTCGTAGATGTTGTTCGGGTCCTTCTTGCCGTCGCCGTTGCCGTCACGGCCGGCCCAGGCCCAGGTGGACGGGATGAACTGCATGGGCCCGACGGCCTGGTCGTACGTGCTGTTGCCGTCGTACGCGCCGCCGTCGGTGTCCGGTATGAGGGCGAAGCCGTTGCCGTCGAGCTGCGGACCCAGGATCCGGTGCAGGGTGGTGCCGTCGGCGTCGACCTGCCCGCCGCGGGCCTGCCCGGACTCGACGTTGCCGATGGCGGCCAGCAACTGCCAGGGCATGTTGCAGCCGGGCTTGGAGGTGCGCAGTTCGGCCGCGGCCTTCTTGTAGGCGTCGAGGACCGTCGCCGGAATGCCGGCCTCCGCGTCTCCCCGGGAGACGGGTGTCCCGACGGGGGCCGAGGGGCTGGGCGCGGGGCTCTTCAGCGGTGGAAGGTCCGTGTAGTACGGGGAGTTGCCGGTGGCGCCGCCGATGCCGTCCGGTACCGAGTCCGTGGCTCCGGCCGTCGTGGGTCTGTTGTCCTCGCCGGCCACTCCCGGAGCCTGGGACGCGGACAGAGCCGCGACCGCCGCCGCGGCCACGGCGGTGCTCGCCGCTCCCTTGCGCAGTCGCCTGCCGATATGCGCCGCCATAGAGTGAACCCCTCCCGTGGACGCCCGCGCGTCCGTCTCCGTCGCTGCCTGCCTCGCTCTGGTGTGACGGTTGACCCGGTGCTCTGGTTGCCCCTGTTCCGCCGTCGCGTCCGAGCGCCGTGTGTCACCGTGCGCCCGGCAAGGGACCCTGGTGACCCTACGACAACTTGTTGTGGACGGGCACGCGTTGGTACCCGAAGTTCACCGGTCGGCCAACCCCGGTTGTCACACGGACCCTTCCAGCGGCGTCGCGGATACTGGCCGGATCCGGTCACCGGCGGTCCCGTACGGGCCGGCGTACGCTCAGGAGGCTCTGTTGCCGTTCACGCTCAGCCATGCGGCGGCGGTGCTGCCCGCGGTCCGCCGGGACGGCGGCGGGCGGGGCCGGCTGGTACCCGCCGTGCTCGTGGCCGGCTCCTGCGCGCCCGACCTGCCGTACTACGCGGCCGATGTCCTGCCGGGTGGAATGGGGTTCGGCTCGGTCACGCACGCGTTCGCCGCAGTCGTCACGGTCGATGTGCTCCTCGCCTGGGCGCTCGCGGGGCTGTGGCTACTGGCCCGGGAGCCGTTGCTGGCGCTGCTGCCGCGGGCGTGGCAGGGGCGGCCGGCCGTCCTGCTCGGCTGCCGGGCGCCCCGCGGGCGCGTGCGGGGCGCGTCGGTGGTCCGGTGGTACGCCTCCGCGGTGCTCGGCGCGCTGACCCATGTGGTGTGGGACGCGTTCACCCATCACGACCGGTGGGGTACGCGGCTGATCCCGGCCATCGGACGGGCCCGTCCGGCGGGCGTGCCGCTGTACACCTGGCTGCAGTACGGGTCGTCGGCGGCGGGCGCCGTGCTGATCGTGGTGTTCCTGGTCCGGGCGCTACGGCGGCTGCCCGGTGGGGCGCCCGTGGGAGTGCCGGTGCTGTCCGTACGGGACCGGTGGTGGGCGCTGGCGGTGATCGGGGGCTGCGCGCTGGCGGGGGCGGTGCAGCGGACGGCCCACTGGCGGGAGCGTGGCGGTACGGGGGCGCGGCCGTGGGACCTGGTGCCCACCCTGTGTTTCGGGGTGGGCGCGGGGCTGGTGCCGGGGCTGCTGGTGTACGCCGTGGGGGTCAGGGTCTGGCGTCCGGCCGCTGGTCGCGGGGGTGACGGTGGGGTGGTCGGTGCGGGCCGGGGGCGTTCGGTCTCGCGGTGAGGGGTGCGACGAAGACCGTGAGCTTGTTCCGGGGGCGCGCTCTGGGGAGCAGGGCGAGCGCGAGGGCGAGGTAGCCGCGGGCCAGGTCGGACCACTGGCGCCAGTCGGGGACGCGGGCGGGGCGGGCGGTGAGCCCGCGGCCGAGGCCCTTGGTGACGGTGCGGACGGTCGTGGCCAGGTCGGCCGGGATGCGGGCGGTGCTTGCGCCGGCCGCGAGGGCCGGGACCGGCGCGGCGGGCGCGGCCTGCGCCGAGGCGACACCCGCCCAGGCCCCGGCGACTGCCTCGGGCGTCCGGCGGTGAAGCATGCGTATACCCATGCCCGCAGTGTTGCGGCTGCGGACGGTGGGGGGCGTTTTGACGGGGGCCACGAGAGTGACGGGCCCTCCGGGGGTTGGGCGGGGCGCAGGGGGCGAGGGCCGCTTTCCGGGTGGCGGCTGGGCTGGGCTGTGCTGCCGCTCTTCCGCCGCTCTCGGTGACGGTCGGGCGGTGTCCCGGCGGGCGGCCGGTGCCGCGGCGGAGAGGGGCACCGAGCGGAGCGCGAAGGCTCTGGTCGGTGCGGGGCGCGCTCTCCGCCGCCCGGCGGGGTCAGTGGGCCGCTGATTCCCAGTCCGGGCCGACGCCGACCGAGACGTCCAGGGGGGCCCTCAGCTGGACGGCGTTCGCCATCTCCCGGCGGACGATCTCCTCCGTGACCTCCCGCTCGCCGGGGGCGATCTCCAGGACGATTTCGTCGTGGACCTGGAGCAGCATGCGGGACTTCAGGTCCGCCGCCCGCAGCGCGCCGTCCACCTTCAGCATGGCGATCTTCACGATGTCCGCCGCCGTGCCCTGGATGGGCGCGTTCAGGGCCATGCGCTCGGCCGCCTCGCGGCGCTGGCGGTTGTCACTGTTGAGGTCGGGCAGGTAGCGGCGGCGGCCGAAGAGCGTCGCCGTGTAGCCCGTGGCGCGCGCCTCGTCGACCGCCCGGCGCAGGTAGTCCCGCACCCCGCCGAAGCGTTCGAAGTAGGCGTCCATCAGGGCACGGGCCTCGCCCGCGTCGATGTTCAGCTGCTGGGAGAGGCCGAACGCGGACAGACCGTAGGCGAGGCCGTACGACATCGCCTTGATCTTGCGGCGCATCTCCGCGTCCACCGCCTGCGGCTCGACCCCGAACACCTGGGACGCGGCCGTGGTGTGCAGGTCCTCGCCGGAGGTGAACGCCCGGATCAGGCCCTCGTCCTCGGAGAGGTGGGCCATCACGCGCAACTCGATCTGGCTGTAGTCCGCGGTCATCAGGGACTCGAACCCCTCGCCGACCACGAAGCCCCGGCGGATCGCCCGGCCCTCGTCGGTGCGCACGGGGATGTTCTGCAGGTTCGGGTCGGTGGAGGACAGGCGTCCGGTCGCGGCCACCGTCTGGTTGAACGTGGTGTGGATGCGGCCGTCGCCCGCGATGGTCTTGATCAGGCCCTCGACGGTCACCCGGAGCTTCGCCTGCTCACGGTGGCGGAGCATGATCACGGGCAGTTCGTTGTCGGTCTGGGTGGCGAGCCAGGCCAGGGCGTCGGCGTCGGTGGTGTAACCGGTCTTGGTCTTCTTGGTCTTCGGCAGCGCCAGCTCGCCGAAGAGGACCTCCTGGAGCTGCTTGGGCGAGCCCAGGTTGAACTCGCGGCCGGCCGCCGCGTGCGCCTCCTTCACGGCCTGCTGCACCGCGCCCGCGAACATCTGCTCCATCGCTTCCAGGTGCGCCCGGTCGGCGGCGATGCCGTGCCGCTCCATGCGGGCGAGCAGCGCGGAGGTGGGCAGTTCCATGTCCTGGAGCAGGTCGGCGGCGCCGACCTCCCTCAGGCGGCCCTCGAACGCCTCGCCCAGGTCCAGGACCGCGCGGGCCTGAACCATCAGCGCCTCCGCCTCGGCGCCCTCGTCCGCGCCGAAGGCCAGCTGACCGTCGGCAGCGGCGGCGGGGGTCAGCTCGCGGTGCAGGTACTCCAGGGACAGCGCGTCCAGGTCGAAGGAGCGGCGGCCGGGCTTGACCAGGTACGCGGCGAGCGCGGTGTCCATGCCGACGCCCTCGACGCGCCAGCCGTGCTCGGCGAAGACCCGCATGGCGCCCTTGGCGTCGTGGAACACCTTGGGCCGGCCGGCGTCGGCCAGCCAGGCGGCGAACGCGTTCTCGTCGGCCTCGTCCAGCTCGGACGGGTCGAACCAGGCCGCCGGTCCCCCGGGCGCGGCGAGCGCGACCTCGGCGACCGAGCCGGTGCCCAGGGCCCAGGTGTCGACGGTGGCGACGCCCAGCGGCCCGGCGGTGTGTTCGGCGAGCCAGGGGGCCAGCTCGCCGGTGCGCAGGATTCTGCCGTCGATCTCGACGCCGTCGGCGGTGACCGGGGCGGTCTCGGTCTCCTCCGTGCCGGGGTCGACGGCGAAGAGACGCTCGCGCAGGGACGGGTTGCGGATCTCCAGGGTGTCGAGGACCATCGCCACGGCCTTGCGGTCGTACGGGGCCCGCTCCAGGTCGGCGACCGTCCTGGACAGCTCGACCTGCCGCTCCAGCTCGGTGAGGACGCGGTTGAGCTTGACGGACTCGAGGTGGTCCCGGAGGTTCTGGCCCGCCTTGCCCTTGACCTCGTCGACCCGCTCGACCAGCTCGGCGAAGGAGCCGAACTGGTTGATCCACTTCGCTGCGGTCTTCTCGCCGACGCCGGGGATGCCGGGCAGGTTGTCGGACGGGTCGCCGCGCAGGGCCGCGAAGTCCGGGTACTGGGCGGGCGTCAAGCCGTACTTCTCGAAAACCTTCTCCGGGGTGAACCGGGTCAGCTCCGAGACGCCCTTCGTCGGGTACAGCACGGTGATGTTCTCGGTGATCAGCTGGAAGGAGTCGCGGTCGCCGGTGACGATCAGCACCTCGAAGCCCTCGGCCTCGGCCTGGGTGGCGAGGGTGGCGATGACGTCGTCCGCCTCGAACCCCTCGACGGCGAAGCGCGGGGCGTGCATGGCGTCGAGGAGCTCGCCGATCAGCTCCACCTGGCCCTTGAACTCGTCGGGGGTCTTGGAGCGGTTCGCCTTGTACTCCGTGAACCGCTCGGAGCGCCAGGTCTTGCGGGAGACGTCGAAGGCCACCGCGAAGTGCGTGGGCGCCTCGTCACGCAGGGTGTTGGCCAGCATCGACGCGAAACCGTAGATCGCGTTCGTCGGCTGGCCGGTCGCGGTCGTGAAGTTCTCCGCGGGCAGCGCGAAGAACGCGCGGTAGGCCAGCGAGTGCCCGTCCATGAGCATCAGCCGGGGACGGGAGCCGCCGGGGGTCTTGTCGGTCTGCTTCGGTGCTGTCTCTGCCACGTCACCGATCCTGCCACGAGCCACTGACAACCCGGACCGCCCGCCCGCGGCCGGTATGGTCCCGGACACGGCGAGCGGCGCCGTGCGCCGTCCCACGCGAAAGCCGTGCGCCGTCCCTCGCGAAAGCCAGGCGCCGTCCCCCGCGAGAGAGGTGCGCCGTCCCCCGGTGAGCCGTCCCTCGGTAAAGAGCGGCGAAAGACACACCCCACCGCGGGCAATGGTCCCGGCCGTCGCCCGCCCGACCGGTGTCGGTGTCAGTGCCCCGTGGGAGGATCGGCAGCGGTACTTCTCACACGCAGTCGAAGGGGAGCGTGCGATGGCGACGAAGCCGCCCAAGGGTGATCCGGTCCAGGACGCGCCGCAGGTCGCGGAGCCGAAGCACGCGGCGGCGGGACTGCCCGCCATCCGGCACACGCTGGCCGTCGCCCAGCGGCAGATGGGGGTGAAGCGCACCGCTCTGACGCTGCTGCGCGTGAACCAGAAGGACGGCTTCGACTGCCCGGGCTGCGCCTGGCCCGAGCCGGACCACCGGCACACGGCCGAGTTCTGCGAGAACGGCGCCAAGGCGGTCGCCGAGGAGGCCACGCTGCGCCGGGTCACACCGGAGTTCTTCGCCGCGCACTCCGTCGCCGACCTGTCCGGCCGCAGCGGCTACTGGCTGGGCCAGCAGGGCCGGCTCACCCACCCCGTGTACCTGCCCGAGGACGGCACGCACTACGAACCGGTCTCCTGGGAGCGGGCCTTCGACATCATCGCCGAGGAGATCGCCGCCCTCGGCTCCCCCGACGAGGCCGTCTTCTACACCTCGGGCCGCACCAGCAACGAGGCCGCGTTCCTGTACCAGCTCTTCGCGCGCGAACTGGGCACGAACAACCTGCCGGACTGCTCGAACATGTGCCACGAGTCGTCCGGGTCGGCGCTCGGCGAGACCATCGGCGTCGGCAAGGGCAGCGTCCTGCTGGAGGACCTCTACCAGGCCGATCTGATCATCGTCGCGGGCCAGAACCCCGGCACGAACCATCCGCGCATGCTCTCCGCGCTGGAGAGGGCCAAGGCGAACGGCGCGAAGATCATCAGCGTCAATCCGCTGCCCGAGGCGGGCCTGGAGCGCTTCAAGAACCCGCAGACGCCCCAGGGCATGCTCCGGGGCGCCGCCCTGACCGACCTGTTCCTGCAGATCCGCATCGGCGGCGACCAGGCTCTCTTCCGGCTCCTGAACAAGCTGATCCTGGAGGCGGAGGGCGCGGTCGACGAGGAGTTCGTCCGCGAGCACACCCACGGCTTCGAGGAGTTCGCGGCGGTCGCGCGGGCCGCCGACTGGGACCAGACGCTGGCCGCGACCGGCCTCACGCGCGCGGAGATCGAGCGGGCCCTGGGCATGGTCCTGGCCTCCGAGCGGACGATCGTGTGCTGGGCCATGGGTCTCACCCAGCACAAGCACTCGGTGCCGACCATCCGGGAAGTGGTCAACTTCCTGCTGCTGCGCGGCAACATCGGCCGCCCGGGCGCGGGCGTGTGCCCGGTGCGCGGCCACAGCAACGTCCAGGGCGACCGCACCATGGGCATCTTCGAACGGCCCGCCCCGGCCTTCCTGGACGCCCTGGAGAGGGAGTTCGGGTTCGCGCCCCCGCGCGAGCACGGCTTCGACGTCGTACGGGCCATCCGCGCGCTGCGCGACGGCCGGGCGAAGGTCTTCTTCGCCATGGGCGGCAACTTCGTGTCCGCCTCCCCCGACACCGAGGTCACCGAGGCGGCCATGCGCCGGGCGCGGCTGACCGTGCACGTGTCGACCAAGCTCAACCGCTCGCACGTGGTCACGGGCGCGCGGGCGCTGATCCTGCCCACCCTGGGCCGGACCGAGCGCGATGTGCGGGCCGGCGGGGAGCAGTTCGTGACGGTCGAGGACTCCATGGGCATGGTGCACGCCTCGCGCGGGCGCCTGGCCCCCGCGAGCCCGCACCTGCGCTCCGAGCCGGCCATCGTCTGCGGCCTGGCGCGCCGGGTGCTGGGCGAGCGCAGTGTCGTGCCGTGGGAGGAGTTCGCCGAGGACTACGGGGCGATCCGTGACCGCATCGCGCGCGTGGTCCCCGGTTTCGAGGACTTCAACGCGCGCGTGGCCCGGCCCGGCGGCTTCGCGCTGCCGCACGCGCCGCGTGACGAACGGCGTTTCCCGACCGCCACGGGCAAGGCCAACTTCACCGCGGCGCCGGTGGAGTACCCGGCGCTGCCCGAGGGCCGGCTGCTGTTGCAGACCCTGCGCTCGCACGACCAGTACAACACCACGATCTACGGCCTGGACGACCGTTACCGGGGCATCAAGGGCGGGCGCCGGGTGGTGCTGGTGCACCCCGAGGACGCCCGCGCGCTCGGGTTCGCCGAGGGCTCGTACGTCGACCTGGTGAGCGAGTGGCAGGACGGGGTGGAGCGGCGGGCGCCCGGCTTCCGGGTCGTGCCGTATCCGACGGCCCGGGGATGCGCGGCGGCGTACTACCCCGAGACGAACGTGCTGGTGCCGCTGGACGCGACGGCCGACACCAGCAACACCCCGGCCAGCAAGTCCGTCGTCGTACGTCTCGAAGCCCACACCGGGGACGCGGGCGGCCGTCTGGAACAATCGGCGGCCGAGTGAGCGTTTGCTCAGCGAGCAGAGTGGTGTACGACGGACGGAGCCGGGCCCCATGGGTGAGCAGCAGCAAGTGAAGTTCCCGCAGCAGGTCATCGACGAGTACTCCGCGCTCGGCGTGGACTTGCCCGCCCTGTTCTCGGCCGGGCACCTGGGCACCCGCATGGGCGTGCAGATCCTGGAGGCCTCGGCGGACCGGGTGGTCGGGACCATGCCGGTGGAGGGCAACACCCAGCCGTACGGCCTGCTGCACGGGGGCGCCTCCGCGGTGCTGGCGGAGACGCTGGGCTCGGTCGGCTCCATGCTGCACGGGGGCGTCTCCAAGATCGCGGTCGGGGTGGACCTCAACTGCACCCACCACCGCGGGGTCCGCTCGGGCCTGGTGACGGGCGTGGCCACGCCGGTGCACCGGGGCCGGTCGACGGCGACGTACGAGGTCGTGATCAGCGACGAGGAGGGCCGCCGGGTCTGCTCCGCCCGCCTGACCTGCCTCCTCCGGGAAGTCCGCCCGGGCGACGAGCCCCCCGCCCGGACCACCGCGAGCTGACCCGAGGCCCGCTTCCGAGGGGCAGGGGCCGCGGGCCGGGTCCACAAGCGGTACCCCATTCACCCCTCCGGAAGCGTCGCCCCGGCCCCGCTCCCCCTGGTGGCTTCGGCGCGGGGTCGGTGAGGTGGCCGCCGGCCGGGCGCGAGGACGCCGGAGCCCGGAGAGGGCACACGCGCGCGGAGTGGCGCACAGCCCGGTCAGCGGGTCGTGGCGGGAGTGGGGAGAGGACACACGCGCAGGGCACACGCGCGCGGGGCGGCGGACGAGGCCCCTACGCAACGCGGCCCGGCGGGCGGACCCGCGCGCCCCGGCCGCCCGGCGCGTCCGCCACCGGCGGCACGCCCTCGCCTGAACCGCCCTCCCGGAAAGCGGCGGCCTCCTCCACGCCACCCGGCCGCGCCAGCCGCCACCGCGCGCCGCTCGGCCGCCCGCGACGCGTCCCGCCCGGAGATCTGTCACCGGCCACGGAACCCGCAATTCCGTTCCGCGCCGAGGCGTGTTCCGTCCGCAAGATCACCGTAACGACGCACGTGACGAAATGCGGAAAAGCCCCCAGGAATGCCGGACTCCCTTTCCTTGCCGTAACCCTGCGTAATACGCGCGCAATATGGAGGCGGCGCTTCACCCGGGACCGAACCGCGCGGAGCATCTCTCCGAGGCGCCGGAAGTCACTTGTGGCAACAGTTCACGGTCATCAGCAAAACAGCCGACACCCCTGAATTGATCATGGCAGGTCCAGCGGGTTCTCGGAATGCGGACGGCGCGAATCAGCCTGAATTCCTCCTTCCCGCCCTCCGGGTACCGCTGTGCATTACGCCGTGTCATAACAAGAGAGTCACAGCCTCGGTCAGACACTCCTCCACGTTCCCCGCACACGCTTAGAGTCACCGCCAGTCACCGCGCCTTCGGTTTGTCAATTCAGCGCGGCGCGCGACTCCGCCGCGTCCATGGGGAAGCGGTTGTGCCTGGGGAAAGGACTGATCGTGCGTCAACGTTCGCTTATCGCCCTCACCGCCGCGCTGGCCGCGGGAGCGCTCACCCTCACCGCCTGCGGCTCGCGCGACAGCGGCGACGAGGGCTCCGGCAAGGACGGCGGCGGCACCGTCGTCATCGGCGTCGACGTCCCCCTGACCGGCGACCTGTCCGCCATGGGCCTCGGCATAAAGAACTCGGCGGACCTGGCCGCCAAGAACGCCAACAAGCGGAACTTCGTCAAGGGCGTCACCTTCACGACGGAGGCCCTGGACGACCAGGCACAGCCGTCCGCCGGCCAGCAGAACGCCTCCCGGTTCGTCTCCGAGAAGGAGGTCCTCGGCGTCGTCGGCCCGCTGAACAGCTCGGTCGCCGAGTCGATGCAGAAGGTCCTGGACGACGCCGGACTGGTCCAGGTCTCCCCGGCGAACACCGGCCCGTCCCTGTCCCAGGGGCCGAACTGGCAGACCAAGAAGGAGCGCCAGTACAAGGCCTACTTCCGTACCGCGACCACGGACGCGATCCAGGGCCCGTTCGCCGCCCAGTACGTCTTCAACACGGCCAAGAAGAAGAAGGTCTTCGTCATCGACGACAAGAAGACCTACGGCTCCGGCCTCGCCAGCACCTTCACCCAGGAGTTCAAGAAGCTCGGCGGCCAGGTGGTCGGCACCGAGCACATCAACCCCGACACGAAGGACTTCTCCGCCGTCGCCACCAAGGTGAAGAACTCGGGCGCCGAAGTCGTCTACTACGGCGGTGAATACCCGCAGGCCGGCCCGCTCAGCAAGCAGATCAAGGCTTCCGGCGCCAAGATCCCGCTCGTCGGCGGCGACGGCGTCAAGGACGACACCTACATGAAGCTGGCGGGCGCCGAGAGCACCGGCGACCTCACCACCTCCGTCGGCGCCCCGGTCGAGGATCTGCCCTCCGCCGAGCAATTCGTCTCCGACTACAAAGCCGCCGGCTACAAGGAGGGCTACTCCGCCTACGGCGGCTACGCCTACGACTCCGCCTGGGCGATCATCGAAGCCGTGAAGAAGGTCGTCGAGGCCAATGGCGGCGAACTCCCCTCCGACGCCCGCAAGAAGGTCACCGAGGCCATGCAGAGCGTGTCCTTCGACGGCGTGACCGGCAAGGTCTCCTTCGACCAGTACGGCGACGCCACCAACAAACAGCTGACCGTGTACGCCGTGAAGAACGGTGCCTGGGTTCCCGTCAAGTCCGGTACGTACACCGGCTGATCCCCGCGCCTGAACCTCTCGCGAGCCGCGCGGGGCGCTGTTTCCACCGGCGCCCCGCGCGGACCCGCATCCGGCCACATCCCTCGCACTTTCCGAACGCTCGGAGGACATGCGGTGAACGAACTGCCGCAGCAGCTGGTCAACGGCCTGCTACTGGGAGCCATGTACGGGCTGGTCGCCATCGGCTACACCATGGTCTACGGCATCGTCCAGCTCATCAACTTCGCCCACGGCGAGATATTCATGACCGGAGCCTTCGGCGCCCTCACCGTCTGGCTCTGGCTCCCCGGCGGCACCACCATGTGGATCGCCCTGCCGCTGATGATCGTGGGCGCCGTCATCGTCGCGGTCGCCATCGCCGTCGGGGCGGAACGATTCGCCTACCGGCCCCTGCGCACCGCCCCCCGCCTCGCCCCCCTCATCACCGCCATCGGCCTCTCCCTCGCCCTCCAGCAGGCGGTATGGGCCTGGTACCCGGAGGCGAAGTCCGCGCGCACCTTCCCGCAGATCTCCGGCGGACCCTTCGACATCGGCAGCGTCACCATCCAGACCGGCGACGTCTTCCTCGTCGCGGCGGCCCCCCTCTCCATGGCGGTCCTCGGCTACTTCGTGCTGAAGACCCGCACCGGCCGCGGCATGCAGGCCACCGCCCAGGACCCGGACACCGCCAAGCTGATGGGCGTCAACACCGACCGCATCATCGTGATCGCGTTCGCGCTCGGCGCCGCGTTCGCCGCGGTCGGCGCCGTCGCCTACGGCCTGAAATACGGCGAGATCAACTTCCGGATGGGCTTCATCCTCGGTCTCAAGGCGTTCACCGCGGCCGTCCTCGGCGGCATCGGCAACATCTACGGAGCCATGATCGGCGGCGTGGTCCTCGGCGTCGCCGAGACCCTGGCCACCGCCTACATCGCCGACATCCCCGGCATGGACAAGTTCGGCAGCCAGTCCTGGGCCGACGTCTGGGCCTTCGTACTCCTCATCCTCGTACTGCTGTTCAGGCCGCAGGGCCTGCTCGGCGAGCGCGTCGCGGACAGGGCGTGAGATTCGATGACCACACAGACCACCGCACCCGACACCCCCGGCGCCCACGAGGCCGACGCCCCGACCGGCCTGCTGCCCCTGCCGGAGAAGGCCGCCCGCGCCCTCGCCCTCGGCGGCAGCGTTCTCACGGCCCTGTCCACCTTCCTCGCCTGGACCTGGACCGCCGACTTCCCCGGCGACCTCACCGTCTACGGCTACCCCGGCGGCCTCCAGGTCCTCGTCCTCGTCGGCGCGCTCCTCGCCAGCCTCGTCGCCCTCGCCTCCTACGGGGTCAGGGGCCTGCGCCGGCTGGTACCCGCCGGAGCGGACCCGGCCCTGCGGCTCGCCACCCTGGCCGCCTTCGCCACCAGCTGGTACACGGTCCTCGCGATCAGCGCCGACCTCGGCGGACTCGTCAACCTCGAACCCGGTGGCTTCCTCGTCGCCCTGACCAGCCTCGCCGCCCTCGCCGGCGCCCTGGCCCTGCCCTTCCGGCGGCCCGAGCCCGACCCTGCCGACCCCGACGACACCGGCTGGGCGAGGACCAGGCACCGCCTCGCGCACGCGTGGGCGACCACCAAGGCCCTCTTCGCCGCCGACTCCCCCCGGCCCGTGCCCGCGCTGCCCTCCTACGCCGAGATCCTGATCATCATCGGGGTCCTCGCACTCGGCCTGACCGTCTTCACCTATGGCATCGGCACCGAGTACGACGAACAGTTCATCGGCTTCCTGATCACCGCGGGCCTCGGTTTCGCCGCCCTCAACAAGGCCGGCCTGATCACCCATGCCTCGCAGATCACCGCCCGGCATCAGAACATCACCATCTGCGGCGCCTTCGTCGCGGCCGCGCTGTTCCCCTTCACCCAGACCGACGACCAGTACGCCACCCTCGGCGTCTACATCCTGATCTTCGCCACCGTCGCCCTCGGCCTGAACATCGTCGTCGGCCTCGCCGGCCTTCTCGACCTCGGATACGTCGCCTTCCTCGGCGTCGGCGCCTACGCCGCCGCCCTGGTCTCCGGCTCCCCCAGCTCACCGTTCGGCGTCCACTTCCCGTTCTGGGCCGCCGTACTCGTCGGCGCCGCCGCCTCCCTGATCTTCGGCGTGCTGATCGGCGCCCCGACCCTGCGGCTGCGCGGCGACTACCTCGCCATCGTCACCCTCGGCTTCGGCGAGATCTTCCGCATCACCGCCAACAACCTCGACGGCACCTCCGGACCCGACATCACCAACGGCTCCAACGGCGTCTCCTCCATCCCCAACCTCGACCTCGGCTTCGACTTCGGTGCTCAGCACGACCTCGGCGGCTTCACCATCGGCCGATTCGCCAACTACTTCTTCCTGATGCTGATCATCACCGCCGTCGTGGTGCTGGTCTTCCGTCGCAGCGGCAACTCCCGCATCGGACGCGCCTGGGTGGCCATCCGCGAGGACGAGACCGCCGCGCTCGCCATGGGCATCAACGGCTTCCGGGTCAAACTCATCGCCTTCGCCGTCGGCGCCTGCCTCGCCGGACTCGCCGGCACCGTCCAGGCCCATGTCACCTACACCGTCACCCCCGAGCAGTACCTCTTCGCCGGCCCCATCCCGCCCAACTCCGCCTTCCTGCTCGCCGCGGTCGTCCTCGGCGGCATGGGCACCATCAGCGGCCCGCTGATCGGCGCCGCCCTGCTCTTCCTCATCCCCAACAAGCTCCAGTTCCTCGGCAACTACCAGCTCTTCGCCTTCGGCGTCGCCCTCATCCTGCTGATGCGGTTCCGCCCCGAGGGCCTCATCCCCAACCGGCGCCGCCAACTCGAATTCCACGAGGACGCCGAAGCACCCACCCTCCTGACGAAGGCGGGGGCCTGACCACCATGACCACCGACACCACCCGGGGCACCGCCCCCGACACCGCCGTCCCCGGCCCGACCGTCCTCGACGCCCGCGGCGTCACCATGCGCTTCGGCGGCCTCACCGCCGTACGCGGCGTCGACCTCACCGTGGGCGCCGGCGAGATCGTCGGCCTCATCGGACCCAACGGCGCCGGCAAGACCACCTTCTTCAACTGCCTGACCGGCCTGTACGTCCCCACCGAGGGCGAGGTCCGCTACCAGGGCACCGTCCTGCCCCCCAAGCCCTTCAAGGTCACCGCGGCCGGCATCGCGCGCACCTTCCAGAACATCCGGCTGTTCGCCAACATGACCGTCCTGGAGAACGTGCTCGTCGGCCGGCACACCCGCACCAAGGAGGGCTTCTGGTCCGCCGTACTGCGCGGCCCCCGCTTCCACCGCGCCGAACGCTTCTCCCGGCAACGGGCCACGGAACTCCTGGAGTTCGTCGGCCTCGCCGCCAAGGCCGAACACCTCGCCCGCAACCTGCCCTACGGCGAGCAGCGCAAACTCGAGATCGCGCGCGCCCTGGCCAGCGAACCCGGACTGCTGCTGCTCGACGAGCCGACCGCCGGCATGAACCCGCAGGAGACCCGCGCCACCGAGGAACTCGTCCTCGCCATCCGGGACATGGGCATCGCCGTCCTCGTCATCGAGCACGACATGCGCTTCATCTTCAATCTGTGCGACCGGGTGGCCGTCCTCGTACAGGGCGAGAAACTGATCGAGGGCGACAGCGCCACCGTCCAGGGCGACGAACGGGTGATCGCGGCCTACCTCGGCGAGCCCTTCGAGAACGCGCCCGGCAAGGAGGACGACTGATGACCGCACTGCTCGAAGTCGAGGACCTCCGCGTCGCCTACGGCAAGATCGAGGCCGTCAAGGGCATCTCCTTCACCGTCGAGGCCGGAGAGGTGGTCACCCTCATCGGCACCAACGGCGCCGGCAAGACCACCACCCTGCGCACCCTGTCCGGGCTGCTCAGGCCGGCCGGCGGGCAGATCCGGTTCGACGGCAGATCGCTGAGGAAGATCCCGGCCCACCAGGTGGTCGCCCTCGGCCTCGCCCACTCCCCCGAGGGCCGGCACATCTTCCCGCGCATGACCATCGAGGACAACCTGCGGCTCGGCGCCTTCCTGCGGAGCGACAAGCCGGGCATCGAGAAGGACATCCAGCGCGCCTACGACCTCTTCCCCATCCTCGGGGAGCGCCGCAAGCAGGCCGCCGGCACCCTCTCGGGCGGCGAGCAGCAGATGCTCGCGATGGGCAGGGCGCTGATGTCCCGGCCGAAGCTGCTGATGCTGGACGAGCCGTCCATGGGCCTGTCGCCGATCATGATGCAGAAGATCATGGCGACGATCGCGGAGCTGAAGGCGCAGGGCACCACGATCCTGCTGGTCGAGCAGAACGCCCAGGCGGCGCTCTCCCTCGCGGACCGGGGTCATGTCATGGAGATCGGCACCATCGTGCTGTCCGGGACCGGCCGGGACCTGCTGCACGACGAGTCGGTACGGAAGGCGTACCTGGGCGAGGACTGACCCCGCGGGACCGGCACGAGGCCCGCGCCCCTTCCCCGGGGCGCGGGCCTCGTCGCACCGGTCGTGCTCAGCCCTTCTTGGCCGCCTTCTTCTCCTCGTTGTCCGCGATGACCGCCTCGGCGACCTGCTGCATCGACATGCGGCGGTCCATGGAGGTCTTCTGGATCCAGCGGAAGGCGGCGGGCTCGGTCAGCCCGTACTCGGTCTGCAGGATGGACTTCGCCCGGTCGACCAGCTTGCGGGTCTCCAGCCGCTGGGTGAGGTCGGCGACCTCCTTCTCCAGCTGCCTCAGCTCGGCGAACCGGGAGACGGCCATCTCGATCGCCGGGACGACGTCGCTCTTGCTGAAGGGCTTGACCAGGTAGGCCATGGCACCGGCGTCCCGGGCGCGCTCCACCAGGTCGCGCTGGGAGAAGGCGGTGAGCATCAGGACGGGCGCGATGGACTCCTCGGCGATCTTCTCGGCCGCGGAGATGCCGTCGAGCTTGGGCATCTTCACGTCCAGGATGACCAGGTCCGGCTTGTGCTCGCGGGCCAGCTCGACGGCCTGCTCACCGTCTCCGGCCTCACCGACGACGGTGTACCCCTCCTCCTGGAGCATCTCCTTCAGGTCGAGCCGGATCAGGGCCTCGTCCTCGGCGATGACGACACGGGTCGTCAGCGGAGGCACGTGCGACTTGTCGTCGTCGGTCACGTCTACGGGCTGGGGCGACTCGGGGGCGGTCACTGAGGCTCCTTGATACGGGGCAGGGGCTCTGCTCCCAGAAGGGTACCTAGCTGCGGGGACAGGCGGTGAACCGGTACACTCCCGGAAGTGCCTCGCCGGGTTGGCGGAACAGGCAGACGCTGATGTCTCAAACACATCTGTCCGAGAGGACGTGCGGGTTCGAGTCCCGCACCCGGCACGCTCCGAAGTGGAGGATCACGTTCGCGTGATCCTCCACTTTTTGTCGCGTGTCGCCACGATCGCTCACGCAGTGTGTCCGCATGAACTTCCATGGCACTGATGTGCGACAGAAGGCTCTGACGCTCCTTCGAGGCGGCGCGAGGAACGCGGACGTAGCTCGAAAGCTGGGCGTACCCAACGGGACGATCAGCTACTGGAAGCATCTCGACCGGGCCCGGCGCGGGGAATGCCCAGGGCGACACGACCCGCCCTGCCCGCGGTGCGACGGACGCCCCCTCGACAGCGCGGCCTACAGCTACCTCCTGGGCCTCTATCTCGGTGACGGCCACATCAGCCGTTACGCGGGGCATCGAACACCCAACCTCATGATCACCTGCTCGGACACGTGGCCTGGCCTCATGGACGCGTGTGAGCGGGCCATGCGCGTCGTGTTCCCCGGAAACTCGGTCTGCCGCGTCCGGAAAAAGGGCTGCCACAACGTGAAGGTCTACTCGAGGCACCTGCCCTGTGTTTTCCCCCAGCACGGCCCGGGCAAGAAGCACGAGCGCCCGATCGTCCTGGCCCTCTGGCAGCAAGCCATCGTCGACGCCCACCCCTGGGATTTCATCCGAGGCCTCATCCACTCCGATGGATGCCGCATCACCAACTGGACGACCCGTGTGGTCGCCGGTGAGCGCAAGCGGTACGAGTATCCGCGCTACTTCTTCACCAACACCTCGGCCGACATCATCCGTCTCTTCACCGACACTCTCGACAAGCTCGGTATCGAGTGGAAGACGCTCAACCAGAGCCGTGCGGCCGTGACCATCTCCGTCGCCAAGAAGGCCTCCGTATCCCTCATGGACGCCCACGTGGGCCCCAAGTACTGAAGGGGCCCGGGAAGGTCACTTCGGTCTGTCGTCCTCGCCGATGTGGTGGACGCGGACCATGTTGGTGGAGCCGGAGACGCCGGGCGGGGAGCCCGCGGTGATCACCACCATGTCGCCCTTCCGGCAGCGGCCGTACTGCAGGAGCAGCTCGTCGACCTGGTCGACCATGGCGTCCGTGGAGTCCACGTGCGGGCCGAGGAAGGTCTCGGTGCCCCAGGTGAGGCTGAGCTGGGAGCGGGTGGCCGGCTCGGGGGTGAAGGCGAGCAGCGGGATCGGTGAGCGGTAGCGGGAGAGCCGGCGGGCGGTGTCCCCGGACTGGGTGAACGCGACCAGGAACTTCGCGCCGAGGAAGTCGCCCATGTCGGCGGCGGCCCGGGCGACCGCGCCGCCCTGGGTGCGCGGCTTGTTCCGCTCGGTCAGCGGCGGCAGCCCCTTGGCCAGCATGTCCTCCTCGGCCGCCGCGACGATCTTCGCCATGGTGCGCACGGTCTCGATCGGGTACTTGCCGACGCTGGTCTCGCCGGAGAGCATCACCGCGTCCGTGCCGTCCAGGACCGCGTTGGCGACGTCGGAGGCCTCGGCGCGCGTGGGCCGGGAGTTCTCGATCATGGAGTCCAGCATCTGGGTGGCGACGATCACCGGCTTGGCGTTGCGCCGGGCGAGCGTGATGGCGCGCTTCTGGACGATCGGCACCTGCTCCAGCGGCATCTCCACACCCAGGTCGCCGCGCGCGACCATGAGTCCGTCGAAGGCGGCCACGATGCCGTCGAGGTTCCGTACCGCCTGGGGCTTCTCGATCTTGGCGATGACCGGGAGGCGGCGGCCTTCCTCGGCCATGATCCGGTGCACGTCCACGGCGTCGTCGCCGCTGCGGACGAAGGAGAGGGCGACCAGGTCGAAGCCGGTGCGCAGCGCCCAGCGCAGGTCGTCCTCGTCCTTCTTGGACAGGGCGGGGACGGAGACGGCCACGCCGGGGAGGTTCAGTCCCTTGTGGTCGGAGACGACACCGCCTTCGATCACCCGGGTGTGCACGCGGGGGCCGTCGACCTCGGTGACCTCCAGGCAGACCTTGCCGTCGTCGACGAGGACGCGCTCGCCGGGGGTGACGTCGGCGGCGAGGCCGGCGTAGGTGGTGCCGCACCGGTGGCGGTCGCCCTCGACGCCGTCCTCCACGGTGATGGTGAAGGTGTCGCCGCGTTCAAGGAGTACCGGTCCCTCGGCGAAGCGGCCGAGCCGGATCTTCGGGCCTTGAAGGTCGGCGAGGATGCCGACGCTGCGGCCGGTCTCGTCGGCCGCTTTGCGCACTCGCCGGTAGCGCTCCTCGTGCTCGGCGTGCGTGCCGTGGCTGAGGTTGAACCGGGCGATGTCCATTCCGGCCTCGACCAGTGCCTTGATCCGGTCGTACGAGTCGGTGGCGGGCCCCAGTGTGCAGACGATTTTTGCTCGGCGCATGGGTCGAGCCTATGGCTTACCGGCGGGTAGAGAATTGGCGCCGCATGACTACTCAACGGCCTTTTGGCGAAGGGTTTTTGACAAGTGTTGAAGTGTGCGGACGGCTGCTCCGATGAGCGGATGGCGTGCGGCCGGGGAGGGTGGTGAGCGGGGCCTCACGGGGAACGGGTCACCAGATCGCAACCTTGCGGACCTGTTGCCGTAGGTCATGCCCAGGTCAGAATCTACGCGCGTTGTCCACATCGTCGAGGAGACCGAGAGATGCCGTTGAACCGCCGGAAGTTCCTGAAGAAGTCCGCCGTCACCGGAGCGGGTGTGGCGATCGCCGGCGCGGCGGCGGCCCCGGCGGCCGAGGCGGCGCAGGACCACCACCGGCCCGGACGCCCCGGGCACCCCGTGAAGCGGTACTCGCTGACCGTCATGGGCACCACCGACCTGCACGGCCACGTCTTCAACTGGGACTACTTCAAGGACGCGGAGTACTCCGACAAGGCGGGCAACGCGATGGGGCTCGCCCGGATCGCCACCCTGGTGAACCAGGTGCGCGCGGAGAAGGGCCGCCGCAACACCCTGCTGCTGGACGCCGGTGACACCATCCAGGGCACCCCGCTGACCTACTACTACGCCAAGGTCGACCCGATCACCGCCAAGGGCGGGCCGGTGCATCCGATGGCGCGGGCGATGAACGCGATCGGGTACGACGCCGCGGCCCTCGGCAACCACGAGTTCAACTACGGCATCGAGACGCTGCGGAAGTTCGAGGACCAGCTGGACTTCCCGCTGCTCGGCGCGAACGCGGTGGACGCCAAGTCGCTGCGGCCGGCCTTCCCGCCGTACTTCATGAAGACCTTCCACGTGCCCGGCGCCAAGCCGGTCAAGGTCGCCGTCCTCGGTCTGACCAACCCGGGCATCGCGATCTGGGACAAGGCCTACGTCCAGGGGAAGCTGGCGTTCCCGGGGCTGGAGGAGCAGGCCGCGAAGTGGGTGCCGAAGCTGAGGTCGATGGGCGCGGACGTGGTCGTGGTGTCGGCCCACTCGGGCACCTCGGGCACCTCGTCCTACGGCGACCAGGTGCCGTACGTGGAGAACGCGGCGGCGAACGTGGCCCGGCGGGTCCCGGGTATCGACGCGATCCTGGTCGGTCACGCGCACGTGGAGATCCCGGAGCTGAAGGTCGTCAACGAGGAGACCGGCAGGACCGTCGTGCTGTCGGAGCCGCTGTGCTACGCCGAGCGGCTCACCCTCTTCGACATCGAGCTGGAGTTCCGCAAGGGCCGCTGGGAGGTCGAGTCGGTCTCCGCGTCCCTGCGCGACTCCCGGACCGTCGCCGATGACCCGGAGATCACCAGGCTGCTCGCCGACCAGCACCAAAAGGTCGTCGCGTACGTCAACCAGGTCGTCGGCCGCGCGACCGAGCCCCTGACCACGGCCGAGGCCCGCTACAAGGACGCCCCGATCATCGACCTGATCACCAAGGTCCAGGAGGACGTGGTGAAGGCGGCGCTCGCGGGCACCGAGTACGCCGCGCTGCCGGTGCTCGCCCAGGCCTCGCCGTTCTCCCGGACCTCGGAGATCCCGGCCGGCGATGTGACGATCCGGGACCTGTCCAGCCTGTACGTCTACGACAACACGCTGGTCGCCAAGTTGCTCACGGGCGTCCAGCTGCGCGCCTACCTGGAGTACTCGGCGGAGTACTACGTCCAGACGGCCCCCGGTGCCGCGGTCGACGTGGAGAAGCTGACCAACGCCGGCGGGCGTCCGGACTACAACTACGACTACGTGTCGGGGCTGTCGTACGACATCGACATCGCCCAGCCGGCCGGGTCGCGGATCAGGAACCTGACCTTCGGCGGGGCTCCGCTGGACGACGGCGGGCAGTTCGTGCTCGCGGTGAACAACTACCGTGCCAACGGCGGCGGTGCCTTCCCGCACATCGCCTCCGCCAAGGAGCTGTGGTCGGAGTCGACGGAGATCCGCACCCGGATCGCGGAGTGGGTGACCGCGAAGGGGGTGCTGGACCCGAAGGACTTCGCCTCGGTGGACTGGAGGCTGGTGCGGGGCGGCACGCCGGTGTTCTAGGAATCCCGCGTTCTCCAGGTCGTTCACAGGTCCAGCAGGGACAGGTCGACGGAGTCGGCGATCGCCTTGGCACCGGCGTCGTCGACGTGCACGCCGTCGCCAGGACTCGTCGGGGCGGATGACGGGGGAACGGTGGGCGGTGATCCAGGTCATGGTCGTGATCGGCGTCAACGCCCCACCGTGGGGGGCTTGTTCCGGCCCGCCGGTCCGGGTTCGGCGGGTGTGTTCGGGGGCCGGGGCGGTCAGGGTCCGTCGATCAGCGGGGTGAGCCGCTTGGGCTGCCGGGCCGGTGGCACCCGGTCCGCCGGGTCGTCGAGGCCGAAGGAGGTGAAGGCGGTCCGGGTGGGCAGCGGGTAGGTCTCCTTTCCGGTGAGGGAGTTGAGGATGGTGGCGCTGCGCCAGGCGGCGAGGCCGAGATCGGGGGCCCCGACGCCGTGGGTGTGCAGCTCGGCGTTCTGGACGTAGACCGAGCCGGTGACCGAGGGGTCGAGGACGAGGCGGAACTCCTCGTCCACGCGGGGGCGTTCGCTGCTGTCGCGGCGGATGTAGGGGTCGAGTCCGGCGAGGAGCCGGCCGAGGGGGCGTTCGCGGTAGCCGGTGGCGAGGACGACGGCGTCGGTGGTGAGCCGGGAGCGGGTGCCCTGCTGGAGGTGTTCCAGGTGCAGTTCGACGGTGCTGGTGGCGATCCGGCCGGCGGTGCGGACGCGGACGCCGGGGGTGAGGACGGCGTCGGGCCAGCCGCCGCCGAGGGTGCGCCGGTACAGCTCGTCGTGGATGGCGGCGAGGGTGCCGGCGTCGATGCCCTTGTACAGCTGCCACTGGGCGGCGACCAGCCGGTCGCGGACGGGTTCGGCGAGCGCGTGGAAGTAGCGGGTGTAGTCGGGGGTGAAGTGTTCCAGGCCCAGTTTGGAGTACTCCATGGGGGCGAACGCCTCGGTGCGGCCGATCCAGTGCAGCCGTTCCCGGCCGGCCGGGCGGTGCCGCAGCAGGTCGAGGAAGACCTCGGCGCCTGACTGTCCGGAGCCGACGACGGTGACGTGTCCGGCGGCGAGGACGGTGTCGCGGTGGGCGAGGTAGTCGGCGGCGTGCAGGACGGGCACGCCGGGGGCGTCGACCAGGGGCTGGAGGGGGTCGGGTACGTAGGGGGCGGTGCCGATGCCGAGGACGATGTTGCGGGTGTACGTGCGGCCCAGGGCCTCTGCCTCGCCTTCGGTGTCGAGCTGGGTGAAGTCGACCTCGAAGACGTCCCGTTCGGGGTTCCAGCGGACGGTGTCGACCTGGTGGCGGAAGCGCAGACCGGGCAGTTGCTGGGCGACCCAGCGGCAGTAGGCGTCGTACTCGGCGCGCTGGATGTGGAAGCGCTCGGCGAAGTAGAAGGGGAAGAGGCGTTCGCGGTTCCTGAGGTAGCTGAGGAAGCTCCAGGGGCTGGTGGGGTCGGCGAGGGTGACGAGGTCGGCGAGGAACGGCACCTGGATGGTGGCGCCCTCGATGAGCAGCCCGGGGTGCCAGTCGAAGCCGGGGCGCTGTTCGTAGAAGACGGCGTCGAGTTCGGCGAGCGGGTGGGCGAGGGCGGCGAGGGAGAGGTTGCAGGGGCCGATGCCGATGCCGACCAGATCGCGTGGGGAGGTCGGCTCGTGGCGTGGGGGGTGGGTCATCGGGGGGTGTTTCCTTCGACGAGTTCGAGCAGGCGGGCCAGGTCGTCCGGCCGGCTTCGGGGGTTGAGGACGGTGGCCTTGAGCCAGAGCCGGCCGTCGAGCCGGGCCCGGCCGAGCACGGCCCGGCCTTCGTGCAGGAGTCTGCGGCGGACGGCGGCCACGGCGTCGTCGGCGGCTGCGGCGGGGCGGAACAGGACGGTGCTGATGACGGGCCGGTCGTAGAGCTCGAAGCCGGGGTGTTCGGCGATCAGGGCGGCGAACTCGCGGGCGCGGGCGCAGACCTGGTCGACCAGGGCGCCGAGGCCGTCGCGGCCCAGTGTTCTGAGGGTGACGGCGATCTTCAGGATGTCGGGGCGGCGGGTGGTGCGCGGGGAGCGGCCGAGCAGGTCGGGGAGGCCGGCCTCGGTGTCGTCGGCGGCGTTCAGGTAGTCCGCGCGCTGGTGGAGGGTGGCCAGTTCGTCCGGGCGGGCCACGGCGAGCAGGCCGGCGGCGGCCGGCTGCCAGCCGAGTTTGTGCAGGTCCAGGGTGACGGTGTGGGCGGCGTCGAGCCCGGCGAGCCGGTCGCGGTGCCGGTCGCTGAAGAGCAGGCCGCCGCCGTAGGCCGCGTCGATGTGCAGCCGGGCGCCGTGGGCGGCGCACAGGGCGGCGATCTCGGGCAGCGGATCGATGAGGCCGGCGTCGGTGGTGCCGGCGGTGGCGGCGACCAGCACGGGGCCGGCAAGCGCGGTGAGGGCTTCGGCGAGGGCGGCCGGGTCGAGGGTGCCGCGGGGGGCCGGGAGGACGACCGGGGCGGGCAGGCCGAGCAGCCAGGCGGCGCGCGGCAGCGAGTGGTGGGCGCCGGCGCAGCAGACGAGGCGCAGGCCGCTGCCGTGCGCCTCGCGGGCGAGCAGCAGGGCGAGTTGGTTGGACTCGGTGCCGCCGGTGGTGACGAGGGCGTCGGTGAGGCCGGCCGTGCGGGCGAGGGTGCGGGTGACGGCGGCTTCCAGGGCGGAGGCGGCCGGGGCCTGGTCCCAGGAGTCCAGGGAGGGGTTGAGGGCGCTCGCGGCGAGGTCGGCGGCGGTGGCCACGGCGAGCGGGGGGCAGTGCAGATGGGCGGCGCACAGCGGGTCGGCGGGGTCGGCGGCGCCCGCGGCGAGGGCCCGCACGATGTCGTGCAGGGCGCCGGGGTCGCCGGTGTCCGGCAGGGGGTCGCCGAGGGCGGCGGCGACGCGCGCGGTGACGGCGTCGGGGCCGCCGGCGGGCAGCGGGCCGCCGCGCTCGGCGGCGCCGGCGGCGAGGGCGTCGAGCACGGTGGCGAGGAGGGGCCGCAGGGCCTCGGGGCCGCCAGGACCCGAGGCGAGCGGCGGCGTGCTCAGGGCCGCTTCTGCGGTCATGGGCTCTCCTCCGGGGCAGGGGAACGCCGGGCGGGCCTGCCGGGCCCGTGTGGGTGGAGTGCCAGCTTGTACCGGAAGAGAGCCCTGTGTCCCCGATGCCCGGCGAACGGAACCCGAAAGTGTGTACTGCTCTTGCCCCGAAGTGGCCGGTCGGCTAGGGCCGGAAGTCCGCGGCGTGGTCGCGGGCCCACTGGTCGAAGGCGCGGGCCGGGGTGCCGGTGATGTCCCCCACGGTGCCGGTGATCTCGGGGGGCACGCCGACGGCCTGTGCGACGGTCTCCAGCAGCCGGCCGAGCATCTGCGGCGGTACGTGCGGGAACAGCTCCGGGCCGGCGTCGGCCGGGTCGATCTCCTCGAACGTCAGCTTCCTGCCGAGCGCGTCGCCGATGGTGGCGACCTGTTCGGCGTTGCTGGTGGCCGCGGGCCCGGTCAGCCGGTGCACGGCGCCCTCGTGGCCGTCGTCGAGCAGGACGCGCTCGGCGACGGCGGCGATGTCGTCCTCGTGGATGGGCGCGGAGAGCGCGTCGGCGTGGACGCCGCGGACGGTGTCGCCGCCCGCGCGGATCTGCGGGGCGTACTGGAGCGCGTTGGTGGCGAAGGCGTTGGGCCGCAGGAAGGTCCAGGCGAGCCCGCTGTCGCGGATGTGCCGCTCGACGGTGGCGTGCGCGACGTGGATGGGGTGGGTCTCGTCGGCGCCTTCCCGGACGATGCCGCTGGAGAGCAGGAGGGCGTGGCGTACGCCGTGTTCACGGGCGGCCGCGAGCAGCGGGGCGGTGGCGGCCTGGGCGTACAGGAAGATCTTCGTGGCGCCGGTGAACAGGGCGGCGGGGTCGTCCGGGCGGAACGCCACCACCTCGGCCCGCTCGGGCAGGCCGGCCCGTGCGGGGTCGCGGGTCAGTGCCCGCACGGGCTGTCCCGCGGCGAGGAGCCGGTCGACAAGGGCACGGCCGACGTTGCCGGTCGCGCCGGTCACTACGATCACGGTGCTGCCTCCAGGGCTCGGACGATCACTGTCCGCCCGAGCCTAGGGAGCGCGGCCCGCGGGCCGCATCGTCGGCAGGGACCAGCCGAGTCCTACGCCGTCGGTCGTACGCCCTCCTGTGCCGGCCGGTGTGCTTCGCGGACGCGCAGGGCGCGGGCGAGGTCGTCCAGGCGGTCGGCGAGGGCGCGGCGCAGCGCCGGGGTGAGGTCGTCGGCGCGCAGGCACTCCTCGCCGAGCCGGAGGTTCTCGGTGTCGACGGCGTGGGCGGGGAAGCACCAGCGGCCGGCGGCGGTGGCGATGGCGGGGCCGCGGCGGGCGGCGACGGCGGCCACGTCGGCGTAGAAGCGCGGTACGTACGGGCGGACCAGTTCGGCCTGTTCGGGCTGCCAGAAGCCTTGGGCGGTGGCGGTGAAGAGGTAGTTGGACAGGTCGTCGCCCGCGAACATCGCCGCCCAGGCGGCGCGCTTGGCCTCCGGGTCGGGCAGCGCGGCGCGGCAGCGGGCGGCGCCCTCCTGGCCGGCGGCGCTCGGGTCGCTCGCCAGTTCTGCGGCGATGGCGGCCTCGTCGGTGGCGCCGAGCACGGCGAGCCGGGCGAGGATGCGCCAGCGCAGTTCGGGGTCGAGTTCGGGGCCGCCGGGCACGGTGCCGTCGGTGAGCCAGGCGGTGATGGTCTCGGGGTGGGCGGCCACGTCGATCAGGTGCCGTACGGCGATCAGCCGCAGGCCGGGGTGGTCGCCGTCCTCGGTGCGGCGCAGCAGGTCGCGGCAGAGGGAGGTGAGGGTGGCCAGGGCGGCCGGCCGGTGGGCCGGGGCGAGGTACTGCTGGGTGAGCTGGCCGGCGGCGAAGGCGAGGACGCCCTGGGCGACGGCCAGGTCGGTCTCGCGGGGCAGGTGGGCGCGGGCCAGCTCCAGGTAGGCGGCGGGCGCCAGGTCGCCGTCGCGTACGGCGTCCCTGAGGGCGTTCCAGACGACCGCGCGGGTGAGCGGGTCGGGCAGTCCGGACAGCCCGGTGCGGAGGGTCTCGGCGGAGGCGGCGTCGAAGCGGATCTTGGCGTAGGTGATGTCGCCGTCGTTGAGGACGATCAGCGCGGGGCGCTTGCCGATGGGCTGCGGGTCGGTCTGCGGCAGGTCGAGGTCGATGCGTTCGCGCAGTACCAGTCGGCCCTCGTCGGCGAGGTCGTGGTCGTACAGTCCGGCGCCGAGGCGGTGCGGGCGGCTGCCCGCGCGGTCGACGGTCAGCGCGCAGGTGCCGCCGGCGGCGGTGACCGTGGGCACGAGGGTGTCGACGCCGGTGGTGCGCAGCCAGCTGTCGGCCCAGGCGGAGACGTCGCGGTCGGTGGCCGAGGCGAGGGAGTCGATGAAGTCGGCGAGGGTGGCGTTGCCGAACCTGTGCCGGGCGAAGTGGGTGTTGATGCCGGCGAGGAAGTCCTTCTCGCCGATCCAGGCGGCGAGCTGGCGCAGCGCGGAGGCGCCCTTGGCGTAGGAGATGCCGTCGAAGTTGAGCAGGGCGGAGGCCGTGTCGTCGACGTGGTCGGGGGCGACCGGGTGAGTGGTGGGGCGCTGGTCGGCGTCGTAGCCCCAGGCCTTGCGGGTGACGCCGAACTCGGTCCAGGGGCCGGTGAAGCGGGTGGCCTCGGCGGTGGTCTGGTAGCCCATGTACTCGGCGAAGGACTCGTTCAGCCAGATGTCGTCCCACCACTTGAGGGTGACGAGGTCGCCGAACCACATGTGGGCCATCTCGTGCGCGATGACCATGGCGCGGGACTGCCGTTCGGTGTCGGTGACGGCGGAGCGGTAGACGAACTCGTCGCGGAAGGTGACCAGGCCCGGGTTCTCCATGGCGCCGGCGTTGAACTCGGGGACGAACGCCTGGTCGTAGGAGTCGAAGGGGTAGGGCTCCTCGAACTTCTCGTGGTAGCGGTCGAAGCACGCGCGCGTGACGTCGAGGATCTCGTCGGCGTCGAGGTGGGGGGCGAGGGAGCGGCGGCAGTGGACGCCGAAGGGCAGCCCGCGGTGTTCGGTGCGCACCGAGTGCCAGGGGCCTGCGGCGACGGCGACCAGGTAGGTGGAGATCGGCGGGGTGGGCGCGGCCTGCCAGACGCCGTCCCCCTGGCGGGTGGTGACGCTGTTGGCGAGGACGGTCCAGCCCTCGGGCGCCTTGACGCCGACCTCGAAGACGGCCTTCAGGTCGGGCTGGTCGAAGGCGGCGAAGACGCGCTGGACGTCGTCCATGAACAGCTGGGTGTAGACGTACGTCTCGCCGTCGCTGGGGTCGGTGAAGCGGTGCATGCCCTCGCCGGTGCGGGAGTAGCGCATGGCGGCGTGGACGCGCAGCTCGTGCTCGCCGGCGGTGAGGTTCTTCAGCGGCAGCCGGTTCCCGTTGAGGAGGCCGGTGTCGAGCGGCTGTCCGTCGAGCGTGACGCCGCGCAGCTCGGCAGGCTTCAACTCGACGAACGTGTCCCCGTCGAACCGGGTGGTGAACCGGATCGCGGTGCGGGAGTCGAAGGCCTCGTCGCCGGTGGTGAGGTCGAGTTCGACCGTGTACCGGTGGACGTCGAGGATCTCTGCTCGGAGCTGCGCTTCATCGCGCGTGAGTACGGACATGAAGGCCATGCTGCCTGATGCCGCCGGCAGCGCACAGGGTCGGACCGGTACACCGGCCCCGGCCCCCGTGCGCACCCGGTGCTGCCGCTTCCCCGCGGCGTCCTGGGCGGTGCCCGGTCAGTGCCCCGCCGGCGCGTCGTGCGCCGGTTGCCCGTTGTGGGTGCTCTCGGCGATCCGCTCGTGGTGCCGGATCACCTCGGCGATGATGAAGTTCAGGAACTTCTCCGCGAAGGCCGGGTCGAGCTTGGCGTTCTCGGCGAGCACGCGCAGCCGGGCGATCTGCCGGGCCTCGCGGGACGGGTCGGCGGGCGGCAGCTGGTGCTGCGCCTTGAGCCGGCCGACCTGCTGGGTGGCCTTGAAACGCTCGGCGAGCATGTGGACGACGGCCGCGTCGATGTTGTCGATGCTGTCGCGCAGCCGCTCCAGTTCCTGGCGGACCTCGGGGTCGATGGCACCGGGGCCGGTGTTGCTGGTCGTCATGAGGGCCAACCCTATGCGCTGCGCGGGCCGCGTCGACGGGGTGTCCGAGGACTGGATCAGCGGCGGGTCGCCGGGGTCGGGGACGCGGTCGCTCCAGCCGCCGGGCACGGTGCGGCCCTGCTGGGCGCGGAAGCGTACGGGGGCGAGGCCGACGCGCCGGGTGAACAGCCGGGAGAAGTAGGCGGGGTCGTCGTAGCCGACGCGGCGGGCGACGGCGGCGACGGGCAGCTCGGTGGTGGCGAGGAGTTCCTTGGCCCGGCCGAGGCGGATGCCGAGCAGGTAGTCCTTGGGGCTGCAGCCGGCCGCGCGGCGGACCGCACCGCGCAGCTCGGCGGTGGTCATGCCGTGCCGGGCGGCGTGGTCGGCGACGCTCATCGGGGTGCAGGCGTCCCGGGCCAGGGCGGTGAGCACCTGGTCGCCGCCCTGGGCGAGGTCGGCGCGGGCGCGGCGCAGGGCGACAAGGAGTTCGTGCACGGCCGCCGCGGTCTCGGCCTGGAGCAGGGGGTTGCCGGGGCGGGCGGCGCGGGCGATGCGGGCGATGACGGTGCGCGGGCCGGAGGCGTCGGCGAGCGGGGTCACGGGCCGGTCGGGGTCGATGTAGCCGAGTTCGCGGTAGGCGGCCGTGGCGGGCCCGGCGAAGTCCACGAAGCCCTCGTCCCAGCCGGTGTCCGCATCGGGCGCGTAGTGGTGGGGCACGCCGGGGGTGAGCCACAGCAGCGCGGGCGCGGTGACGGTCGTGCGGCGGCCGTCGGCGCCCCGGTACCAGCCGCCGCCGGAGCTGATCACCACGGCCACGTGGTGGTCGAGGGTGCGCGGGCCGACGGTGGGCAGCGCGCCGTGCTGGAGGCCGACGCCGAGGCAGACCAGGCCGAGGCGGTGGTGGGCGGGGCCGGGGCTGAAGAACCGCATCCAGGTCCGGTACATCGGCGCTCCTCACGGCGGGATGTGCGGCGCGGTTTTGTCCAAGCAGCGCCGATCTTCGTCCATGGCGCCGGGTGCCGGAAGGGGGCGAGGCTGGGGCGGAGGCAGGAGGCCGCGGCGGGGAGGGCGCTTGAGCGAGTTCACGGTGGGGGAATCGGGGTTCTGCGTGGACGGGCGCCCGGTGCGGCTGCTGTCCGGGGCACTGCACTACTTCCGGGTGCACGAGGCGCAGTGGGGGCACCGGCTGGCCATGCTGCGGGCGATGGGCCTGAACTGCGTGGAGACCTACGTCCCGTGGAATCTGCACGAGCCGCGCCCGGGAACGTTCCGGGACGTGGGGGCGGTCGGCCGGTTCCTGGACGCGGTCGCCGCGGCGGGGATGTGGGCGATCGTGCGGCCGGGTCCGTACATCTGTGCCGAGTGGGAGAACGGCGGGCTTCCGGCGTGGCTGACGGGCGAGGTGGGCACGCGCGCGCGTACGCGTGACGCGCGCTGTCTGGCCCGCGTCCGCCTCTGGTTCACCCGGCTGCTGCAGGAGATCGTGCCCCGCCAGAGCGACCGGGGCGGTCCGGTGGTCCTGGTCCAGGTGGAGAACGAGTACGGCAGCTACGGCAGCGACACCGGCTACCTGGAGGAGCTGGCCGGTCTGCTGCGCGCCGAGGGGGTCACCGCGGCGCTGTGCACCTCGGACGGTCCGGAGGACCACATGCTGACCGGGGGTTCGCTGCCGGGGGTGCTCGCCACGGTGAATTTCGGCTCCCACGCGCGCGTGGCGTTCGACACGCTGCGCCGGCACCGCCCGGAGGGGCCGCTGATGTGCATGGAGTTCTGGTGCGGCTGGTTCGACCACTGGGCCGGCGAGCACGCCGTACGGGATCCGGCCGAGGCCGCCGGGGCGCTGCGGGAGATCCTGGAGTGCGGGGCGTCGGTGAACCTCTACCTGGCGCACGGCGGGACGAGTTTCGGGGGCTGGGCGGGCGCCAACCGGGGCGGGGCGCTGCACGAGGGCCCGCTGGAGCCGGACGTGACGTCCTACGACTACGACGCGCCGGTGGACGAGTACGGCCGCCCCACGGAGAAGTTCCGGCGCTTCCGCGAGGTGCTGGCCGGGTACGCGCCGGGTCCGCTGCCCGGGTTGCCGGCGCCGCCCGCCGTGCTGGGCGCCCCGGCCGAGGCCGCGCTCACCGGCTGGGCGTCCCTGGCGGGGGTGCTCGGGGCACTGGGCGGGCCGGAGACGGTCACGCCGGTGCCGCCGACGTTCGAGGAGCTGGGGATCACCCGGGGCCTGGTCCGTTACACGGTCGAGGTGCCCGGCCCGCGCCGGCCCTACCCGCTGTCCGTGCGCGGCCTGCGCGACCTCGCCGTGGTGTACGTCGACGGGGAGCGGGCCGGGGTGCTCACGGAGGCGGAGCCGCGGCTGGCGGTGCCGGTCGCGGGGCACGCGCGCGTGGAGCTGTGGGTGGAGTCCCTGGGGCGGGTGAACTACGGGCCCCGGCTGGGGGAGCCGAAGGGGATCACCGGCGGCGTCCTGCACGAGCGGCAGTATCTGCACGGGGTACGCGCGCGTGGGCTCGATCTGGACGCGTTCGCCGGTGGTGTGGCCGCGGTGCCCTTCGGTGCGCCGCCCGGCAGGCACGCGCCGGGGCTGTACCGGGGCTCGGTCACGGTCCGCGGGGCCGGGGACGCCCGGCTGGAGCTGCCCGGCCGGACCCGCGGGTTCGTCTGGATCAACGGCTTCAACCTGGGCCGTTACTGGTCGGCGGGCCCCCAGCGGTCGCTGTACGTGCCCGGGCCGGTGCTGCGGGAGGGCGAGAACGAGGTGTGGGTGCTGGACCTGGACGAGGGCCGGCCGGACGCGCCGGCTCCGCGCTTGCTGCCGGTGTGAGGGCCGTTCGCGGGTGCGGTCTGTCCGGCCGGCACCCGGATCCCTTCGTGAGGGCCGTTCACCGGGACCCTCCCGGGTACGGTTTCGCCGAGGCCCTCCCGCCTACAGTGGAGGGGAGTTCCGGCGGCTTCAGGGGGTGCCGACGTGGCCAACGGCGGACCGGTCGAGCACGGCTACCCGCACCTGGAGACGGTGCGGGCCGCCATCACCGCGCTGTACCGGCGGCTGTCCCGGGACACCATCGAGACGTTCTCGGCCAGCGTGGCCCCCGCCGACGTGGCCTTCTGCGACACGGACGACCTGCATCTGGGCGCGCAGCGGGTGGCCCGGGAGATCGTGCGGCACTTCCGGCTGCCGGACGCGCGGCTGATCGTCGGCTTCCGGGAGATGACCCACGCGGCGAACGTCGAACTGGCGGCGGGCCCCGAGTACTTCGTCGAGCTGAACGACCGGTTCCGCACCCATCGCGCCGACATCGGCGCGGCCCTCGCCCACGAGGTGGCGCACGTCTATCTGCACCGCCTGGACCTCGCCTTCCCCACCACGGCGGAGAACGAGATCCTGACGGACACGGCGACGGCCTACCTGGGCGCGGGCTGGCTGCTGCTGGACGCCTACCGGGAGGACGCGGTCTCCTCCCAGAAGCTGGGCTACCTCACCCCGGAGGAGTTCGGTTACGTCCTGGCCAAGCGGGCACTGCTGTTCGGCGAGGACCCGTCCTCGTGGTTCACCAGCCCGCAGGCCTACACCGCCTACGTCAGGGGCAGGGACCGGGCCCGCCGGGACGAACGGCAGCCGCCGCTCGCCGCCGCCGGCTGGGCGGGCCGCCGCCGGTACGCCCACGACCGCCGGCACGCCTTCGCCGGCCCGCCGGCCACGCCGTACGCCTTCGCCGCCGACCCCGCCGGCCGGCTCCGGGTCTCCTTCCCCTGCCCCACCTGCCACCAGCGGATCAGGGTGCCGGTACAGGGGCGGGTACGGGCGCGGTGCGGGTTGTGCCGGACGGTGCTGGAGTGCGATACGTAGCCCTCTTGGGAGGTCCGGGTGCTACGAGCGGGGTCGTCTACGTCCCGTACACCCGTCCCGGCGGCTCCGCCCGAGCCAGCAGTCTCCGGGCCGCCTCCCCCGCCCCGGCCGGTGTCCAGCGGGCGCCCTTGTCGGTGGTGGGACCGGGGCGCCAGCCCTCCATGACGGTGATCCGGCCGCCCTCCGCCTCGAACACCCGGCCGGTCACCCCGGCGCTCCCGGCCGAGCCGAGCCAGACCACGAGCGGGGAGACGTTTTCGGGTGCCATGGCGTCGAAGCCGGTGGCCGGCGCCGCCATGGCCGTGGCGAAGGCACGTTCCGTCATACGGGTCCGGGCGGCCGGGGCCACGGCGTTGACCTGGACGCCGTAGCGGGCCAGTTCGGCCGCCGCGACGAGCGTGAGGCCGATGATCCCGGCCTTGGCGGCGCTGTAGTTGCCCTGCCCGACCGAGCCCAGCAGACCGGCCCCGCTGCTGGTGTGGACGACCCGGGCGACCGGGGTGCGCCCGGCCCTGGCCGTGGCCCGCCAGTGGCCGGCGGCGTGCTTGAGCGGCAGGAAGTGACCCTTCAAGTGGACACGGATCACGGCGTCCCAGTCGTCCTCGGTGAGGTTGACCAGCATGCGGTCGCGCAGGAACCCGGCGTTGCTGACGAGGGTGTCGAGCCGGCCGTAGGTCTCGACGGCGGTGCGGACCAGGCCGGCCGCGCCCGCGTCGGTGGCGATGTCGGCGCCGTGCGCCACCGCGTCACCGCCCGCCGCCCGGATCTCGGCCACGACGGCGTCCGCCGGGTTCTGCGGGTCCGGCGCGCCGTCCAGCGCCACGCCGAGGTCGTTGACGACGACCCGGGCGCCCTCGGCGGCGAAGGCCAGGGCATGGGCCCGGCCGAGCCCCCGGCCGGCCCCGGTGACGGCGACGACCCGGCCCGCGCAGATACCGCTCATCTCAGCTGTCCTTCCGGGGAGTCGGTACGGGTACGTGGGGCGCGGCGGCGTCCAGGAACGCGGGCCGTTCCCCGCCGCCGTGCACGTGCAGGCCGGCCCCGCTGATGTACGCGGCGGCGTCGGAGGCGAGGAACACGGCGGCGGCGCCGACGTCGGCGGGGAGCGCGAGCCGGCCCAGCGGGACGGTGCGAGAGACGGCGGCCGTCCCGTCGGGGCCGCCGTAGTGGAGGTGGGCGAGCTCGGTGTGGACCATGCCGACCACGAGCGTGTTGACCCGGACCTCCGGCGCCCACTCCACGGCCATGGACGCGGCCAGGCTGGCGAGCCCCGCCTTGGCCGCGCCGTAGGCGGCCGAGCCGGGCGAGGGACGGGTCCCGCTGACGCTGCCGATCATCAGAACCGAGCCCCTGCTGCGCCGGAGGTGGTCGTAGGCGGCGAGGGACGCGGTCAGCGGGGTGATCAGGTTCAGCTCGACGACCTTGGCGTGCCGTTCGGCGCCGGCGTCGGCGAGACGCCGGTGGGGCGTGCCGCCGGCGTTGTTGACCAGGACGTCGAGGCGGGGCAGTCCGGCGAAGAAGGCGCGGACGGCGGGCGGGTCGCGCAGGTCCAGCGGGACGAAGCCGACGCCGGGCACGGGCCGGTCGGGGGGCCGGCGGGCGCAGGCCAGGACGTGGGCGCCCGCCTCGGCGAAGGCCCGCGCGATTCCGGCGCCCACGCCCCGGGTGCCGCCGGTGACCACGACCGTCCTGCCGCGCAGTGAGCTGTCCGCGGGCCGGTCGCCCGCAGGAGGGTTGCCCGCAGGCCGGTCGCCCGCAGGAGGGTTGCCCGCAGGAGGGTTGCCCGCGGGCCGCTGGTCCGCGGGGCTCGCCGGGCGCTCGTCCGCAGGCCGGTTGTCCACAGGGGGGTTATCCACAGGGCCTCCCGCTGGTCCGCGTCGGCTGCTAGCTTCGAAGCCATCGCACCTAACAAATGTTTGGTGGAAAGGTAGCTGATGCGTCCATGGGTGTCTCCTGTTCGTCCCCGGAAAAGGGGATTTCCGTAGTCACCGTCGACTTCCCGCCGGTCAACGCCCTGCCGGTGCGCGCCTGGTTCGCCCTGGCCGAGGCCGTGCGCGAGGCCGGCCGGGACCCGGGGACCCGATGTGTGGTGCTGGCCGCCGAGGGCCGCGGGTTCAACGCGGGCGTGGACATCAAGGAGATACAGGCGGCCGGGCAGGACGCTCTGATCGGAGCCAACCAGGGCTGCGCGGAGGCGTTCGCGGCGGTCTACGAGTGCGGGACACCGGTCGTCGCGGCCGTGCAGGGCTTCTGCCTGGGCGGCGGGATCGGCCTGGTGGGCAACGCGGACGCGGTGGTGGCGAGCGAGGACGCCTTCTTCGGGCTGCCCGAGCTGGACCGGGGCGCGCTGGGCGCGGCGACCCACCTGGCCCGGCTGGTCCCGCAGCACCTGATGCGCACGCTGTATTTCACCGGGCGCACGGTGAGCGCCGCCGAGCTGCACGGGCACGGCTCGGTGTGGCGGGTGGTCCCGCGCGCCAAGCTGCCGGGTGCGGCGCTGGGGCTGGCCCGGGAGATCGCCGCGAAGGACGGCCGGCTGCTGCGCATGGCCAAGGCCGCGATCAACGGCATCGACCCGGTCGATGTGCGCCGCAGCTACCGCTTCGAGCAGGGCTTCACCTTCGAGGCCGGCCTCAGCGGACTGGCCGGCCGGGTCCGCGACACGTTCGGGAAGCAGGGGAAGGAGGGGGCGTAGATGGGCGACAAGACGATGACCGCCGAGGAGGTGGTGTCCCGGCTGGCGAGCGGCATGACCCTCGGCATCGGCGGCTGGGGCTCCCGGCGCAAGCCGATGGCGCTGGTCCGGGCGCTGCTGCGGTCCGGCATCGGCGATCTCACGGTCGTCTCCTGCGGCGGCCCGGACATCGGCATGCTGGCCGCCGCCGGCCGGATCCGCAAGCTGGTCACGGCCTTCGTCACCCTGGACTCCATCGCGCTGGAACCGCACTACCGTGCGGCGCGCGAGCACGGGGGCCTGGAGCTGACGGAGATAGACGAGGGGATGTTCCTGTCCGGGCTGCGGGCGGCGGCGCAGCGGCTGCCGTTCCTGCCGGTGCGCGCGGGCATCGGCTCGGACGTCATGCGGGTCAACCCGGAGCTGAGAACGGTGACGTCGCCGTACGCGGACGCGGAGACGCTGGTGGCGATGCCGGCGCTGCGGCTGGACGCGGCCCTGGTGCACGTCAACCGCGCCGACCGGCTGGGCAACGGGCAGTACCTGGGCCCGGACCCGTACTTCGACGACCTGTTCTGCGAGGCGGCGGACGCGGCCTACGTCTCCTGCGAACGGATCGTGGACACCGCGGAGCTGACGAAGGCGGCCGGACCGTGGTCGCTGCTGCTCAAACGGCTCGCGGTGACCGGTGTGGTGGAGGCACCGGACGGCGCGCACTTCACGTCCTGCGCCCCGGAGTACGGCAGGGACGAGGAGTTCCAGCGGTGGTACGCGGCCACGCCCTGGCCGGACTTCGCCGGCCGCTTCCTCGGCGCCGACGAGGCGGCGTACCGGGCGGCGGTCGGGAAGTGGCGGACGGAGCAGGGACGATGAGGGCCACCCGCGCCGAGTACTGCGTGATCGCCTGCGCCGAGGCCTGGCGCGGCGCCGGTGAGGTGCTGGCCTCCCCGATGGGTCTGATCCCGTCGCTGGGCGCGCGGCTGGCCCGGCTCACCTTCGCGCCGGACCTGCTGCTGACCGACGGCGAGGCACTGCTGGTCCGGCCGGACGGCACCCCGGAGGGCTGGCTGCCCTACCGGCAGCACCTGGAGCTGGTGGCGGGCGGCCGGCGGCACGTGATGATGGGCGCGAGCCAGCTCGACCGGTACGGCAACCAGAACATCTCCTGCGTCGGCGACTGGGCCCGCCCGCGCAGACAGCTGCTCGGGGTGCGCGGCGCTCCGCTCAACACACTGAACAATCCCACGAGTTACTGGGTGCCGAGGCATTCCCGGCGGGTGTTCGTGGAGCGCGTGGACATGGTGTGCGGGGTCGGGTACGACCGGGCGGCCGGTCTGGGCGGCGCGGCCCGGTACCACCGCGTCGCCCGGGTGGTCACCGACCTCGCCGTCCTGGACTTCGCCACCCCCGACCACTCCATGCGGCTGGTCTCGGTGCATCCGGGGGTGACCGTCCGGCAGGTCGGGGAGGCGACGGGCTTTCCCCTGAGCGTCCCGGCCGACGTCCCGCCCACCCGCGATCCCGAGGCCGCGGAACTACGCCTGATCCGCGAGGTCTTGGACCCGGCGGGTGCCCGGACCCGCGAGGTGCCGGAGAGCACGGCGGCTGACGGAGACCGACACCGGCCCGAGGGACGGCACTGATGGAGACCGGCACCGGGTCGAGGGGGCCGGGCCGGATGGGGACCGGCACCGGGTCGAGGGGGCCGGGCCCGACGGGGGTCCGTGCCGAGCCGGGGAACAGCGGGCCGCCGAAGACCCCGCAGAAGGCGACGACGAGCCCGGCGGCGCATGGGACGGAGGGCTGATGGAGACGGCGCTGACCCGGCTGGTCGGGGTGCGGTATCCGATCGTGCAGACCGGGATGGGATGGGTGGCCGGGCCGCGTCTGGTGTCGGCGGCGGCGAACGCCGGTGCCCTCGGCATCCTGGCGTCCGCGACGATGCCGCCCGGCCGGCTCCGGGAGGCGATACGGGAGGTCCGGTCCCGCACCGGGGCGCCGTTCGGGGTGAACCTGCGGGCCGACGCGGGCGACGCGGCCGACCGGGTGCGGATCCTGCTGGAGGAGGGGGTCCGGGTGGCCTCCTTCGCCCTGGCCCCCTCCCCCGGGCTGATCGCGGAGCTGAAGGCGGCGGGAGTGGTGGTGATCCCGTCCGTCGGGGCCCTGCGGCACGCCGAGAAGGTGGCGGCCTGGGGCGCGGACGCGGTGCTGGTGCAGGGCGGCGAGGGCGGCGGGCACACCGGCGAGGTGGCGACGAGCGTGCTGCTGCCGCAGGTGGTGGACGCGGTGGGAATCCCGGTCGTGGCGGCGGGCGGCTTCTTCGACGGGCGGGGCCTGGTGGCGGCGCTGGCGTACGGGGCGGCCGGGGTGGCGATGGGCACGCGGTTCCTGCTCACCTCCGACTCCACGGTGCCGGACGCGGTGAAGGCCCGGTACCTCGCGGCGACGGTCCGGGATGTCACGGTGACCCGCGCGGTGGACGGCCTGCCGCACCGGATGCTGCGCTCGGAGCTGGTGACGGCCCTGGAGCGGTCGGGCCGGCTCCGCGCCCTCGCCCACGCGGTACGGCGGGCGGCGGGCTTCCGGCGGCTGTCGGGGCTGACCTGGCGGCAGTTGCTCCGGGACGGCCTCGCCCTCCGGCACGGCAAGGACCTGTCCTGGAGTCAGACGCTGCTGGCGGCCAACACGCCGATGCTGCTGAAGTCGGCGATGGTGGACGGCCGTACGGACCTGGGGGTGATGGCGGCCGGGCAGGTCACCGGGGTGATCGGCGACCTGCCGTCGTGCGCGGAGCTGGTGCAGCGGATCATGAGGGAGGCGGAGGAGGTGCTGACCGGACTGGAGAAGCTGAGAGGCGCCCGGTGAGCCGGGGCGCGGACGGGCTGCGGGCGCCCGGTCACAGCCGTTCGATGATCGTCACGTTGGCCTGGCCGCCGCCCTCGCACATGGTCTGGAGGCCGTACCGGCCGCCGGTGCGCTCCAGTTCGTGCAGCAGGGTCGTCATCAGGCGGGCGCCGGTCGCGCCGAGCGGGTGGCCGAGGGCGATCGCGCCGCCGTTGACGTTGACCTTGCCGGGGTCGGCGCCGGTCTCCTTCAGCCAGGCGAGGACGACCGGGGCGAAGGCCTCGTTGATCTCCACGAGGTCGATGGCGTCGATGGTCAGGCCGGTCTTCTTCAGGGCGTGCGCGGTGGCCGGGATGGGCGCGGTGAGCATGCGGATGGGGTCCTCGCCGCGCGCGGAGAGGTGGTGGACGCGGGCGCGCGGGCGCAGTCCGTGGTCGCGTACGGCGCGCTCGGAGGCGATCAGCAGGGCCGCGGCCCCGTCGGAGACCTGGGAGGAGCAGGCCGCGGTGATGGTGCCGCCGTCGAGGACGGGCCGGAGCGCGGCCATCTTCTCCAGGGAGGTGTCCCGGCGCGGACCCTCGTCCACGGTGACCCGGCCGTGCGGGACGGTCTCGCGGACGAAGCGGCCGGTGTCGATGGCGCGCAGCGCGCGCCGGTGCGAGCGCAGGGCCCACTCCTCCTGCTCCACGCGGGAGATGCCCCAGTGGGCGGCGATCATCTCGGCGCCGGCGAACTGGTTGACGGGCCGGTCGCCGTAGCGGGCGCGCCAGCCGGTGCTGCCGTGGAAGGGGCCGTCGGTCAGGCCGAGGGGGACGGCCACCTGCCGGGAGGCGTAGGCGATCGGGACCTGGGACATGTTCTGCACCCCGCCCGCGACCACCAGGTCCTGGGTGCCGGAGAGCACGGCCTGCGCGGCGAAGTGCACCGCCTGCTGGGAGGAGCCGCACTGCCGGTCGACGGTCACGCCGGGCACCTCCTCGGGCAGGCCGGCGGCCAGCCAGCAGGTGCGGGCTATGTCCCCGGCCTGCGGGCCCACCGTGTCCAGGCAGCCGAAGACCACGTCGTCCACGGCGGCCGGGTCGATCCCGGAGCGTTCCATCAGCGCGGTGAGCACCCCGGCGCCCAGGTCGGCCGGGTGGACCGCGCTGAGTCCTCCTCCGCGCCGTCCGACGGGCGCGCGGACCGCTTCGACGATGTAGGCCTCGGCCATGACAACTCCCTACGGGAAAGGGGCTATTCGCGTACGGCGATCCCGTCCAGCACCATCGACAGGTACTGGCGGGCGATCTCCTCGGGGCTGTGCTTGCCGCCGGGCCGGTACCAGGAGGCGGCGACCCACACGGTGTCCCGGACGAACCGGTAGGTGAGCCGGATGTCGAGGTCCGCGCGGAAGACCCGCTCGGCGACCCCGCGTTCGAGCGTGCTGAGCCATGCCTTCTCGAACCGGCGCTGGGACTCGGCGAGGAAGGCGAACCGGTCCTGGGCGACGAGCTGCCGGCTCTCCTTCTGGTAGATCGCGACGGCGGCGCGGTGCCGGTCGATCTCCCGGAAGGACTCGGTGACCAGGGCTTCGAGGGTCTCGCGGGGCCCCAGCTCGGAGGCGAGGACGGTGTCGTAGCCGTCCCACAGCTCGTCGAGGAAGGTCCGCAGGATCTCCTCGAGCATCGACTCCTTGGAGTCGAAGTGGTAGTAGAGGCTGCCCGCGAGGATTCCGGCGTGGTCGGCGATCCGGCGGACGGTGGTGGCGTTGTAGCCGTGCTCGGCGAAGACCTCGGCAGCGGTGCTGAGGAGCTCGCCGCGCCGGGCCGCTGCCGCGGTCACCTGGGGTTTTTTCTTGGTCGGCACGCACCCATTGTGATCTGCTCCGGCCGTCAGGCGTGCTGGCTGCTGACGGCGACGACCTCGCCGGTCATGTAGGAGGAGTAGCCGGAGGCGAGGAAGACGATCACGTTGGCCACCTCCCAGGTCCGGGCGGGCCGGCCGAATGCCTCCCGTTCGGTCAGCTCGGCGAGCAGGCCGGGGGTGGTGACCTTCTCCAGGTGGGGGTGGAGGGCGAGGCTGGGCGCGACCGCGTTGACCCGGACGCCGAACGCGGCGGCCTCGACGGCCGCGCACCGGGTCAGCGCCATCACCCCGGCCTTGGCGGCGGCGTAGTGGGCCTGTCCGGCCTGGGCGCGCCAGCCGAGGACGGAGGCGTTGTTGACGATGACTCCGCCGCCGGCCCGGCGCATCGCGCGCAGGGCGGCGCGGGTGCAGCGGAAGGTGCCGCCGAGGGTGACGTCCAGGACGCGGGACCACTCCTCGTCGGTCATGTCGGCGAGGGCGGAGGTGCCGCCGAGTCCGGCGTTGTTGACGACGACGTCCAGCCGGCCGTGCGCGGCCGTGGCCGTCTCGAACAGCGCCCGCACCTGGGCGTCGTCGGTGACGTCGCAGGGCGTCGCGGTGACCGCGCCGGGGAACTCCCGGCCCAGTTCCCGCTCGTGCTCCTTGAGGCGGCGCGGGTGGGCGTCGCTGATCAGCACCCGTGCGCCCTCTTCCAGGAAGCGGCGGGCGGTGGCCGCGCCGATGCCGGTGCCGGCCGCGGCGGTGACGACGGCGGTGCGGCCGCGGAGCAGTCCGTGCCCGGGGACGTAGGCCGGGCTCTCGACGCCTGTCATAGGGCCACGCTAACCTACCAAACACTTGTTAGGGAAGGGTGGTGACGGCGGTGGACCTGTCGCTCTCCACGGTGGACGAGGAGTTCCGCGCCGAGGCCCGGGCGTGGCTGGCGGCGCATGTGCCGCGCACCCCGCTTCCGTCCCTGGAGACGGCGGAGGGTTTCGCGGCCCACCGCGCCTGGGAGGCCGAACTGGCCGCGGACCGCTGGTCGGTGGTGTCGTGGCCGGAGCGGTACGGCGGGCGGGACGCCGGGCTGCTGCGGTGGCTGGTGTTCGAGGAGGAGTACTGGGCGGCGGGGGCGCCTGGCCGGGTGGGGCAGAACGGGATCAGCCTGCTCGCGCCGACGCTGTTCGCGTACGGCACCGAGGAGCAGCGCGCGCGGGTGCTGCCGCCGATGGCCACCGGCGAGGTGGTGTGGGCGCAGGCCTGGTCGGAGCCGGAGGCGGGCTCGGACCTGGCCGCGCTGACCTCCCGGGCGGTGCGGACGGACGGCGGCTGGCTGCTGGCCGGGCAGAAGACCTGGTCCTCGCGGGCCGCGTTCGCCGACCGGGCCTTCGGCCTGTTCCGCAGCGACCCGGCGGCGCCTGAGCCGCACCAGGGGCTCACGTATCTGATGTTCGACCTCCGGGCCCCCGGGGTGACGGTCCGTCCGATCGGCAGGCTGGACGGCAGACCGGCGTTCGCGGAGGTCTTCCTGGACGGGGTGTTCGTCCCGGACGAGGACGTGATCGGCGAGCCGGGGCAGGGCTGGCGGATCGCGATGTCCACGGCGGGCGACGAGCGCGGGATCACCCTGCGCTCCCCGGGCCGCTTCCTGGCCGCCGCCGCGCGGCTGCGGGAGCTGTGGCGGGCCCAGGGCTCGCCCGCGCACGCCCGGGCCCGGGTCGCCGACGCCCTGGTCCGGGCGCGCGCCTACCAGCTGTTCGCCTACGCCGCCGTCTCCCGCCTGCTGGAGGGCGCCCGGCTCGGGCCGGAGTCCAGCATGAACAAGGTGTTCTGGTCCGAGCTGGACCTGGCGCTGCACGAGACGGCGCTGGATCTGCTGGGCCCGGAGGGCGAGCTCGCCGACGGCGCCTGGGCCGAGGGGTACGTCTTCGCGCTGGCCGGGCCGGTCTACGCGGGCACGAACGAGATCCAGCGGGACATCGTCGCCGAGCGGCTGCTCGGCCTGCCGAAGGGACGCCGCTGATGCGCTTCCACCCCGACGCCGGGCAGCGGGCGTTCGCCGGTTCGCTGCACGCGCTGCTGACCGCCGCCGGCACCCCGGCGGTGGCCCGGGACTGGGCCCGCGGCGACCACGCGCGCGGGCGCGCGCTGTGGTCGCGGATCGCCGGGGCGGGGGTGTTCGGGCTCGCGGTGGCGGAGGAGTACGGCGGGGCGGGGCCGCATCCGGTGGACCTGGCGGTGGCCTTCGTGGAGCTGGGCCGGCACGCGGTGCCCGGTCCGCTGGCCGAGACGGTCGGGGCGGCCGTGCTCCTCGCCGGATCGGCGTCGGCGCGGCGCTTCCTGCCCGAGCTGGCGGCCGGGACGGAGCTGGCGACGGTGGCGGCGCCCGGGGGCTGGGCCGTCGACGGCGACGCGGCCTCGGTGCGGCTGCGCCCGGCGGCCGAGGGCCTGTATCTGTCCACGGCGCCGCCCGGCCCGGCGCGCCGTTCCCTGGACCCGGCCCGCCGGCTGACCCGGCTCGCCCCCGCCGGTGAACTCCTGCGCGCCGCCGCGCCGTACGACCGGGCGCTGCTGTGGACCCGGCTGGCCACCGCCGCGCAGGCCCTCGGCGTGGGGCTGGCGCTGCTCGACCGGACGGTGGACCACGTGCGGCGCCGCACCCAGTTCGGCGTGCCCGTCGGCTCCTTCCAGGCCGTCAAGCACCGCCTGGCCGACGCGAAGACCGCCCTGGAGTTCGCCCGCCCCCTGGTGTTCGGCGCGGCGGTGTCCCTGCGCCCGGCGGAGGTGGCCGCCGCGAAACTGGCCGCGGGCGAGGCGGCGTACACGACGGCGCGGACGGCGCTGCACCTGCACGGCGCGATCGGGTACACGGCGGAGTACGACCTGTCCCTGTGGCTGACCAAGGCCCGGGCGCTGCGCTCGGCGTGGGGCACGCCCGAGGAGTGCCGGGACCTGGTGCTCGCCCAAGGGCTCTAGGCGGTCGTGGTCAGCAGCCGGGTCAGCGAGGCGCGGGAGCCCTCCAGGCGGGCGATGCGTTCCTCGATGCCCTGCAACTGCTCGACCAGCACCGGGGTCAGGCACGGCTCGACCTCGGCCTCGCTGCCGCACACGCAGTCCAGGACCTCGCGGATGACCCGGGTGGGCAGTCCGGCGTCCAGGAGGGCGCGGATCCGGCGTACGGTCCGGGGGGCGCCGTCGTCGTACACGCGCTGCCCGCCGGGGGTGCGGCCGGCGACGAGCAGCCCCTGCTCCTCGTAGTACCGCAGCAGCCGGACGCTCACGCCGGTCGTACGGGCCAGCTCCCCGATCCTCACTGTGAACCCCCTCACATCCGCTTGAAGCTCACATCCATGTCAGCTCCTAGCGTCACAGCCATGACGAACCCGACTGTATTCCGCATCGGTGGCGACCTGGAGGTCCGGCGGATCGGCTACGGCGCGATGCGCCTGGCGAACGCCCCGCACGAGCGGTCCGGCATGACCGCGCCCATCTGGACCGCCCCCACCGACCGCGCCGACGCCGTACGGCTGCTGCGCCGGGCCGCCGAGCTGGGCGTGACCCTGTTCGACACCGCCGACGCCTACGCGCTGGGCTCCAACGAGGAGTTGCTGGCCGAGGCGCTGCACCCCTACCGCGACGGCGTCGTGATCGCCACCAAGGCGGGTGTGCTGCGGCCCAGCCCGACGGAGTGGATCACCCACGGGCACCCGGCGTACCTGCGACAGCAGGCCGAGCTGAGCCTGCGCCGACTGCGCACCGACCGCATCGACCTGTTCCAGCTGCACCGCATCGACCCGGACTATCCGCTCGCGGACCAGATCGGCGCCCTCAAGCAGCTCCAGGAGGAGGGCAAGGTACGGCACATCGGGCTGTCGGAGGTCTCGGTGGCGGAGCTGACCGCCGCCTCGGCCATCGCGCCGATCGCCAGTGTGCAGAACGTGTACAACCTGGCCACCCGCGGCCATGACCCGGTGATCGACCACACCGCCGAGGCCGGCATCGCCTTCCTGCCGTACTTCCCGGTCGCCATGGGCGCGCACGCGGCCGACGGCGGGCCGCTCGCCGCCGTCGCCGCGGAACTCGGCGCGACCCGCGCGCAGACCGCCCTGGCCTGGCTGCTGCACCGCGCGCCGAACATCGTCCCGATCCCCGGCACCTCCTCCCCCGCGCACCTGGCGGAGAACGTCGCCGCGCTCGGGCTCACCCTCACCGAGGAGCAGTTCGAGCGGATCGACGCGGGCGGGTGACGCCCGGTCGGGCACATGCAACGACGCCTGCCCAGTGTCCGGTCGGGGACAGGCGGGCAGGCGCCGTCAGTGTTCCGTACGCCTTTGTACGTAACGTCTGTGCGGGCCCCGGGAGGTCCCCGGGGCCCGGTGTGTCGCGCGTCAGACCGCCAGGGCGCGGTCCGTCGGGCGGATCGGGGCCGGCAGGTCGCTGGCCCCGGTCAGGTAGCGGTCGACTCCGCGGGCGGCCGAGCGGCCCTCCGCGATCGCCCAGACGATGAGGGACTGGCCGCGGCCGGCGTCACCGGCGACGAACACACCCGGCACGTTGGTCTGGAAGTCGGCGTCGCGGGCGATGTTACCCCGTTCGTCGAGGTCTAGACCAAACTGCTCGACCAGGCCGTTCTCCCGGTCGGTGCCGGTGAAGCCCATGGCGAGGGTCACCAGCTGGGCCGGGATCTTCCGCTCGGTGCCCGGCTTCGGGGTCAGCCTGCCGTCGATGAACTCCACCTCGGTGAGATGCAGCCACTGGACGTTGCCGTCCTCGTCGCCCTCGAAGTGGGTGGTGGAGACGGAGTAGACCCGCTCGCCGCCCTCCTCGTGGGCCGAGGTGACCTTGTAGAGCATCGGGAAGGTCGGCCAGGGCTGGGCGACCGGGTTCCGCTCGTCGTTCGGGCGGGGCATGATCTCCAGCTGGGTGACGGAGGCCGCGCCCTGCCGGTGGGCGGTGCCGACGCAGTCCGCGCCGGTGTCGCCGCCGCCGATGACGACGACGTGCTTGCCCTCGGCGGAGACGGGCGGCACCACGTAGTCGCCCTCCTGCACCTTGTTGGCCAGGGGCAGGTACTCCATGGCCTGGTAGACGCCCTTCAGCTCCCGGCCGGGGACGGGAAGGTCGCGGGCGGTCGTGGCACCGGCGGCGATCACGATCGCGTCGTAGCGCTTCTTCAGGTCGGTCGCCTTGATGTCGCGGCCGATCTCCACGCCGGTGCGGAACCGGGTGCCCTCCGCGCGCATCTGCTCGATACGGCGGTTGATGTGCCGCTTCTCCATCTTGAACTCGGGGATGCCGTACCGCAGGAGGCCCCCGACGCGGTCCGCGCGCTCGTAGACGGCGACCGTGTGGCCGGCCCGGGTCAGCTGCTGGGCGGCGGCGAGCCCCGCCGGGCCCGAGCCGATGACCGCGACGGTCTTGCCGGACAGGCGCTCGGGGATCTGCGGGGCGACGTCCCCGGTCTCCCACGCCTTGTCGATGATCGAGACCTCGACGTTCTTGATGGTGACCGGCGCCTGGTTGATGCCCAGCACGCAGGCCGACTCGCACGGGGCCGGGCAGAGCCGGCCGGTGAACTCCGGGAAGTTGTTGGTGGCGTGCAGCCGCTCGGAGGCGGCGGCCCAGTCCTCGCGGTAGGCGTAGTCGTTCCACTCGGGGATCAGGTTCCCCAGCGGACAGCCGTTGTGGCAGAACGGGATGCCGCAGTCCATGCAGCGGCTGGCCTGCTTGCTGATGATCGGCAGCAGGGAGCCGGGGACGTAGACCTCGTTCCAGTCCTTGACCCGCTCGGCGACGGGGCGGGTCTCGGCGACCTCACGGCCGTGGTTCAGGAAGCCCTTCGGGTCAGCCATTGCTCGCCGCCTCCATCATCTTCTCGGTGACCTCGGTCTCGGAGAGACCGGCTCGCTCGGCGGCGTCCTTGGCGGCGAGCACTGCCTTGTACGTGCTGGGGATGATCTTGCTGAAGCGCTCCACGGCCGTGCCCCAGTCGGCCAGCAGCTTCTCCGCGACGGTCGAGCCGGTCTCCTCGGCGTGCCGGCGCACCACGTCGTGCAGCCACTGCTTGTCCGCCTCGTCCAGCGCCTCGATCGCGCCGGCGTTGCCGGCGTTGACGTTGTCGCGGTCGAGGTCGACGACGTAGGCGACGCCGCCGGACATGCCCGCCGCGAAGTTGCGGCCGGTCGGGCCGAGGACGACCGCGTGACCGCCGGTCATGTACTCGCAGCCGTGGTCGCCCACGCCCTCGGAGACGACCAGCGCGCCGGAGTTGCGGACGCAGAACCGCTCGCCGGTGCGGCCGCGCAGGAACAGCTCGCCGCCGGTGGCGCCGTAGGCGATGGTGTTGCCCGCGATGGTCGAGTACTCGGCGAGGTGGTCGGCGGCCCGGTCCGGGCGGACGACGATCCGGCCGCCGGACAGGCCCTTGCCGACGTAGTCGTTGGCGTCGCCCTCCAGGCGCAGCGTGACGCCGCGCGGCAGGAACGCGCCGAAGGACTGGCCGGCGGAGCCGGTGAAGGTGATGTCGATGGTGTCGTCGGGCAGGCCCGCGCCGCCGAACTTCTTCGTCACCTCGTGGCCGAGCATGGTGCCGACCGTGCGGTTGATGTTGCGGATGGCGACCTGGGCGCGCACCGGCTGGGCCTCGGTCGCGTCGTTCGCGGCCAGGGCGTCGGCGGCGAGCTTGATCAGCTCGTTGTCCAGGGCCTTCTCCAGGCCGTGGTCCTGGGCGGCCACCTGGTGGCGGACGGCACCCTCGGGTAGCTCGGGCACGTGGAACAGCGGCTCCAGGTCCAGGCCCTGCGCCTTCCAGTGGTCCACCGCGCGCTCGACGTCCAGCACCTCGGCGTGGCCGACGGCCTCCTCGATGGAGCGGAAGCCCAGCTCGGCCAGCAGCTCGCGGACCTCCTCGGCGATGAACGTGAAGAAGTTCACCACGTGCTCGGCCTTGCCGGCGAAGCGGTCGCGCAACACCGGGTTCTGGGTGGCGATGCCGACCGGACAGGTGTCCAGGTGGCACACGCGCATCATCACGCAGCCGGAGACGACCAGCGGGGCGGTCGCGAAACCGAACTCCTCGGCGCCGAGCAGCGCGGCGATGACCACGTCCCGGCCGGTCTTCAGCTGACCGTCGGTCTGGACGACGATCCGGTCGCGCAGGCCGTTGAGCAGCAGGGTCTGCTGGGTCTCGGCCAGGCCCAGCTCCCAGGGGCCGCCCGCGTGCTTCAGCGAGGTGAGCGGGGAGGCGCCGGTGCCGCCGTCGTGGCCGGAGATCAGCACGACGTCCGCGTGCGCCTTGGACACACCGGCCGCGACCGTGCCGACGCCGACCTCGGAGACCAGCTTCACGTGGATCCGCGCCCGCGGGTTCGCGTTCTTCAGGTCGTGGATCAGCTGGGCCAGGTCCTCGATGGAGTAGATGTCGTGGTGCGGCGGCGGGGAGATGAGCCCCACACCCGGCGTCGAGTGACGGGTCCTGGCGACCCACGGGTAGACCTTGTGGCCGGGCAGCTGGCCGCCCTCGCCGGGCTTGGCGCCCTGGGCCATCTTGATCTGGATGTCGTCCGCGTTGACCAGGTACTCGCTCGTCACGCCGAAGCGGCCGGAGGCGACCTGCTTGATGGCGCTGCGCCGCGCGGGGTCGTACAGGCGCTCCGGGTCCTCGCCGCCCTCACCGGTGTTGGACTTGCCGCCGAGCTGGTTCATGGCGATGGCGAGGGTCTCGTGCGCCTCCTTGGAGATGGAGCCGTACGACATGGCGCCGGTGGAGAAGCGCTTGACGATCTCGCTCGCCGGCTCGACCTCGTCCAGCGGGATCGGCTTGCGGTCGGACTTGAAGCCGAACAGGCCGCGCAGCGTCATCAGGCGCTCGGACTGCTCGTTCACCCGGGAGGTGTACTTCTTGAAGATGTCGTAGCGGCCGGTCCGCGTGGAGTGCTGGAGGCGGAAGACCGTCTCCGGGTCGAACAGGTGCGGTTCGCCCTCGCGGCGCCACTGGTACTCGCCGCCGATCTCCAGCGCGCGGTGCGCCGGGGCGATGCCGGAGGCCGGGTAGGCCTTGGCGTGGCGGGCGGCGACCTCTTGGGCGATGACGTCGATACCGACGCCGCCGATCTTGGTGGCGGTGCCGTTGAAGTACTTCGCCACGAAGCCCTCGTCCAGGCCGACGGCCTCGAAGACCTGGGCGCCGCGGTAGGAGGCGACGGTGGAGATGCCCATCTTGGACATGACCTTCAGCACGCCCTTGCCGAGGGCGTAGATCAGGTTCTTGATGGCCTGCTCGGGCTCGATGCCGTTCAGGAAGGTGCCCGCGCGCAGCAGGTCCTCCACCGACTCCATGGCCAGGTAGGGGTTGACGGCGGCGGCGCCGTAGCCGATGAGCAGGGCGACGTGGTGCACCTCGCGGACGTCGCCGGCCTCCACCAGCAGGCCCACGTGGGTGCGCTGCTTGGTGCGGATGAGGTGGTGGTGGACGGCCGCGGTGAGCAGCAGCGACGGGATCGGCGCGTGCTCGGCGTCGGAGTGCCGGTCGGACAGGACGATCAGCCGGGCGCCGTTGTCGATGGCGGCGTCCGCCTCGGCGCAGATCTCCTCGATCCGCGCGGCGAGGGCGTCACCGCCGCCGGAGACCCGGTACAGGCCGGAGAGCGTGGCGGCCTTGAAGCCGGGCATGTCGCCGTCGGCGTTGATGTGGATGAGCTTGGCCAGCTCGTCGTTGTCGATCACCGGGAAGGGCAGCACGACGGAGCGGCAGGAGGCGGCGGTCGGCTCCAGCAGGTTGCCCTGCGGGCCGAGCGGGCTGCGCAGGGAGGTGACCAGCTCCTCGCGGATCGCGTCCAGCGGCGGGTTGGTGACCTGCGCGAACAGCTGGGTGAAGTAGTCGAACAGCAGCCGCGGGCGCTCGGACAGGGCCGCGATCGGGGAGTCCGTGCCCATGGAGCCGATCGGCTCGGCGGCGGTGCGGGCCATCGGGGCGAGGATGACGCGCAGCTCTTCCTCGGTGTAGCCGAAGGTCTGCTGGCGGCGGGTGACCGAGGCGTGGGTGTGCACGATGTGCTCGCGCTCGGGCAGGTCGCCCAGCTCGATCTCGCCGGCCTCCAGCCACTCGGCGTAGGGCTTCTCGGCGGCGAGGGACGCCTTGATCTCGTCGTCCTCGATGATGCGGTGCTCGGCGGTGTCGACGAGGAACATCCGGCCGGGCTGGAGGCGGCCCTTGCGGACGACCTTGGCCGGGTCGATGTCCAGGACGCCGACCTCGGAGCCGAGGACGACGAGGCCGTCGTCGGTGACCCAGTAGCGGCCGGGGCGCAGGCCGTTGCGGTCGAGCACGGCACCGACCTGGGTGCCGTCGGTGAAGGTGACGCAGGCGGGGCCGTCCCAGGGCTCCATCATCGTGGAGTGGTACTGGTAGAAGGCGCGCCGGGCCGGGTCCATGGAGACGTGGTTCTCCCACGCCTCCGGGATCATCATCAGCACGGAGTGCGGCAGCGAACGGCCGCCCAGGTGCAGCAGCTCCAGCACCTCGTCGAAGGAGGCGGAGTCGGAGGCGTCCGGGGTGCAGACCGGGAAGAGGCGGTCCAGCTTCTCCTGCGGGCCGAACAGGTCGGAGGCCAGCTGGGACTCGCGGGCGACCATCCAGTTGCGGTTGCCCTTGACGGTGTTGATCTCACCGTTGTGCGCGATGAACCGGTACGGGTGCGCCAGCGGCCACGACGGGAAGGTGTTGGTGGAGAACCGGGAGTGCACCAGCGCGATCGCGGAGGCGAACCGGCGGTCGGACAGGTCCGGGAAGAAGGGCTCGAGCTGGCCGGTGGTCAGCATGCCCTTGTAGACGATGGTCCGGGCGGACAGGGAGGGGAAGTAGACCCCGGCCTCGCGCTCGGCGCGCTTGCGCAGCACGAACGCCTTGCGGTCCAGGACGATGCCCTCGCTGGCCCTGTCGGTCACGAAGATCTGCCGGAACACCGGCATGGTGGAGCGGGCGGTGGCGCCCAGCAGCTCCGGGGCGACCGGGACGGCGCGCCAGCCGAGGACCGTCAGGCCCTCCTCGGCGGCGATCGTCTCGATACGTGAGACGGCGTCCTCGGTCCCCTCCTCCGGCAGGAAGGCGATGCCTACCGCATAGGAGCCGGCCGCGGGAAGGTCGAATCCGGCCACGTCACGGAGGAAGGCGTCGGGCACCTGGGAGAGGATGCCCGCGCCGTCGCCGGAGTCCGGCTCGGAGCCGGTGGCGCCGCGGTGCTCCAGGTTGCGCAGGACGGTGAGCGCCTGCTCGACCAGGGTGTGGGAGGCCTCGCCGGTGAGGGTGGCGACGAAACCGACGCCGCAGGCGTCGTGTTCGTTGCGGGGGTCGTACATACCCTGCGCAGCAGGGCGAGCATCCATGAACGACCAGTTCCGGCCGTTCGTGGAGTGCTGGGACGGCTGGCGCGGCGTACGCATCGGCTCTCCCGTCGTCGTCATCTGGCATGTGGCAGGTGCCGAGGGACGACGTTGGCCCTCTGCGTGAGATCTGCGATGAGATCAAAATTTCGTGCAGGTTACATGATGGAGCGGTTCCCGGGAACCGGATAGTTCATTCCAGCATGCGGACACCGCGGTCGCGGCGGAGGTGCCGCGCGAACGCGGCGGATGCCGTGTGGTGACGGCGCGGTGCCGTCCGGGACGGCGGGTGCCGTGCGGTGACGGCGACGTTGTGGGGGGCCGTGACGGACAGGATCGGTCGGATCGCGTCCGGCGCGGCCCGAGGGGGCCGGAGCGGGCGTCATCACCCGTCCCGAGGGGGCGCGGCAGGCGTCATTGCCCACAGCGCTTACGGCTCATGCCCCGCGGCGAAGCAGTCGAAACCAGCTGGTAACGAGTACTTATGCGGCCCATCGCATAGGTACCGGTCGGGCTATCCTACGGCCGTTCCGAACAGACTGCCCAGGGCGTACGTCACACCGGCCGCCGCACCGCCCAGCCCGAGCTGCCGCAGTCCGCTGAACCACCAGGTCCGCGCGGTCACCTTGGCCACCACGGCACCGCAGGCGAAGAGCCCGGCGAGGGCGAGCAGCACGGCGGGCCACAGCGCGGTCGCGCCGAGCAGGTACGGCAGGACGGGCAGCAGGGCGCCCAGGGCGAACGACCCGAACGACGACACGGCGGCGACCAGCGGGGAGGGCAGGTCGCCGGGGTCGATGCCCAGCTCCTCACGGGCGTGGATCTCCAGGGCCTGCTCGGGATCGCTGGACAGCTGCCGGGCGACCTGCCGGGCCAGCTCCGGCTCCACCCCGCGGGCCGCGTACAGCGCGGCCAGCTCCGCCTCCTCGTCCTGCGGGTGCTTGCGCAGCTCACGGCGCTCGACGTCGAGTTCCGCCTCGACCAGTTCGCGCTGGGAGGCGACGGAGGTGTACTCCCCGGCCGCCATGGAGAAGGCACCGGCCGCGAGGCCGGCGAGACCGGTGATGACAATGGTGTGCTGGCTCACGGAGCCGCCGGCCACGCCGGTCATCAGGGCGAGGTTGGAGACCAGGCCGTCCATGGCGCCGAAGACCGCGGGCCGCAGCCATCCCCCGTTGACATCGCGGTGGGTGTGGTTGTCACGGTGCGCTTCGTGCAGCGCCGCCTCGGTTTCGATGATGGCCATGCGGGCCCCCCAGGAGAGCTTAGCCAAAGCTAACTTTGGACTGGTTCTACTTTTCGACAAGCCCAAATCTACGCCGCCGGCTCGCCCTTCGCCAGCAAGGAAAGGCTCCGCTAACCTGCGGTTTCCGCTTCCGGCCGCCCACCTGTGGGGCACCTCCGCACGCCCCGGCACCCGCACCCGGACGGCGGAACGCGCCGGACTCCCGGAAGCCGCACACCTGGGCCGCCCAGGAGGATGATTCGGGGCATGACGCCCACAGCACAGCAAAGCAGCACCCCGGCTCCGAGCGCGCTCGCCGGTACCCGCACCGGTGCCCCGGCCGCAGCCACCCGCCGCACCCCCCGGTCGCGCTCCGCCGGGGAACTCCCCGCCCGGACACCCACCGGGACCGCCCACGGGACCGCCGTCCGGGGCGCCGGCCGGGCCCGCGAGCGGGCGTCCACCGCGCCGGGAGGCCGCCCGTGCTCCGTCTGACCTGGGTCCAGCCGGAGGACCTGCTGGGTCACGAACTGCGCCAGGCCCGCCTGGACGGGCGCGAGCCGAAGGCGGTCGAGGCGCGCTGGCGGACGGCCGGCGGCCCCGACGCGCCGGAGCGGACCGGCGCCTCCGCGCACCGCGTCTCCCGCTACCTTCGCCTGCTGGCGGAGGACCTGCTGGACGAACTCGCCGACCTGCCCGGCCGCTTCGCCGAGGACGAGCCGACCGACCTGGCCCGCATCGAGTCCCTGTGCCCCGACTGGCCCTCCAGGACGTCCGCCACCGCACCGGACCCCCGCGCCCTGGAAGCCGCCTGGCTCGGCCGGGCCATCGGCTGCCTCCTCGGCAGACCCGTCGGAAACCTCCCCCTCGACGGCATCCGCGCCCTCGCCGCTGCGGCCGGAAACCGGCCCCTCACCGGCTACTTCACCGCCCGAGGCGTGCCCGAGGACCTCCTCGCCGCCCTCCCCTGGGACCCCCGCCGCGCCACCGGCTGCCTGGCCGAGGACATCGACGGCATGCCCGCGGGCGACGACCTCGACCACCCGCTCCTCAATCTGCTGCTGCTCCGGCGCCACGGACGGCACTTCGGCACCGACGACGTCGCCCGGATCTGGCTCGACGAGCTGCCGCCCGGCCGCACCACCACCGCCGAGCGCGTCGCCTACCGCAATCTGCTCTGCGGCATCGAGCCCCCGCACACCGCCCGCCACCGCAACCCGTTCCGCGAGTGGACGGGCGCGCTGGCCCGCGCCGACGTGCACGGCTGGACCAACCCCGGCGACCCGGCCGGCGCCGCCGGACAGGCGTACCGCGACGCGGTCCTCACCCACACCGCCAACGGCGTCTACGCGGCGATGTTCACCGCCGCCGTCATCGCCACCGCCGCCTGGGGCACCCACGACGTCCACGCCTGCCTGCGGGCCGGCCGGGCGGTGATCCCGCCCCGCTCCCGGCTGGCGGCGGCCGTCGACCACGCCGTCCGACTGGCCCGGACCACCGAGGACTTCGAGGACCTCGTGGACGAACTCCACGCCCGCTACGCCGCCACCCACCACCGGGCCCACGCCGTCCCCAACACCGCGCTGATCGCCGCCGCCCTCACCCACGCCGACGGCGACTTCGCCGGCTCCGTCTGCCGTGCCGTGTCCGGCGGCTGGGCCACCGCCTCCGCCGGCGCGACCGCGGGCAGCGTCGCCGGGCTCCTCGCCGGGTCCCCCGGCGCGCTGCCCGAACGCTGGCGGGCGCCGCTGAAGAACCGGCTCGCCAGCGCCCTCGCCGAGTTCGACGGCTGCGGCTTCGACACCCTCGCCCACCTCACGCACCTGGAGGCGATCCGCCCATGACCCACATCGCGGTCCTCGGCAGCACCAACATGGACCTGGTCACCTATGTCGACAAGGCGCCCCGGCGCGGGGAGACCGTGACGGGGCGGGAGTTCCGTACGGTGCCCGGCGGCAAGGGCGCCAACCAGGCGATCGCCGCGGCCCGGGCCGGCGCGACCGTCTCGATGATCGGCGCGGTCGGCACCGACGCCTACGGTGCGCGGCTGCGCGACACCCTCGAACACTCCGGCGTGGACACCGACTTCCTGCGCACGGTTCAGGGCCCGTCCGGCACCGCGCACATCGTGGTGGACGCCGAGGGCGGCAACGCGATCGTCGTCATCCCCGGCGCCAACGGCACCGTGGACCACCTCTCCCCCGGCGACGAGGGGGTGATCGCCACCGCCGACGCCCTGCTGCTGCAACTGGAGATCCCGCTCGCGGCGGTCGTCGCGGGCGCCCAGGCAGCCCGCCGGCACGGGGTCCGTACGGTCCTCACCCCGTCCCCGGTCCAGCCGCTGCCGTCCGAGTTGCTGGACGCCGTCGACCTGTTGGTGCCGAACGAGTACGAGGCGGTCACCCTCACCGGCCGCACCGACCCGCGCGAGGCGGCTGCGGCCCTGCTGGAACTGGTGCCGGAGGTGGTCGTCACCCTGGGCGCGACCGGCTGCCTGTATCTGACCCGGGGCGCCGGGCCGCTCGTGGTCCCCGCGCCCCGGGTGACCGCCGTCGACTCCACCGGCGCGGGCGACACCTTCGTCGGCGCGCTCGCGGTGGCCCGCGCCGAGGAGAAACCGGTACGCGAGGCCCTGGCCTGGGCGGCCGCCGCGGCGGCGGTCTCCGTCCAGCGGGAAGGGGCCTCGGCGTCGATGCCGTACCGTCCGGAGATCGAGGCGCAGTACGGCACGTGAGCGCCCGCCTCCGTGCGCGGACGCGGCTCTTCTGTCCGCCGTGACGGCGATCGACCACGACGGCGGTGTCCGGCGGCGCCGCGCCCACCGCGCGCCACCGCCCGCACACGCCGAGGGCGCCCGGATTGTTCCGGGCGCCCTCGGCGTCGTAGAACCGGCGGTGAGCTCGTCGTCGCAGAACCGACGGCCGGTCCGTCGTCGTGGAACCGGCGGTCAGACCTTCTTCGCCGGCTTCGCCTCGTCCTCCGGCGTTTCCCCGGCCGGCTCCTCGGCGTCCCCGGTCTTCGTCTCCCCGGCGCCGTCGACAGCCTCGGTGCCCCCGGAATCCTTCGCCTCGCCGCCGGCGGCAGCCTCCGTACCCCCGGCCGGACCGCCGGAGGCGAGCGCGGGTTCGACCACGGCCTCCCGGCCCGGCCGCTGCTTGCCCACCACCACGATGTACGCCACCGCCAGCAGGAAGACGAGCAGCGCGGTCCAGACGTTGAGGCGCAGGCCCAGGATGTGGTGGGCGTCGTCCACCCGCAGGTACTCGATCCAGCCGCGGCCCGCGCAGTACGCGGCGACGTACAGGGCGAACGCCCGGCCATGCCCCAGCTTGAAGCGGCGGTCCGCCCAGATCACCAGCAGACCCACGCCGACGCACCACAGGGATTCGTAGAGGAACGTCGGGTGGTAGTACCCCGGCACCCGGCCGCCCTCGGCGGAGGTGATGTGCAGCGCCCAGGGGACGTGGGTCTCCCGGCCGTACAGCTCCTGGTTGAACCAGTTGCCCCAGCGGCCGATGGCCTGCGCGAACGCGATGCCGGGCGCGACGGCGTCGGCGTACGCGGGCATCGGGATGCCCCGGCGCCGCGCGCCGATCCAGGCGCCGAGCGCGCCGAGCGCGATCGCGCCCCAGATGCCCAGGCCGCCCTCCCACACCTTGAAGGCGTCCACCCAGTCACGGCCCTCGCTGAAGTACAGCTCGTAGTCCGTGATCACGTGGTAGAGCCGGCCGCCGACCAGGCCGAACGGCACGGCCCAGACGGCGATGTCGGCGACCGTGCCGGACTGCCCGCCGCGGGCGATCCAGCGCTTGTTGCCGAACCAGACGGCAACGAAGACGCCGATGATGATGCAGATGGCGTAGCCGCGCAGCGGGATGGGGCCGAGGTACAGCACCCCGTGCGACGGGCTGGGGATGTAGGCAAGGTTCATGGCAGGTCCGACGCTACCGTGCCGGGCCATGGGGAGGGCAAGCAGCCCGGCTACGGGTCCATAACGGGGCGTGGACGCTCACCCCCGGTCGGCCGCCTCCACCAGCTGCTTCAGCTTGGCCGGGGTCATCGTGTGGTCCTCGTAGATGTTCTTGCCGTCGAGCAGCACGGTCGGGGTGCCGCCGAAGTCGCCGGACTTGAACGCCTGGTGGGACTTGTCGACCCAGCCGTCGTGGGTGCCGTTGCGGACGCACTCGCCGAAGGCGGGGGTGTCCAGGCCCTTCACCTTGCCGGCCAGCTCGATCAGCTTGCCGTTGTCCGCGAAGGCGTCGTCGGTCTCCTTGGGCTGGTTGGCGAACAGCACGTCGTGGTAGTCACGGAACTTTCCGGCGTCCTGGGCGCAGGCCGCGGCGTTGGCGGCGCGCAGCGAACCGGTGCCGCCGAGGTTGCCGTCGATCAGCCGGACCAGGTGGTACTCGATCCGGAGCTTGCCGGCGTCGGTCAGTTCGTGGAGCGTCGGCCGGTACGCCGCCTCGAAGGCCTGGCAGGCCGGGCAGCGGAAGTCCTCCCAGACGGTGAGCGTCGACCTGGCGCCGTCCTTGCCGACCGGGATCGCGAGGCTGTCCTTGCCCTGCGCGCCCGAGGGGGCCACCGCGGGGCCCGCCTTGGTGCTCTCGTCCTTGCCGGCGTTCGCGGCGACGACGCCGATCACCGCCGCCAGGCCCAGGACGCAGACGACGCTCGCGCCCACGATCAGCGCCCGCCGTCGCTTGTCCGCGGCCTTCTGCTTCTCGCGCTCGACCGCCAGCCGCTCCCGGGCGGTGCGCTTTCCGTCACGGTTCTTCTCGCTCACACCCCCAGAACGAACCGGGGAGGCGCAGCGCGCCTCCCCGGTCCGAGGTCCACCCGTTCGAGTGACCGAATCATCCGGTACGGGACATCGGCCCGTCACCGCTCCGTGTTCACGCCTGGCCGCGGACGCCCTTCGCCAGATCCCCGGCCAGCTCACGGACCGCGGCGAGGCCGGCGGCCTCGTCCGGCGCGTCCAGCATCCGCTTCACGAACGCCGAGCCGACGATCACGCCGTCCGCGAAGCCGGCGACCTCGGCGGCCTGGGCCTGGTTGGAGACGCCGAGGCCGACGCAGACGGGCAGGCCGGTGCCGGTGGCGCGGGTGCGCCGGACCAGGTCCTGGGCCTGCGCGCCGACGGACTCACGGGTGCCGGTGACGCCCATCAGCGAGGCGGCGTAGACGAAGCCGCTGCCCGCCGCGGTGATCTCGGCGAGCCGCTCGTCCTTGCTGCTCGGCGCCACCACGAAGACCGTCGCGAGGCCGTGCTTCGCGGCGTGCTCGCGCCACAGCGCCGACTCCTGCACCGGCAGGTCGGGCAGGATGCAGCCGGCGCCGCCCGCCTCGGCCAGCTCGGCGGTGAAGCGCTCGACGCCGTAGCGGTCGATGGGGTTCCAGTACGTCATGACGAGGATCGGCTTCCCGGTGGCCCGGTATGCCTCCCGGACCGTGCGCATGACGTCGGCGATCCGCACGCCACCGCGCAGGGCGATGTCGTCGGCGGTCTGGATGACCGGGCCGTCCAGGACCGGGTCGCTGTGCGGCAGGCCGACCTCGACCACGTCCGCGCCGCTCTCCAGGACGGCCTTGATCGCCTCGATGCCGCCGTCCACGGTCGGGAACCCGGCCGGGAGGTAGGCGATGAGCGCGGACCGGCCCTCGGCCCTGGCGCCCGCGAGGGTGTCCGACAGCAGCTGGATGTTCCCGCTCACTTGGCGTCCCCCTCGATCTCGGCGGTGTCGGCGGCGTCGGCCGCGACCTCGGCGTCGGTGTCGTACAGGCCGAAGTAGCGCGCGGCGGTGTCCATGTCCTTGTCGCCGCGGCCGGAGAGGTTGACGACGATCAGACCCTCCGGGCCCAGCTCGCGGCCGACCTCCAGGGCGCCGGCCAGGGCGTGGGCGCTCTCGATGGCCGGGATGATGCCCTCGGTGCGCGACAGCAGGCGCAGTGCCCGCATGGCCGCGTCGTCGGTGACCGCGCGGTACTCGCCGCGGCCGGAGTCCTTCAGGTAGGAGTGCTCGGGGCCGATGCCCGGGTAGTCCAGACCGGCCGAGATGGAGTACGGCTCGGTGATCTGGCCCTCGTCGTCCTGGAGGACGTAGGAGCGGGAGCCGTGCAGGACGCCGGGCTCGCCGGCGGTGAGGGTGGCCGCGTGCTCGCCGGTCTCGACGCCGTGGCCGGCCGGCTCGCAGCCGATCAGGCGGACGCCCGCGTCGGGGATGAAGGCGTGGAAGAGGCCGATGGCGTTGGAGCCGCCGCCGACGCAGGCGACGGCCGCGTCCGGCAGCCGGCCGGCGCGCTCCAGGAGCTGGCGGCGGGCCTCGACGCCGATGACCCTGTGGAAGTCGCGGACCATGGCCGGGAAGGGGTGCGGGCCGGCGACCGTGCCGAACAGGTAGTGGGTGTGGTCGACGTTGGCGACCCAGTCCCGGAACGCCTCGTTGATGGCGTCCTTCAGGGTGCGGCTGCCGGACTTCACGGCGACGACCTCGGCGCCGAGCATGCGCATCCGGGCGACGTTGAGGGCCTGGCGCTCGGTGTCGACCTCACCCATGTAGATGGTGCAGTCCAGGCCGAACAGCGCGCAGGCGGTGGCCGTGGCGACGCCGTGCTGGCCGGCCCCGGTCTCGGCGATGACCCGGGTCTTGCCCATGCGCTTGGTGAGCAGGGCCTGGCCGAGCACGTTGTTGATCTTGTGGGAGCCGGTGTGGTTGAGGTCCTCGCGCTTGAGGAAGACGCGGGCGCCGCCGGCGTGTTCGGCGAAGCGGGGGACCTCGGTGAGCGCCGACGGGCGGCCGGTGTAGTTCACCAGCAGGTCGTCGAGTTCGCGGGCGAACTCGGGGTCGTTCTTGGCCTTGTCGTACTCGACGGCGACCTCGTCCACGGCGGCGACGAGGGCCTCCGGGATGAACTTGCCGCCGAACGCGCCGAAGTAGCCCTCGGCGTCGGGGACCTGACCCTCCGGGTCGGGGATGAAGAATGCGCTGGGCATGCGGAAACCTCACGGTGAGTTTCTGGGAGAAAACCGATCGCCGTGGGGCTCGGGTCGTCTGTCGGCTGCGGGCCGTATGTGGCTTGTCGCGCCCGCGCGGCGGTAGCCGCGTATCAGATGGAGTCCCGCGCCCCTAACGGGCGCGCTGCCATCGACGCCCGTTGACCTGCCCGGGTTCGTCACCGATGACGTACCGGACGCGACGGCCGTGCACGCGCCGCGCGGGTGCGCGACAGCCGCGCGGACGGCAGCCGCGCGCCAGGCGCGCGTGCCGCTCCACGGTCGTCAGGGTGGGAGTCATCGGCACCAGCCTAGCGGGAGTCAGCCCCGGCCGTGCCGCAGTGCGGGGTGCTCGCCCGCGGCAACCAGGTCGGCGACGGCCGCCTTCGGGTCGCGGCCGGTGACCAGGGACTCGCCGACCAGGACCGCGTCGGCGCCGGCGTTGGCGTAGGCGATCAGGTCGTGCGGGCCGCGCACCCCGGACTCGGCGACCTTCACGAGGTGGTCGGGGATCTCCGGGGCGACCCGCTCGAAGGTGCCACGGTCGACCTCCAGCGTCTTGAGGTTGCGCGCGTTGACGCCGATGACCTTGGCGCCCGCGTCCACCGCCCGCTCGACCTCTTCCTCGTCGTGCACCTCGACCAGCGGGGTCAGGCCGATGGACACCGCGCGCTCGATCAGCGACTCCAGGGCCGGCTGGTCCAGGGCGGCCACGATCAGCAGCGCGAGGTCGGCGCCGTACGCGCGGGCCTCCCACAGCTGGTACGACGTGACGATGAAGTCCTTGCGCAGCACCGGGATGTCGACGCGGGCGCGGACGGCCTCCAGGTCGGCGAGCGAGCCGCCGAAGCGGCGCTGTTCGGTGAGGACGGAGATGACGGACGCGCCGCCCGCCTCGTAGTCCGCGGCGAGGCCGGCCGGGTCGGCGATGGCGGCCAGCGCGCCCTTGGACGGGCTGGACCGCTTGACCTCGCAGATCACCTTGACGCCGTCGCCCTTGAGCGCGGCCACCCCGTCCTTGGCGGCGGGGGCCTTGGCCGCGCGCTCCTTGAGCTCGTCGAGGCTGACACGGGCCTGCCGCTCGGCGAGGTCGGCACGGACTCCGTCGATGATCTCGTCGAGCACACTCACGCGAGCGGCCCCCTTCCAGACGGTGGGTTCCTTCAGGCTCTTCGCAGCCTGTGGTCAATGCGATGGTATCCGCAGCGGTGCGGTGGCTTCGCATCCGGTTGACGGCGGTCCCACTTCGTGGACGTCCGTGCTCCGGCGCGGTCAGGGGCGCAGCCAGCCGCCGAACGGCAGGTTCCGCAGGACGGTGAACGCCAGCAGCAGGGCGACGACGGTCCACAGCTGTACGGGGCCGAGGCCGAGCCGCAGCGGCCGACCGCGGGCCGCGCGGGCCGTCCAGACGGTCCACAGTACGGCGAAGCCCAGGTAGGCGGCCACGGCCGGCGCGTTGGCGTGCAGCGCGGCGAGCAGGTCGCCGTGGACGAACGCGTGCGCGCTGCGCAGTCCGCCGCAGCCCGGGCAGTACAGGCCGGTGAGCAGGTACAGGGGGCAGGCGGGGTAGTGGCCGCTCTCGTTGGGGTCGACCGCGCCGACGTAGGCGAAGGCCCCGGCCACGGCCGCGAACAGCCCCAGGGGGACGGCGAGCCGGCGCCGGACGGGCACGGCGGGCGGCGCCGGCCGCTGTGCGCCGGGGGGCACGGGGTGGTGCGGGGCACCGCCGGGAACCTCTGGCGGGGCCGTACGGCTGTCGGCGTTCACGCGGGCATTCTGCCCCGGACGGTATGGCTCCGCCCGCCGGGCGGGCCCAGGAGCGGTCGCGGTCCAGCGGGCCGGAGAACGAGAGGCGGTCCGCACCCCTGCCGGACGCCGGGCCGCCTCTCGGGGAAAGCCTGGGCTCAGCGGCCCGCGGCGGCCGGCTCCGGGGTCGCGGACGCGCGCGTCACGACGGCGCTCTGCTTCGGCTGGCCGAGGCCCATGGCCCGCATGATGCCGCCGACCACGCCGCCGAGGAGCGTGAGCGCCATACCGGCCCAGAAGCCGACGGGCTGGGCCATCACCATGAAGGCGCCCGCGACGCAGAAACCGATGAAGGCGATGATGACACCGGTCCAGGCGGCCGGGGTGTGACCGTGGCCGTGGCTGCTGCCCGCCATGACTTGCTCCTCGTTGTTGCTGATCTACGTGTCGGATGAGGCGTCGTACGCTCGCCGCGTCCATTGTCCCGTAGGCGTGCGCGCGCCGGACGCGGGGGTGGCGTCTGGTTCGCCACACCGCTTCGGGCCGTGCCGCTTCGGGCCGTGCCGGTTCAGGCGCCCGTCGGGTCCTCGCCCCGGTCCAGGGCCTTCCAGATCTCCTCGGGCCGCTCCGGGTCGGCCGGGCGGGCGGTGCGCCGGGGGCGGGCGGCGCCACGTTCGTAGCGGCCGGACATCGCGGGCCACAGCCGGCCGTAGCGCAGGGCGAGCAGCCCGGCGAGCAGGATCAGCAGCCCGCCGGCGGCCGCGACGTACGGCCAGCCGGTGTTGGTGAGCGCGTGGACGGTGGCGGAGCTGTCGCCGCTCACCTCGGCGGCCCGCTCGTCCAGCGCGGAGCCGTCGGAGACGGCCGCCAGGGCGGCGACGGCGATACCGGCACCGGACAGCGCGAGCAGCCCGGCGACGACGAGGCGGCCGGCCCGGCGGACGGCGAAGACCGCGACGAGCGCGGCGAGGCCCACTATGGCGAGCGCCGCGGGGACGCCCGTGACGTCGCTGCCCTTGGCCGTCAGCGGGAACGCTCCGCCGGCCACCGCCGCGGTGCCCTCCGCCCAGCGCTGCCGGGTCGCGAGCAGCGCCACGGCCGCGCCGAGCGCGCCGAACAGCAGGGCCACGGCGAGGCTCCGCCGGCCGGACCGGGCGGATGCGGGGGCTTCGGAACGAAGGTGAGGTACGGCAGTCACGTACTCCACTATCGCCTGAACCCCCCGCGCACCGGCACCCGGGGTTGCTATGAGAAGCGCCCTATCGCCCGAGGCGGTTCGCCGTGTGCACCGCCCGCAGCACCGCCGCCGCCTTGTTGCGGCACTCCTGGTCCTCGGCGACCGGGTCGGAGTCCGCGACGACGCCCGCGCCGGCCTGGACGTACGCGACGCCGTCGCGGAGCAGGGCGGTGCGGATGGCGATCGCGGTGTCGGAGTCGCCGGCGAAGTCCAGATAGCCGACGCAGCCGCCGTACAGGCCGCGCCGGGACGGCTCCAGTTCGTCGATGATCTGCATCGCGCGGGGCTTGGGGGCGCCGGAGAGGGTGCCGGCCGGGAAGCACGCGGTGAGCACGTCGAAGGCGGTGCGGCCGGGGGCCACCTTGCCGGTGACGGTGGAGACGATGTGCATCACGTGCGAGTAGCGCTCGATGGACATGAAGTCGACCACCTCGACCGAGCCGGGCTCGCAGACCCGGCCGAGGTCGTTGCGGCCGAGGTCGACCAGCATCAGGTGCTCGGCGCGCTCCTTGGGGTCGGCGAGCAGTTCCTCGGCGAGCGCCTGGTCCTCCTGCGGGGTGGCCCCGCGGTGCCGGGTGCCGGCGATGGGGTGGACCATCGCGCGCCCGTCCTCGACCTTCACCAGCGCCTCCGGGGAGGAGCCGACGACGTCGAAGCCGTCGAAGCGGAACAGGTACATGTACGGCGACGGGTTGGTGGCCCGCAGCACCCGGTAGACGTCCAGGGCGCTCGCCGTGCAGGGGGTCTCGAAGCGCTGGGAGGGCACGACCTGGAAGGCCTCGCCCGCGCGGATGCGCTCCTTGATGTCCTCCACGGCCCGCTGGTAGTCGGCGCCGCCCCAGCGGGCGGTGTACTCGGGCAGCTCGGAGGGCGGCAGGTGGGCCGGGGGCTGGGAGACCGGGCGGGAGAGGTCGGCCTCCATGGCGTCCAGGCGGGCCACGGCGTCCGCGTACGCCTCGTCGACGCCGGTGTCAAGGTCGTTGTGGTTGATCGCGTTGGCGATCAGCAGGACCGAGCCCTCCCAGTGGTCCATCACCGCGAGGTCGCTGGTCAGCAGCATGGTCAGCTCGGGCAGCCGCAGCTCGTCGTGCTCGCCGGGGCCGATCTTCTCCAGGCGGCGGACGATGTCGTAGCCCAGGTAGCCGACCATGCCGCCGGTGAAGGGCGGCAGGCCCTCCTGGTGCGGGGTGTGCAGGGTCTGGAGGCTGGCGCGCAAGGCCGCGAGGGGGTCGCCGTCCGTGGGGACGCCGACGGGCGGGGTGCCGATCCAGTGGGCCTGCCCGTCCCGGGCGGTGAGCGTGGCCGCGCTGCGGACCCCGACGAAGGAGTACCGGGACCAGGAGCGGCCGTTCTCCGCGGACTCCAGCAGGAAGGTGCCGGGGCGTTCGGCGGCGAGTTTGCGGTAGAGCGCGACCGGTGTGTCACCGTCGGCCAGGAGCTTGCGGGTGACCGGGATGACGCGCCGGTCGCCGGCCAGCTTGCGGAAGGTCTCTAGATCCATGGCGGCCGACCTTACGACGCGGACGCCGGAGTGGCGGCGTCCGCGTTCTTCAGGAGCACGTCTTCGTCGAAGCAGGTGCGCGCGCCGGTGTGGCAGGCGGCCCCCACCTGGTCGACCCGGACCAGCAGGGTGTCGCCGTCGCAGTCCAGCGCGACCGACTTCACCCACTGGACGTGGCCGGAGGTGTCGCCCTTGACCCAGTACTCCCGGCGGCTGCGCGACCAGTAGGTGCAGCGGCCGGTGGTCAGCGTGCGGTGCAGTGCCTCGTCGTCCATCCAGCCGAGCATGAGCACCTCGCCGGTGTCGTACTGCTGGGCGATGGCGGGGACGAGCCCGTCGGCGCTGCGCTTGAGCCGCGCGGCGATCTCCGGGTCGAGGCTGCTGGGCCGGGGGTTGCCGGTCGTACTGGTCATGGGTGCCATTGTGCCGCGCGGTACCGGCGGCGGGCCCCGCGCGTCCACGGAACGGTCACGGCGGGCACGGGAGCCCCGCCGGGAGGCGACGGGTGGGCGGAACGATCACCTGGTCGTAGGCTGGCTGCATGTCGACCTTCGCCAAGCGTGAACGGCTGCTGCTCGCCGACCTGTTGGAAACCGTCGGTCCGGACGCCGAGACCCTCTGCGCGGGCTGGCGGACCCGGGACCTGGCCGCGCATGTCGTCGTGCGCGAACGCCGCCCGGACGCGGCGGGCGGCACCTTGGTCAGGCGGCTCGCGCCGCGCCTGGAGAAGGTGATGGCCGAGTACACCGCGAAGCCGTACGGAGAGCTGATCCGGCTGATCCGCACCGGCCCGCCGCGCCTGTCGCCGTTCCAGCTCAAGCAGGTCGACGAGGCCGCCAACATCATCGAGTTCTACGTCCACACGGAGGACGTGCGCCGCGCCCAGCCGGAGTGGACCCCGCGCGAGCTGGACCCGGTGTTCCAGGACGCGCTGTGGTCCCGGCTGGAGCGTGCCGCGCGGCTGCTGGGGAAGGGCGCGCCGACGGGCCTGGTGCTGCGCCGCCCGGACGGGCAGACGGTGGTGGCGCACCGGGGCACGCCGGTGGTCACGGCGACCGGTGTGCCGTCGGAGCTGCTGATGTTCGCGTACGGACGGCAGGGCGTGGCCAGGGTGGAGCTGGCCGGGGACGCGGACGCGATCGACAAGCTGCACGAGTCGAAGCAGCTGGGGATCTGACGCCGGTCCGTCCGCCGCCGGTCCGTCAGCCGGGCAGTTCCGCGCGGCGCAGGGCCGGTACGGCGAGGAAGACGAGGCCGCCGAGTCCGCAGACGGCGGCGCTGACGGCGTAGACCGGGCCGAGTCCGAAGGCGCCGGTCGCGGCGGCGGCGAAGGGCATGCTCAGCGGGGTGAGGCCGAGGCTGACGAGGCTGGAGACGGCGGTGACGCGGCCCAGGTAGGCGGGGTCGGCCTGGGTCTGGAGCAGGGCGCCGCACAGCGCGCCGCTGAGTCCGGTGAGCAGGCCGACGAGCAGGGCGGTGCCGACGGCGGCGGCGAGGCCGGGGACGAAGCCGAGGGCGCCGACGGCCACGGAGCCGGCCGCGCACGCGCACCCGGTGACCAGTCCGGCGCGGGGCAGCCGGCCGCGGGCGGCGAGCAGCAGGGAGGCGGCGCCCGCGCCGGTGCCGAACCCGGCCAGTATCCAGCCCATGCCCGCGGCGCCCCAGCCGCGGTGGTCGGCGAGCAGGGTGAGGCCGACGTTCAGCGGGCCGACGAAGCCGAGGTCGCCGAGCGCGATGGCGATCATGAGGGGGCCGAGCACCCGGTGCCGGCGGACGTGGCGCAGTCCGGCCTTCAGGTCGGCCCAGGCGGTGGCGCCGCGCTCGGTGCCGGCGGGCAGGTCCCGTACGTGGACGGACAGCAGCAGCGGTATCGACAGCGCGATGAGCGCTCCGGCGAGGGCGAAGGCCGCCGGGGCGCCGCCGAGGGCCACGCCGAGGCCGCCGAGCGGGGCGCCGACGACGCTCGCGGCGCGGATGGCGAGGCCGCGCAGGCCCTGGACGCGGGCGAGCTGGTCCTTGCCGGTGAGCCGGGCCGGCAGGGCGCCCACGGCCGGCATGAACACGGCGTCGACGGTGCCGAAGACGCACGCGAGCAGGGCGAGCGGCCACAGCCCGGGGCTGGTGAGGAAGAGCAGGGCGGCCACGGCGAGGACGGCGGCGCAGCGCACGGCGTCGCTGCCGATCACGACCCTCCTCGGGCCCAGCCGGTCGGCGATCACGCCTCCGCCGAGCATCAGCACGGCCCGCGGCAGCGCGCTCACGGACATCACGAGCCCGGCCTGCGCGGGGGTGCCGGCCTGGACGGCGGCCCAGGACAGGGCGAGGTAGTAGATGTTGTCGCCGAGCATCGAGGAGGTGTAGGCCCCGAGCCAGCGCAGCACGTTGGGATCACGGTGGGCGCGCACGGAGGCGGGCGGTATGAGCGTGGTGGTCACGGAGGAGGTGTCCTCTCGGGCGCGGAAGCGGGGCGGGGATCAGAGGCGGAACGGGAAGCCGTACACGTGCAGTGCGACGTGCTCGCGGCCCTCGGTGTCACCGGCGGCCTCTCGGGCGCGTCCCTGCGCGTCGTAGCGCCTGAGCAGGTCGGTCAGGTCCTTCTGCAGCGCGGTCAGTTCGCCGGGGGTGAGCCGCAGCAGGGCCTCGGTGTCACGGGCCGCCGCGTTCCACTCGGCTCCCCAGTGGGCGCGCGTGTCGAGGTAGGTCCGGTACATCTCCATGCGCTGCTCCAGGAACAGCCGCGAGGCCGCGAGATGCGCGGCGGCTTTCTCGGGCGCGTCCCGGAAGTCCTCGTCCCGGATGGAGACCCCCTCGGACACGGGCCGCCACCACCGCTCCCGCCCGTCGGAACTACGCGCCTCGGCCTCCTCCACCAGGCCGTGCCGGGCCAGTGTGCGCAGGTGATAGCTGACCAGGGAGACCGCCTCGTCCACTTGCCCGGCCAGCTGGGAGGCCGTGGCCGCCTCGGAGACGAACAGCAGGCGGTAGAGCTTCATGCGCAGGGGGTGGGCGAGCGCCTTGAGCGTCCCGATGTCCGTGACCCGGCGGTTCTCTTCGCGTGGCATGACACTGGACCCTAGACACGAAAGTGAAACTGCGCAATCTTCCTTGCGCAACTTTTCTTTCGCATCCGGTCGCGAAGAGGCCCCGGCCGTCCGGCCGGGGCCTGCCGTTGCGGCTCGCTACCTGACGGGGTGCCCGGCGCCCCGCAGGGTCTGCTTCACCTCGCCGATGCGCAGGTCGCCGAAGTGGAAGACCGAGGCGGCCAGGACCGCGTCGGCGCCCGCCTCGACGGCCGGCGGGAAGTCGGCGAGCTTGCCGGCGCCGCCGGAGGCGATCACGGGGACCGTGACGTGCTTGCGGACGGCGGCGATCATCTCCAGGTCGTAGCCGTCCTTGGTGCCGTCGGCGTCCATGGAGTTCAGCAGGATCTCGCCCGCGCCCAGCTCCGCCGCCCGGTGCGCCCACTCCACCGCGTCCAGGCCGGTGCCGCGCCGGCCGCCGTGAGTGGTGACCTCGAAGGTGCCCTCGGGGGTGCGGCGGGCGTCCACCGACAGGACCAGCACCTGGCGGCCGAACCGCTCGGCGATCTCGCGGATCAGGTCCGGGCGGGCGATCGCGGCGGTGTTCACGCCCACCTTGTCGGCGCCCGCCCGCAGCAGCTTGTCCACGTCCTCGGCGGTGCGCACGCCCCCGCCGACGGTCAGCGGGATGAACACCTGCTCGGCGGTGCGGCGCACCACGTCGTAGGTCGTCTCCCGGTCGCCGGAGGACGCGGTGATGTCCAGGAACGTCAGTTCGTCGGCGCCCTCGGCGTCGTACACCTTGGCCATCTCGACGGGATCACCCGCGTCGCGCAGGTTCTGGAAGTTCACGCCCTTGACGACCCGGCCGTTGTCCACGTCCAGGCAGGGGATGACTCGGACCGCCAGGGTCATGACTGCTCAGGCTCCTCTGAATGCTTCTAGTTCCACTTCGACCAGGATGCGCGGGTCGACGAAGCCCTCGACGACCAGCAAGGTCGATACCGGGCGCACGGAGTCGAACAGCTCCTGGTGGGCCCGGCCGACGGCGTCCACGTCCCGCGCATGGGTCAGGTACATCCGGGTGCGGATCACGGACTCGATGCCGAGGCCGAACTCCGCGATCGCCTCGACGGCGCTGGTGAAGGCCACCTTGGCCTGTTCGTAGGGGTCGCCCTCGCCGTACAGCACGGTGCCCTTGAAGGACGTCGTGCCGCCCACCAGCACCCGGTCACCCGCCGCCACGGCGCGTGCGAAACCGAAGGACTCTTCCCAGGGACTTCCGCTCTGCACACGCCGTACGGCTTCGGACGTCATGACGACACAGCCTCCAAGGCCTCTTCCAGGGTGAACGCCTTCGCGTACAGCGCCTTCCCTACGATGGCGCCTTCGACACCGAGCGGCACGAGGCCGGCCAGGGCCCGCAGGTCGTCCAGGGAGGACACGCCGCCGGAGGCGACCACCGGGCGGTCGGTCGCCGCGCACACGTCGCGCAGCAGTTCCAGGTTGGGGCCCTGGAGGGTGCCGTCCTTGGCGATGTCGGTGACGACGTAGCGGGCGCAGCCCTCCTTGTTCAGGCGGTCCAGCGTCTCGTACAGGTCGCCGCCGTCGCGGGTCCAGCCCCGGCCGCGCAGGGTGGTGCCGCGGACGTCCAGGCCGACGGCGATCTTGTCGCCGTGCTCGGCGATCACCCGGGCGACCCACTCGGGGGTCTCCAGGGCGGCCGTGCCGAGGTTCACCCGGGTGCAGCCGGTGGCGAGGGCGGCGGCGAGGGTGTCGTCGTCGCGGATGCCGCCGGACAGCTCCACCTTGATGTCCATGGCCCCGGCGACCTCGGCGATCAGGTCGCGGTTGTCACCGGTGCCGAACGCGGCGTCCAGGTCGACCAGGTGCAGCCACTCCGCGCCGGCGCGCTGCCAGGCGAGGGCGGCCTCCAGCGGGGAGCCGTAGGAGGTCTCGGTGCCGGACTCGCCGTGTACGAGGCGGACGGCCTGGCCGTCGCGGACGTCGACGGCGGGGAGCAGTTCGAGCTTGGCCATGGTCTACAGGGTTCCGATCCAGTTGGTGAGGAGCTGGGCGCCGGCGTCGCCGGACTTCTCGGGGTGGAACTGGGTGGCCCACAGGGCGCCGTTCTCCACGGCGGCCACGAACGGCTTGCCGTGCGTCGACCAGGTGACCTTGGGGGCCTCGATCACCGGGTTGTGGGTTTCCAGGGACCACTCGTGGACGGCGTAGGAGTGCACGAAGTAGAAGCGGGCGTCGGCGTCCAGGCCCGCGAACAGCCGCGAGCCGGCCGGCGCCTCCACGGTGTTCCAGCCCATGTGGGGCACCACGTCGGCCTGGAGCGGCTCGACCGTGCCGGGCCACTCGTCCAGGCCCTCGGCCTCCACGCCGTGCTCGATGCCGCGCGCGAAGAGGATCTGCATGCCGACGCAGATGCCCATGACCGGGCGCCCGCCGGACAGCCGGCGGTCCACGACCCAGTCGCCGCGCGCGTCGCGCAGGCCCTTCATGCAGGCGGCGAACGCGCCGACGCCCGGCACGAGCAGCCCGTCGGCGTTCATCGCCTTGTCGAAGTCACGGGTGATCTCGACATCGGCGCCCACGCGCGCGAGGGCGCGTTCGGCGGAGCGGACGTTGCCGAAGCCGTAGTCGAAGACGACGACCTTCTTCTTGCCCGACGGGGTGCTCAATTCCACACCTCCAGCCGCAGGACGCCCGCCACCAGGCACAGCGCCGCGCCGATCGAGAGCAGCACGATCAGGCTGGTGGGCATCTTCTGCTTGACGAAGGAGATGATCCCGCCGACCAGGAAGAGGCCGACGACGATCAGCAGGGTCGACAGACCGGTCATGGGTTACAGCGCGCCCTTCGTCGACGGGAGGATGCCGGCCGCGCGCGGGTCGCGCTCGGAGGCGTACCTGAGGGCCCTGGCCAGCGCCTTGAACTGGCACTCCACGATGTGGTGGGCATTGCGACCGTAGGGCACGTGCACGTGCAGCGCGATCTGCGCCTGGGCGACGAAGGACTCCAGGATGTGCCGGGTCATCGTGGTGTCGTACTCGCCGATCATCGGTGCCATCTTCTCGGGCTCGGTGTGCACGAGGTAGGGGCGGCCGGACAGATCGACGGTGACCTGGGCGAGGGACTCGTCCAGCGGGACCGTGCAGTTGCCGAAGCGGTAGATGCCCACCTTGTCGCCGAGGGCCTGCTTGAAGGCGGCGCCCAGCGCGAGGGCGGTGTCCTCGATGGTGTGGTGGGAGTCGATGTGCAGGTCGCCGTCGGTCTTCACGGTCAGGTCGAACAGACCGTGCCGGCCGAGCTGGTCGAGCATGTGGTCGTAGAAGCCGACACCGGTGGCGATGTCGGTGCGGCCGGTGCCGTCGAGGTCTATCTCGACCAGCACCGAGGTCTCCTTGGTGGTGCGCTCCACGCGTCCAACGCGGCTCATGAACCCAGCTCCTTCTTGACTTCCCGTACCGCGTCGAGGAACGCGTCGTTCTCCCGCGGGGTGCCCGCGGACACCCGCAGCCACCCCGGTACGCCGTTGTCCCGGACCAGCACGCCCCGGTCGAGGATCTTCCGCCAGGCCGCGTGGGCGTCGGCGAAGCGGCCGAACTGCACGAAGTTCGCGTCGGACTCGGTGACCTCGTAGCCGATCGCGCGCAGTTCGGCGACCAGCCGGTCCCGTTCGGCCTTGAGCTGCTCGACGTACCCGAGCAGCGTGTCGGTGTGCTCCAGCGCGGCCAGCGCGGTGGCCTGGGTGACGGCCGACAGGTGGTACGGCAGCCGGACCAGCTGGACGGCGTCCACGACGGCCGGGTGCGCGGCCAGGTAGCCGAGGCGCAGGCCGGCGGCGCCGAACGCCTTGGACATCGTGCGAGAGATCACCAGGTGGGGACGGCCGTCCAGCAGCGGCAGCAGCGAGGCGCCGTGGCTGAACTCGATGTACGCCTCGTCCACGATCACCATGGACGGCTTGGCCGCCTGCGCCGCCTCGTACAGCGCGAGCACGGTCTCGGGCGGGACCGCGTTGCCGGTGGGGTTGTTGGGGGTGGTGACGAAGACGACGTCCGGCTTGTGCTCGGCGATGGCGCGCTCGGCGGCGGCGAGGTCGATCGTGAAGTCCTCGTTCCGGGGGCCGGAGATCCAGCCGGTGCCGGTGCCGCGCGCGATGAGCGCGTGCATCGAGTACGACGGCTCGAAGCCGATGGCCGTGCGGCCCGGCCCGCCGAAGGTCTGCAGCAGCTGCTGGATGACCTCGTTGGAGCCGTTGGCGGCCCAGACGTTCTCGATGCCGAGGGGGTAGCCGCCGCTCTTCGTCAGGTACTCGGCCAGCCCGGTGCGCAGGCGGACCGCGTCCCGGTCCGGGTAGCGGTTCAGGTCGCGGGCGGCCTCGCGCACCCGCTCCGCGATCCGCTCGACCAGCGGCTCGGGCAGCGGGTAGGGGTTCTCGTTGGTGTTCAGCCGTACGGGCACGTCCAGCTGGGGCGCGCCGTAGGGGGACTTGCCGCGCAGCTCGTCCCGGATGGGCAGATCGTCAATGCCGGTCACTTGCTCTCGGGTACCTTCCAGCCGAACCTCGCCTTGATCGCCGCGCCGTGCGCGGGCAGGTCCTCCGCCTCCGCCAGCGTCACCACGTGGTGGGCGACCTCGGCGAGCGCGTCCCTGGTGTAGTCCACGATGTGGATGCCGCGCAGGAACGACTGGACGGACAGGCCCGAGGAGTGGCAGGCGCAGCCGCCGGTGGGCAGGACGTGGTTGGACCCGGCCGCGTAGTCGCCGAGCGAGACGGGGGCCCAGGGGCCGATGAAGATCGCGCCCGCGTTGCGGACCCGGCCGGCGACCGCGGCGGCGTCGGCGGTCTGGATCTCCAGGTGCTCGGCGCCGTAGGCGTCGACCACCTTCAGGCCCTCCTCGATGCCGTCCACCAGGACGATCGCGGACTGCCTGCCCTTGAGGGCGGGCACGATCCGGTCGTCCACGTGCCGGGTCGCCGCGACCTGCGGTGCCAGCTCCTTCTCCACCGCGTCCGCCAGGTCGGCGGAGTCGGTGACCAGGACGGCCGCCGCGAGCGGGTCGTGCTCGGCCTGGCTGATCAGGTCGGCGGCCACGTGCACCGGGTCGGCGGTGTCGTCGGCGAGGATCGCGATCTCGGTCGGGCCGGCCTCCGCGTCGATGCCGATCTTGCCGGTGAAGTAGCGCTTGGCGGCGGCGACCCAGATGTTGCCGGGGCCGGTGACCATGTTGGCGGGCGGGCAGGACTCGGTGCCGTACGCGAACATCGCGACGGCGGTGGCGCCGCCCGCGGCGTACACCTCGTCCACGCCGAGCAGGGCGCAGGCGGCCAGGATCGTCGGGTGCGGCAGGCCGCCGAACTCGGCCTGGGCCGGGGAGGCGAGCGCGATGGACTCGACGCCGGCCTCCTGCGCGGGCACCACGTTCATCACCACGGAGGACGGGTACACGGACCGCCCGCCGGGCGCGTACAGCCCGACCCGCTCGACCGGCACCCACTTCTCGGTGACGGAGCCGCCCGGCACCACCTGGGTGGTGTGGGTCGTGCGGCGCTGCGCGCGGTGGACCAGCCGGGCGCGGCGGATGGACTCCTCCAGGGCGGCGCGCACGGCCGGGTCGAGACCGGCGAGCGCCTCGGTGAGCGCCCGCGCCGGGACACGGACGTTTTCCAGCCGTACTCCGTCGAACTTCTCCGCGAAGTCGATCAGCGCCGCGTCGCCGCGATGATGCACGGCCTCGCAGATCGGGCGCACCTTCTCCAGGGCGGCCTGAACGTCGAAGTCGGCTCGGGGCAGCAGGTCGCGCAGGGCGGGGCCCTCGGGAAGGGCGTCGCCGCGCAGATCGATTCGGGAAATCACGGGGTCAATTCTCGCAGACCGCCGCCGGGAGCCGTCCGCGCGTATCAGTGGCTGATACAGAACATGGGCCGATGGCCGGGTCCGCCGTGGGCCGAAAGCCGGTGCTTGACGTCCCGCGGGTGGCCGTGACACCGCCCGTCAGCCGCTTCTCCGCGGGTCAATGCCTGGTACAGACGGTGGCCGGAAACCGGACGATCACCTTCACGGGGAGTGTTCGACGGGTCACCCACCGGGCATGAACGGCTGTACGAAAGGCATCGCAAGGCATCGCACGAAGAGAGGAGAGCGGTGACCGAGGGAGCCGGCGTCCGCATCGCCACCGGGGACCTGCCGGACGACCTGACCGCGGCCGAGGCGGGCATGTGGCAGGCCTTCCGCAACGGCAGCGTGTACGACCTGAGCAGCGGCGTGCCCACGGCGGACGACCCGCACGGCGGGCACCCGTGGGGCCCGGAGCGGAGCGTGCGGGCCCGCATCGTCTGCTGGCTGCTGCTGGACGGCCCGCCGGCGCTGGCCGGCCGGGTGTCCTCGCTGAAGCTCGTCGGCGTACGGATCACCGGCGTGGTGGACCTCGCCGGCGGTCAGGTGACGCCGTACGTGGAGCTGACGAGGTGCCGCTTCGACCAGGAGATCCGGCTGCCGGAGGCCCGGTTCACGACCGTGCGCCTGGTGGACTGCGCGGTGCCGCGGCTGGAGGCGGCGCGGGTGCACACGGAGGGCGATCTGCATCTGCCGCGCTGCCGGTTCCAGAGCGGGGTCCGGCTGACGGACGCGCAGATCGGCACCGACCTGCTGCTCAACCAGGCGATCGCGTACCGAGACCGCAGCGGCCGGTCGATCACGGCGGACGGCATGACCGTCGGCCAGGACCTCCAGGCGGAGATGCTGGAGTCGCACGGCGAGCTGAGCCTGCGCGGCGCCCAGGTCGGCGTCTCGCTCAGCCTGCGCGGCGCGAAACTCGCCAACGCTCATGCGCGGTTCGCCCTGAACGCCCCCCAGCTCACGGTCGAGCGCACCCTGTACCTGACCCCGGCCGGCGTGGGCGGTCCGGCGCTCAGCGGCACCACGCCCGCGCACGGGACGCGCATCCAGCGCTTCGAGTGCCGGGGCGGGGTGCGGCTGGACGACGGCCGGTTCGGGGACGCCGTCGACCTGGAGCGGGCCCGGTTCGCCTTCACCGACGACCAGGAGCTGTCGCTGCGCCGGGTGCAGACGCCGGAGCTGCGCTTCCTCGGGGACAAGCCGCAGCGCGGCAAGGTGGTGCTGTCGGGCGCGCGCGTGGTGAACCTGGTGGACCGGGCGAGCAGCTGGCCGGAGGCGGGCAATCTGCACATGGGCGGGTTCACCTACGAGAACCTGGTGCCGCAGGGCCCGTTCCCGCTGACCCGGCGCCTGGACTGGGTGGCGGCGGCCACCGCCGAGTACGCCCCGGAGCCGTACGAGCGGCTGGCCTCGGTGCTGCGCTCCGCCGGGGAGGACGAGGACGCGCGCGAGGTGCTGCTCGCCAAGCAGCGCCGGCGGCGCGAGACGCTGCCGCCGGCCGCCAAGGTCTGGGGGTTCGCGCAGGACTGGACCGTGGCCTACGGCTACCGGCCGGGCCGGGCCGCGGTGTGGATGGCGGTGCTGTGGGCGGCGGGCACGCTGGCGTTCGCGCACGCCGACCATCCGCCGCTGAACTCCGGCGGCCATCCGGCCTGGAGTCCGGCGCTGTTCACACTGGACCTGCTGCTGCCGGTGATCGACCTCGGCCAGGCGGGCCAGTGGCAGCTGCGCGGCGGCTGGCAGTGGCTGGCGACGGTGATGATCCTCGCCGGCTGGGTTCTGGCCACCACGGTGGCGGCGGGCGCGACCCGGCTGCTGCGACGAAGCTGACCCGCACGGCACCCGCCCGCTGCGCCGGCCGCCACACCGAAGCCGACCCACACCACACCCGGCCACCACGACGGAACCGGTCCTCCCCACACCCGCCCGCTGCGGGCGGAGCCCCTCCTCGCCACACCCGCCCGCTACCGGCGAAACCGACCCACGCCACACCCGGCTACTACGACGGAACCGGTCCTCCCCGCACCCGGCCGTTACGGGCGGAGCCCCTCCTCGCCACACCCGGCCGCTACGACGAATCCGACCCTCCACACCCGACCGCTACCGGCGGAACCGACCCACGCCACACCCGGCCACTACCAGCGGAGCCGCCCTTCGCCACACCCGACCGCTACGGCGGAGCCGCCCTTCGCCGCGCCCGGCCGCTACGGCGGAGCCGATCCCCGCGGCACCCGCGCGAGCCCTCCGCACCCACGCATGACCCGCATGCACATGCACCCTTTACAGGACCTTCACCGTCGGCCGTACAACCTTCCACGACTTGCCGTGTCCCTCTGGCGCCGCCCCGACCTGCGGACTTTCAATGGTCGGCACCATGGCTCTGCTGCCCTCGTTCATCCGCCCCCACCGCCGGATGCCCCGACGACCCGCGCGCCCGGCCCACCGGCCACCGGCCGGGTACGAGGCCGTGCTCGACGCGCCCGACGACCGCCTCTCGCCCGCGCTCGTCGCGGCCGGCCGGGGCGAGTACGCCACCGCGGCCGGGCTGCTCGCCGACACCCGCGCCACGGCCGACTGGGAGCACCGGGACCGGTACACCCGGCGCCTGGCCGCCTTCGCCCGCTCCCGCCCGGAGTGGTACGAGGAGTGGCGCGCCGCCGACCCCCACGACGCCGGGGTGCTGCTGGTCGGAGCCCAGCTGGCGGTGGACCGCGCCTGGCCCTCGCCGGCCCGGGCCGAGCTGCTGCGCGAGGTGAGCCCGCTGATCACCGCCGCCGCCCGCGCCGACGACCGCGACCCGGTGCCCTGGCGCATCGCGCTCGACCACGCGCGCGGCACCCGGGCCGGGCACCGCTACTTCGGGGAGCTGTGGGAGGCGGCTGTCCGGCGCGCCCCGCACCACTACGGCTGCCATGTGGCCGCCCTGCGCTACCTGGCCGCCTCCTGGCACGGCTCCCACCGCGAGTGCTTCGACTTCGCCGACCGGGCCGCGCAGGACGCCCCTGCCGACTCGCTGGTCCAGGCGCTGCCCGCCCGGGCGGCGTTCGGCTATCTGACCGACGGCTGCGGCGCGGCGGTGCCGCGCGGCCGGCTGGAGGCGGCGGCGGACCGGGCGATCGCCCTGTCCGCGCGCCTGCCGGCGGCCGACCCGTACCCGGCCGAGGTCCGCAACAAGCTGCTGTACGTGCTGCTGCGACTGGAGCGCTGGCGGGACGCCCGGGCCCAGCTGCGGCTGATCGGCCCGTACGCCACGTCGTTCCCCTGGGACCGGTTCTCCGAGGACCCGCTCGGCCACTTCCTGAAGCTGCGCGAGGAGCTGGACGCGGCGCTCCCCGGGGCCGCCCTGGCCGGGCTGCTCTCGGCGCCGCCGGAGCCCGGTGACGGACACGGCGGACACGCCCGCGCCGCAGGCCACTAGGCTGGGGCGCCGTGACCACCGTCCGCCTGCCGCTCTTTCCGCTGAACTCGGTGCTGTTCCCGGGTCTCGTGCTGCCGCTGAACGTCTTCGAGGAGCGGTATCGCGCCATGCTGCGCGACCTGCTGAAGACCCCCGAGGACGAGCCGCGCCGGTTCGCCGTCGTCGCCATCCGGGACGGCCACGAGGTCGCGCCGAGCGCCCCCGGCATGCCCGATCCCACCGCGCGGCCCGAGCGGGGCCCGGCCGCCGGCTTCGGCCCGGACCCGCTCCGCGCCTTCCACGGGGTGGGCTGTGTGGCCGACGCGGCGACCATCCGGGAACGGTCCGACGGCACGTTCGAGGTGCTGGCGACCGGGACGACCCGGGTGCGGCTGCTGTCCGTGGACGCGTCGGGCCCGTACCTGATCGCGGAGCTGGAGGAGCTGACGGAGGAGCCCGGGGACGACGCCGGCGCGCTGGCCGAGGACGTCCTGCGCTCCTTCCGCCGCTACCAGAAGCGGCTGGCGGGCGCCCGGGAGCGCTCGCTGTCGTCCGGCGCGGAACTGCCGGACGACCCGGGCGTGGTGTCGTACCTGGTGGCCGCGGCGATGGTGCACGACACGCCGACCAAGCAGCGGCTGCTCCAGGCGCCGGACACCGCCTCGCGGCTGCGGGACGAGCTGAGGCTGCTGCGCGCGGAGACGTCGATCATCCGCAGCCTGCCGTCGCTGCCCGCGTTCGAGCTGACGCGGACGCCGACGAGCCTGAACTGAGGGACCACAGGGACCACGAGGAAACCGAGGATGGCGAAGAAGCAGAAGAAGGCCCAGTCCGGGGGCACGCCCGCGACGGTGGCCCTGACGGCGGCGGGCGTGGACTTCACCGTCCACTCCTACGACCACGACCCGTCCCATCCCTCCTACGGTGAGGAGGCGGCCGAGGCGATGGGCGTCTCCCCGGACCGGGTCTTCAAGACCCTGGTGGCCGAGGTGGACGGTTCCCTGGTGGTCGGTGTGGTCCCGGTGGCCGGTTCGCTGGACCTGAAGGCCCTGGCGGCGGCGGTGGGCGGCAAGCGGGCGGTGATGGCCGACCCGGCGCTCGCCGAGCGCACCACGGGCTATGTCCGCGGCGGCATCTCCCCGCTCGGCCAGCGCAAGAAGCTCCCCACGGTCCTCGACGACTCGGCCGCGGCCCACCCCACGATCTGCGTCTCGGCCGGCCGCCGCGGCCTGGAGGTCGAGCTGTCCCCGAAGGACCTGGCCGACCTGACGGACGCGGTACTGGCCCCGATCGGCAAGAGCTGACCGGTCACGCCGGGCCCCGCGGGCGCGGGCGGCCCGGCCCGGGAAGCCGGACCAGCGCGTCACGGCGGCCCGCGGCCCGTCGGCTACGGCGTCTCGGGGTCCCGGGGGCCGAACAGGGCGGTCAGGCCGAGGTGGGCCAGGAGCCCGGCGAGCGGCCAGGCCAGTAGCGCGCCCTTGGCCGACAGCTTCAGCGGCGCGGAGAACGTCACGCCCTTGCCCGCCGCCTGGGCGTGCGCGAGCACGTCCGGGTCGGGGCCCAGCCAGATCCCGAGGCGCCAGGCCAGCAGCGACCCGAGCAGGCCCCCGAGTCCGAGCGCGACCACCAGGGGCACCCCGCCGCGCCGGCGCAGCAGGAAGACGACGAGCGCGCTGACGAGTCCGAAGCCGAGCCCCAGCAGAGTGAACGTTCCGTCGACCCCGACGGCCTGCTCCCCCTCGCTGTCCTTCAGGTAGACGACCCAGCTCTTGTCCAGCACGTCGCCGACCAGCGGCACGCGCGGCGCCAGCCACCACCACAGCAGCCCCAGCAGCACCCCGCCGAGCGCCAGCACCACCGTGGTCACGGCGGCCTCCCGCAGCTCCGTCCGCAGCCCGGGACCGTCCTGTTCCGGCCCGTGCCCGGCGAGCGCCCCGGCGGGCGGCGCCCCTTGCCAGACCTGGTGCGCGGAGTCGTCGTGCGGTGGTGGAGTCAACGGTGCGGTCACCCTGCCATCGTGCCAGGTCGCGCCGTGCGCCGCGTCACCGGACGGCGGCCCTGCGGTAGGCCCGGGTCGCCACGGCCAGCGAGACGACGCCGACGCCCGCGCACACGCCCAGGTCAGCGAGGACGAGGGCCCAGTCGGGGTGCGGTCCGAAGGTCCGCGCGTACGCCTCCACGCCGTAGGTGGAGGGCAGCAGGGAGCGGGCCAGCCGGATCACCTCCGGCATCCGGCCGGCCGGCAGCACGCCCAGCAGCAGCGCCGCCGACATGCCCAGCTGGCCGAGCAGCGTGGCCAGCTCCGGCCGGGGCGCGAGCAGCCCGCACGCGGCGCCGAGCCCGGCGAGCGCGGCCCCGGCGAGCGGGATGACGGCCAGCAGGACCCACAGGTTGGTCAGCGGCAGCCCGAAGAGCACACAGCCGAAGACGGCGGTGACCAGGGTGCCCGGCACGGTGAAGGAGGCGTAGGCCGCCGCCGCGCCCAGCACCACGGCGGCCGGCGGCACCGGCAGGGTGGCGTAGTGGTCGAGCCCGCCGCTGGCCCGCAGCTGCCCGAAGTACTGCGAGAGCAGGTTCAGCGCCACGTAGGCGACGACCAGCACCGACGAGCCGGCCACCACGGACTGGGCCTCGTCACCGCCCTCGACCACACCGCGCATCATCACGGCGATGCCGACGGACTGGAAGGTCGCCACGAACAGCAGCGGAATCCGTGCCACCCGGGCCCGGGACAGCTGCGCCCGGTAGACGGCCACCAGCGACGGCCACAGCCGCGCCCGCGGCCCGAGCTCGGCCGGGCCGGACGCCGTCTCCGGCACGGCCCGGGAGCCGCCGGGCAGAACCTCGGCGGGTACGACACTCACGACGAGCTGCTCCTCTTCGCTTCGGCGGCGGCACAGACCCTCGCGTGCTGCGGGACCCGCTCGCTCACGCCCTCACCAGTCCCTGCCGGGCCTCGCCGCCCAGCGCCAGATAGACGTCCTCCAGGCTGGGCGTGGCGAGCGTGAAGTCGTCCAGGGCGGCGAAGGCGGCCCCGCCGGTCACCGTGGCGACGACGGCGCGGGCCTCCTCGGGGGCGAGCCGCAGCGTCCAGCGCCGGCCGGACCGCGCCGCCCGCTCGCGCAGCACGGCCACCTCGGGCACCTCCAGCGGCGCCCGCTCCCGCCACACCAGTTCCACCCGCACCTCGCCGGCCACCCGCGCCTTGAGCCCGGCGGGGGTGTCGCAGGCGATGACCCGGCCCTGGTCGAGCACGGCGACCCGGTCCAGCACCGTCTCGGCCTCGATCACGTTGTGGGTGACCAGCAGCACGGTCGTGCCGTGCTCGGCCCGCCGCCGGTCCACAGCCGCCCACACCGCGCGCCGGGCCACCGGGTCCATGCCGGTGGTCGGCTCGTCCAGCACGAGCAGCGGGCGCCGGCCCACCAGCGCGGCGGCGAAGCAGGCGAGCCGCCGCTGCCCGCCGGACAGCTTCTTCAGCGCACGGCCGGCGATCGGGGTCAGCCCCAGTTCCTCCAGCACGGCGTCCCGTTCGGCCCGGGCCCGCCGTACGTCCAGGCCGCGCAGGCGCCCGGTGGTCTCGACGGCGAGGGAGACGGTCAGCTCGTCCAGGGCGCTGGACTCCTGGCCGAGGTAGGCGAGGATGCGGGCCGCCCGCTCGGGGTGCCGGACGATGTCGTGGCCGAGGATCTCGACGCTGCCCGTGTCCGGCCGCAGCAGCCCGGTGAGCTGCCGTACCAGGGTGGACTTGCCGGCGCCGTTCGGGCCGAGCAGCCCGAACACCTCGCCGCGCCGCACGTCCAGTTCCACCCCGTCGGTGGCCCGTACCTCGGGGGTGCCCGGCGTGCCCCGCCGGCCCCGGATCGCCGGGTAGGTCTTGCTGAGCCCGCGTACGCGTACGACCTCGTCGTAGCCGAGTGCCTGTCCCGCGCGCGTCATCACAAGGGACGAGACTACGGGGTCCGGGCGCTTTACTCGCCTTTGGGGGCGGCTACGGGGATTCAGTCGCCGGCGGGCGCGTGCTGTTCGGCCGCCGCCGGGATGTCGAACTCGCGCCAGAACCCCGCCCGGATGGCGTAACGGTCGTGTTCGTCGATCTGGTCGTCCTTGTGCGCGAGCAGCCCGAAGCGGGCCGCGTAGCGCAGCAGCTCGCCGTCGATGCGGTGCGGGATGCGCGGGTACATCTGCGACAGCCGCTGCAAGTGTCCCTGGTCGCCGAGCCGGGAGATCCAGCGGCGGGCGAAGACCTGCCCCACCTCGTACGGGTCGCCGCCGACGGTGGTGATGTCCTCCTCCCGGTCGGCCCAGCGCTGTTCGGCGGTGGTCAGCTGGGCCAGCGTCGGCAGGGAGGCGGCCTCGGGGGGCTCGGCGACCACGCCGGGCCGGTCGACCCAGCCCTTGTCGGAGGACCAGCGCAGGGTCGCGGTGGCCGGGTGCTGCACGGTCTGGGTGCCGGGTGCGCGCAGCGCGGCCAGGTCCTTGGGGGTGGGGACGCCCTTGGCGGCCGGGACCCGCTCGGGGGCGCCGTTCTGCGCCGCCGCGGCGGCCGGGGGGTGCGCGGGCTGTTCGGCGGGCCGTTCGGCCGTGGTGAGCGCGGAGTCGGGCAGGGGGGCGGAGAGGATCGCGGCGATCTCGGGGCGGGGCGCGGGCGAAGGGGGGCAGACGCCGGTCAGCTCCTTGGCACGGACGGCCTGGGTGATCCAGACGCGGTCCAGCACCCGCCGCTCGTCGGCCTCGGCGACCAGGTCCTCGGACTGGTTGTAGTCGCCGTCGGCGGCCTGCACGGCCCACAGGTGGACGGCGACGCCGTGCTCCTTGGCGGCCATCATGCCGGGCAGCAGATCGCCGTCGCCGGTGACCAGGACGATGTCGGAACAGGCGCGGTTGCGGGCCAGTTCGGTCAGTTCGGCGTGCATGGCGGCGTCCACGCCCTTCTGGGCCCAGCGTCCGTCGCTGCGGGTCAGGGCGCCCAGCCGGACGGTGACCCGGGGCATCACGCGCAGGCGGCGGTGCTCGGGCTGGGGAACCCGGTCGGGGGCACCGTCGAACCAGTAGATGCGCAGCAACGGGCGCTCGGTGTCGGACTCCGCGCGTTCACGCAGGGCCTGGATCAGCCCGGCGTGGTCGACGGTGATCCGGGACCGCGAGGGCTCACCCGCGAGGAGGCTGGCGGCGGCGCCCAGCAGGTACCCGGCGTCCACCAGGACGATGCAGCGGTCCACGCGACTCACCCTCTTCCCGGGAGGCTTTGCTTCGGACTTGCTTCGAGTCTGCCCGACCCCGCGGAGCTTAACGGCCCGAACTCGATCTTCGGCGTGGCGTTTCCGGTTCTCGGCCGCCCAGCTGCCCTGTCACACACGGTAATTATCCGACATGCGCCTGATGTCAGCGTATGTGAATCTGGTCCCGGCCCTGGCCCCTAGATCCCCCACAGGAGGCATCACCATGGCCAAGAACAAGAACCGCAAGCAGGCCGGCCCGAAGAACCGCGCGCAGCAGAGCGAGCACGCGCAGCGGCCCCCGGCTCAGGAGCCCGAGTCGCCGGTGTCCCACATCCAGGGCGGCCCGGCGGAGGGCGCGCGCAAGAAGCAGAAGAGCTTCGGCCACAACTAAAGGGCAGTTGAAGCCCGGGCACATATGAGGGGCGCACCCGTGCCGGGTGCGCCCCTTTTCCTGCCCCTTCTTCCACCCCTGCCCCCGCTGCTTTTCCCGCCCTCTTGCGGCGGCGGCCTCAGCCGGCCAGGCAGGACGGGCCGAGCAGCACCTTCAGGTCGCCGAACAGGGCCGGGTCGGGCTTGACCCGGTGCCGGTCCAGGCGCAGCACGGTGGTCTTGCGCGGGCCCTGGAGCTTGATGCGCACCTCGCTGTCGCCCTTGTGGTGGCTGAGGATCTCGCCGAGGCGGCTGACCATCGGCGGGGTGACCCGGGTGGCCGGGATGGTGAGGATCACGGGCGCGTTGGTGCCCGCGTTGGACAGGTCCGGGACCTGGAGCTCCATCGCGACCAGCCGCGGCACGTCCTCCCGCTTGTCGAGCCGGCCCTTGACGAACACCACGGCGTCCTCGACGAGTTGGGTCGACACCAGCTGGTAGGTGGCCGGGAAGAACATGCACTCGATGGAGCCCGCGAGGTCCTCCACGGTGGCGATGGCCCAGGCGTTGCCCTGCTTGGTCATCTTGCGCTGGAGGCCGGAGATGATGCCGCCGATGGTGACCACCGCGCCGTCGGCGTGCTCGCCGCCGGTGAGCTGGGAGATGCCCGCGTCGGCCTTGTCGGCGAGGACGTGCTCCAGGCCGAAGAGGGGGTGGTCGGAGACGTACAGACCGAGCATCTCCCGCTCCTGGGCGAGCAGATAGGTCTTGTCCCACTCGTCGGTGGAGAACTCCACGTCGAGTCCGAAGCCGGGTTCGCTGCTGGTCTCCTCGCCCATCCCGCCGAAGAGGTCGAACTGGCCCTCGGCCTCCTTGCGCTTGACCGCGACCACGTTGTCGATCATCGGCTCGTACTGGGCCATGAGCCCCTTGCGGGTGTGGCCCATGGAGTCGAAGGCGCCGGCCTTGATCAGCGATTCGGTGGTGCGCTTGTTGCAGACCACCGCCTCGACCTTGTCGAGGTAGTCGGGGAAGGAGGTGTACTTCCCCTTCGCCTTGCGGCACTTGATGATCGACTCGACGACGTTGGTGCCGACGTTGCGGACGGCGGACAGGCCGAAGAGGATCACGTCGTCGCCCTGGGCCGCGAAGTTCGCCTCCGACTCGTTGACGTTCGGCGGGAGCACCCGGATGCCCATGCGACGGCACTCGTTCAGATAGACCGCCGACTTGTCCTTGTCGTCCTTGACGGAGGTGAGCAGGGCGGCCATGTACTCGGCGGGGTGGTTCGCCTTCAGGTACGCCGTCCAGTACGACACCAGGCCGTACGCGGCCGAGTGGGCCTTGTTGAACGCGTAGCCGGCGAACGGGACCAGCACGTCCCACAGCGCCTGGATGGCCTCGTCGCTGTAGCCGTTCTTGCGGGCGCCGGCCTGGAAGATGACGAAGTTCTTCTCCAGTTCCTCCGGCTTCTTCTTGCCCATCACCCGGCGGAGGATGTCGGCCTCGCCGAGCGAGTAGCCGGCGATGATCTGGGCGGCCTTCTGCACCTGCTCCTGGTAGACGATCAGGCCGTAGGTGACGTCCAGGACCTCCTTGAGCGGCTCCTCCAGCTCCGGGTGGATCGGCGTGATCTCCTGCTGCCCGTTCTTGCGCAGCGCGTAGTTCGTGTGCGAGTTCATGCCCATCGGGCCCGGCCGGTACAGGGCCGAGACGGCGGAGATGTCCTCGAAGTTGTCCGGCTTCATCAGCCGGAGCAGGGACCGCATCGGGCCGCCGTCGAACTGGAAGACGCCGAGGGTGTCGCCGCGCTGGAGCAGTTCGAAGGTCGTGGGGTCGTCCAGCGGCAGGGACAGCAGGTCGATGTCGAGGCCCTTGTTGGCCTTCACCATCTTGACCGCGTCGTCCATGATCGTGAGGTTGCGCAGGCCCAGGAAGTCCATCTTCAGCAGGCCGAGCGACTCACAGCTCGGGTAGTCCCACTGGGTGATGGTCACGCCGTCGGTGTGCCTGACCCACACCGGGACGTGCTCGGTGATGGTCTCGCTGGACATGATCACACCGGCGGCGTGCACGCCCATCTGCCGCACCAAGCCCTCCACACCGCGCGCGGTGTCGATGACCTTCTTCACATCCGGCTCGTTCTCGTACATCGAGCGGACCTCGCCGGCCTCGCTGTAGCGCGGGTGGCTGGGGTCGGTGATGCCGGACAGCGGGATGCCCTTGCCGAGGACGTCGGCGGGCATGGCCTTGGTGATGCGGTCGCCCATCGCGTACGGGTAGCCCAGCACGCGCGCGGAGTCCTTGATCGCGTTCTTGGCCTTGATGGTGCCGTAGGTGCCGATCATGGCGACCTTGTCGGCGCCGTACTTCTCGGTCACGTACCGGATCACCTCGACGCGCCGGCGCTCGTCGAAGTCGATGTCGACATCGGGCATCGAGATGCGCTCGGGGTTGAGGAACCGCTCGAAGATCAGGCCGTGCGGGATCGGGTCGAGGTCGGTGATGCCGAGGGCGTAGGCGACGATCGAGCCGGCCGCGGAACCACGGCCGGGGCCGACCGCGATGCCCTGCTTCTTGGCCCACATGATGAAGTCGGCGACCACGAGGAAGTAGCCCGGGAAGCCCATCGAGATGATGGTGTCCATCTCGTACTCGGCCTGCTTCTGGCGGTCCTCGGGGACGCCGCCCGGGTAGCGGCGCTCCATGCCGCGGCGGACCTCCTCCTTGAACCAGGTGACCTCGGTGTAGCCCTCGGGGATGTCGAACTTGGGCATGAGGTCGCGCTTCTCGAACATGCCGGCGGTGTCCACCATCTCGGCGACGAGGAGCGTGTTGGCGCAGCCCTCCTGCCAGGCGTCCGAGGAGTCGATGGCGTACATCTCGTCCGTGGACTTCAGGTAGTAACCGGTGCCGTCGAACTTGAAGCGGTCGGGGTCGGAGAGGTTCTTGCCGGTCTGGATGCACAGCAGGGCGTCGTGGGCCCCGGCCTCGTGCGCGTAGGTGTAGTGCGAGTCGTTGGTGACCAGCGGGGGGATGCCGAGCTTCTTGCCGATCTCCAGCAGGCCGTCGCGGACCCGGCGCTCGATCTCGATGCCGTGGTCCATCAGCTCCAGGAAGTACTTGTCCTTGCCGAAGATGTCCTGGTACTCGGCGGCGGCCTTCAGTGCCTCGTCGAAGTGGCCGAGGCGCAGCCGGGTCTGCACCTCGCCGGAGGGGCAGCCGGTGGAGGCGACGATGCCCTCGGACCACTGGGCGATGGTCTCCTTGTCCATCCGGGGCCACTTCTGGAGCCAGCCCTCGGCGTAGGCGTCGGAGGAGAGCCGGAAGAGGTTGTGCAGGCCGGTCTTGTTCACCGCCCACATCGTCTTGTGGGTGTAACCACCGGAACCGGAGACGTCGTCCCTCTTCTGGTGCGGCTGACCCCAGAGGATCTTGCGCTTGTTGCGCCGGGACTCGGGGGCGACATAGGCCTCGATCCCGATGATCGGGGTGATTCCGGCCTTTTTCGCGGAGTGGAAGAAGTCGTACGCGCCGTGCAGGTTGCCGTGGTCGGACATGGCGATGTGCGTCATGCCCATCTCATTGCAGGCGTTGAACATGTCCTTCAGCCGCGCGGCACCGTCCAGCAGCGAGTACTGGGTGTGGACGTGCAGGTGCGTGAAGGGCGGCTTCGACACGGTTGAGCCTCCGGGGAAACACTCGGCGACGGTCTGGCGGACGGTTCTGGGGTCAGCGTCGAAGTCTATGCCTCACCACTGACAGCCGGTGGCGCGAAGCGCCTCCGTGAGGGGTGGCGGTCGGGTGACGGACAGGACAAGCACAGTGGCGCGAAGCGTCTCCGTGGGGGGTGGCGGTCGGGTGACGGGCGGGCACCTGCGCGTACCTTCGTGCGTTGGAGACGGCAGAAACGCTGTCGTACACATGCACCAGGAGGCACCCCGCGATGTCGGTCCCCCAGCTCGACGAGGAGCAGCGCGGCGAGGAGATCCTCGCCGTCTTCGACACCGCCTTCGGCCGGCTCCTGGCCGCCGACCCGGCCGCGTTCCGGGTGAAGTTCCGGAAGATGGCGGCCTCGGCCTTCGCGTTCTACCGGGGCACGGCGTGCCTCTTCTACCACGACCTGGACACCGACAGGCGCGGCGGTCCGTACCTGGACGAGCGCACCTCGCGCGTGTGGATCCACGGCGACCTGCACGCGGAGAACTTCGGCACGTACATGGATTCGAACGGCCGGCTGGTCTTCAACGTCAACGACTTCGACGAGGCCTACGTCGGCCCCTTCACCTGGGACCTCAAGCGCTTCGCGGCGTCCGTCGCGCTGATCGGGTACGCGAAGGCGCTCGGCGACGCGCAGATCACCGAGCTGGTGACCATCTACGCGCACGCGTACCGGGAGCGGATCCACGCCCTGGCCACGGGCGCCAAGCGGGACGAGGTGCCGCCGTTCACGCTGGAGACCGCGCAGGGTCCGCTGCTGGACGCGCTGCGTGACGCCCGCTCGATGACCCGGTTCGGGCTGCTGGAGTCGATGACGGAGATCCGCGACTTCGAGCGCCGCTTCGCCCCGGGCGGCGGCTCCGTCGAGCTGGACGCTGCCACCCGCTACAAGGTCCTGGCGGCCTTCGACGGCTATCTGGAGACCCTGCCGGACTCCTCCCTGGCCCGCCCGGACTCCTACCGGGTGAAGGACGTGGTGGGGCGCCGGGGCATCGGCATCGGCTCGGCGGGCCTGCCGTCGTACAACATCCTCCTGGAGGGCCACAGCGACGCCCTGGAGAACGATGTGGTGATCTACATCAAGCAGGCGCAGACCCCGGCCGTCTCCCGGCACGTCACGGATCCGGCCATCGCGGAGTACTTCCTGCACGAGGGACACCGCACGGTGATCTCCCAGCGCGCGCTCCAGGCGCACGCCGACCCGTGGCTGGGCTGGACCGAGCTGGACGGCGCGGGCCAGCTGGTCGCCGAGGTCTCGCCGTACGCGGTGGACCTGGACTGGGGCGACATCGACGACCCGGAGGAGATCGCGGCCGTCGTCGCCGACCTGGGCCGGGCCACCGCGACCATGCACGCGGTGGCGGACGACACCTCCGGCGAGTCCCTGGTGCCGTTCTCCACCGAGCGGGCCATCGACGCGGCGATCGCGGCCGACGAGGAGGGCTTCGCGCCCCTTCTGGTGGACTTCGCGCACGGCTACGGCGCACGCGCGCGCGCCGATCACCAGATCTTCGTGGACCTGTTCCGCAACGGCCGGATTCCGGGGCTGTGACCTTCGCGGATTCACAGGCACCCTTTAGGGGTCCCTTACCCGCGGACGTGACACACTCTCCAATCGCTATGGACATATCCGGGACCCAGCTCAGAGCCGTGCGCGCGGCGCTGTTCACGGCCTTCGTCGTGACGCTCGGCACCGCGTCGCACGTGCTGCTGTCCCGTGCCCCGCTGCCGGGGGCGACCGTGGCCGCGGTCGCCGCCGGGGTGTTCGTCACCGCGTACGGGCTGGCGGGCCGCGAGCGCGGCTTCGGCCGGATCGCGGCCCTGCTGGTCCCGCTGGAGCTGGCCGCCGACACGGTGTTCACCACCGGTCAGCACGCCTGCTACGGCCGGGCGGGCGGCCCGGTCGCGGGCCCGCTGCGCGCGGTCGGCCTGGACGTGCTGTGCGAGGGCCGGGTGGGCTCTCCGCTGGCCCGGATGGCCGGTCCCGATCCGGCGGGAGAGCTGTTCGCGCACGCCGGCCCGGCCGCCGCCTGGCTGCTGCTGGCCGCACACGTCGGTGTGGGCCTGCTCGCCGCGGCCTGGCTGCGCCGGGGCGAGCGGGCGCTGACCCGGCTGGTGCGCGCGGTCGCCGCCACCACCTTCCGGCCGCTGCTGCTGGCGGTGGCCGCGGTCGTCGTACGGCCGCTTCCGGTCCGCGGGCCGCACCGCCCGGCGCCGCGCCGGGCCACCGCCCGGGACCGGCTCCTCGCGCACTCCCTGGGACGGCGTGGACCGCCGTGCTCCCGCCCCGGCCGGACCGCCCTCGCCTGAGCCACGGCTCCCGCGCGGCGGACGGCACCCGAGCACATCAGTCCCCCACCTACGAACCGCGTACGACATGTGCGCGTCCCCCAGGGAGATCACCACCATGAGCAAGCGGAACAGCCAGGCCGCGAAGACGGCGGCCCGGGAGCGGCTGCGGCAGGAGCGCGAGCGGCAGGCCAAGCGCGACAAGGCCAGGCGGCAGCTGATCGTGGCCGGCTCGGTCGTCGCCGTGCTGGCGGCGGCCGGCGGCATCGGCTACGCCGTCGTCCAGGCCAACAAGCCCGGCTACTGGGAGTCGGCGAAGGACGCCAAGCTGGTCAAGCCGGCCCACGCCACGGGCGAGGACGGCACGACGGTCCTGGTCGGCAAGAGCACCGCCAAGAAGACGCTGGTGATGTACGAGGACCCGCGCTGCCCGGTCTGCGCCTCCTTCGAGCAGGCGGTCGGCCCGACCGTCAAGGAGGACCTCGACGCCGGCAAGTACAAGGTCCAGTTCGTCGGCGCGACCTTCCTCGACAAGGGCCTGACCGGCGAGGGTTCGAAGAACGCGCTGAGCGCCCTGGGCGCGGCGCTCAACGTCAGCCCGGAGGCGTTCCTGGAGTACAAGAGCGCGCTGTTCTCCAAGAAGTGGCACCCGGCGGAGACCGACGACAAGTTCAAGGACGACTCCTACCTGATCGAGATCGCCGACACGGTCCCCGCCCTGAAGGGCAACGCGAAGTTCCAGAAGGACGTCAAGGACGGCACCTTCGACCGGTGGGCGCTGGAGGAGTCGAAGGTCTTCGACAAGGACGGCGTCGAGGCCACCCCGACCCTGAAGATGGACGGCAAGGCCCTGACGGACGCCGGCGGCAAGAACGCGCCGATGACCGTCGAGGAGTTCAACACCGCGCTGGAGGCGGCCCTCAAGGGCTGAGCCCACGACACGCCGAACTGCGGGCGAACTTTCGGGAGTTCGCCCGCCTTCGCGCATACCGATCAGTAACCTGATCGGTCGTGACCAGTCGATACAGATCAGCCGGGGCCGCACAGGACCCCGGCTCGCTTCCGCCCCGCCGCCGTACGGTCGTCAAGGCCGCGGCGGCGTCCACCGTGCTGGCCGGCCCGCTGGCCGCCGCCCTGCCGGCCCGCGCCGCCACCGGCGCCCCCGCCTTCCTGCACGGCGTCGCCTCCGGCGACCCGCTGCCCGACGGCGTGCTGCTGTGGACCCGGGTGACCCCCGTCCCGGAGGCCATACCCGGCTCCGGGCTCGGCCCGGACACCGAGGTCGGCTGGGTCGTGGCCCGCGACCAGGCGCTGACGGACGTCGTCGCCCGGGGCTCCGTCACCGCCACGGCCGCCTCCGACCACACCGTCAAGGCCGACGTACGGGGCCTCTCCCCGGCCACGGACTACTGGTTCCGCTTCTCCGCGGGCGGTACCGACTCCCCGGTGGCGCGCACCCGCACCGCGCCGGCGGCGGACGCGGACGTCTCCTCCCTGCGCTTCGGCGTGGTCTCCTGCGCCAACTGGGAGGCCGGGTACTTCGCCGCCTACCGCCACCTCGCGGCCCGGGGCGACCTGGACGCCTGGCTGCACCTCGGCGACTACATCTACGAGTACGCCTCCGGCGAGTACGGCGCCCGGGGCAAGGTCGTCCGCCCGCACGCGCCGGCGAACGAGATCCTCACTCTCGCCGACTACCGGACCCGGCACGCGACGTACAAGACCGACCCCGACCTGATGGCCCTGCACCTGACGGCGCCGGTCATCGCGATCTGGGACGACCACGAGTTCGCCGACAACGCCTGGCCGGGCGGAGCGGTCAACCACACCGAGGGCGCCGAGGGCGGCTGGGCGGCCCGTCAGGCCGCCGCCAAGCAGGCCTACTTCGAGTGGATGCCGGTCCGCCCGGCCCTCGCCGGCACCACCTACCGGCGGCTGCGCTTCGGCAAGCTCGCCGACCTGTCCCTGCTGGACCTGCGCTCCTTCCGCTCGCGGCAGGCGGCCACGGCGAGCGGCTCGGTGGACGACCCGGACCGCACGCTCACCGGCCGGGCCCAGCTCGACTGGCTCAAGGCCGGACTGCGCGCCTCCGACACGAAGTGGCGGCTGGTCGGCAACTCGGTGATGATCTCGCCGTTCGCCATCGGCTCGCTCTCCGCCGACCTGCTGAAGCCGCTCGCCAAGCTGCTCGGCCTGCCGCAGGAGGGCATCGCCTTCAACACCGACCAGTGGGACGGCTACACCGACGACCGCCGCGAACTCCTGGCCCACCTGCGGTCCAACACGATCAGGAACACCGTCTTCCTGACCGGTGACATCCACATGGCCTGGGCCAACGACGTGCCGGTGGACGCGGGCACCTACCCGCTGTCGCCGTCGGCGGCCACCGAGTTCGTGGTGACCTCGGTGACCTCCGACAACCTGGACGACATCGTCAAGGTGCCCGAGGGCACGGTCTCCGCGGTCGCCGCCCCGGTCATCAGGGCCGCCAACCGGCACGTCCACTGGGTCGACACGGACCGGCACGGCTACGGCGTGCTGGACATCACCGCCGAGCGGGCGCAGATGGACTACTACGTCCTGTCCGACCGCACCGACCCGGACGCCCGCGCCACCTGGGCGCGCTCCTACCGCACCCTGAGCGGCACCCAGAAGGTCGAGCGGACCTACGACCCGGTGTGATCCCTCACCCGAGCGAGCCGAGGAAGCCGAGCGCCACCCGCCAGGTGGCCTCGGCGGCCTCCGCGTCGTAGTCCGGCAGCCCGGGGTCGGTGTAGAGGTGGCCGGCCCCGGCGTACCGGTAGACCTCCACGTCGGCGCCGGTGCGGCCCATCTGCAGATACCAGGCGCTCAGCCAGTCGTCCGGCTCGAACGGGTCGGGTTCGGCCACGTGCAGCTGCACCGGCAGCTCGTCCACGTGCGCGTTCGGCGCGATGTCGGAGGTGCCGTGCAGGAGCAGCAGCCCGCGTGCCTTCTCGTCGCCGAGGGCGAGGGTCTGGGCGACGGAGGCGCCGAGCGAGAACCCGGCGTACACCAGCCCGCGTTCGGAGTAGGGCGCCGCCGCCAGCACGGCCCGCTTCAGCAGTTCCTCCTTGCCGATCCCCTCGTTGAACTCCATGCCCGCCTCGACGGTGTCGAACGTGCGCCCCTCGAAGAGGTCCGGCGTCCACACCTCGTGGCCCGCCGCGCGCAGCCGGTCCGCGGCCTCGCGCACCGCGGGCCTGAGCCCGTAGGTCGAGTGAAAGAGCATGATGTTCATAGGGCCATGGTGCCAGCCGGGCGCACCGGGGGCGCATCGCGGCCCTACCCACGCGCGTCCCGAAGACACATGTTCATGACCGGCCGAAGCCGGTTACGTTCGGAGGCATGGAGACCGTACTCCGCCCCGCGATCGTGGCCGGCGGTGCCGTGGTGCTGACCCTGCTGGTCGGCTGGGCCACGGACCTGCTGCTGCGCAAGGCCGACGACAGGCATGGCGACACCCCGCTGTGGGACCTGCTGCGGCGCGCCCGCGTGCCCTATCAACTCGTACTGTGCGCGGCCCTGCTCAGAGGCTCCTACGACGAGGCCGAGCTGTTCCCGGAGCACCGCACCGGCGTCGGCCGGACGCTGACCCTGGTGCTGATCGGCGCGGCGGCATGGCTGGTGATCCGGATCGCGGCGGCCATAGTCGAGACGACGTACACGCGTTACGCGCGCGCCCACCACGACCCGGCCCGGGTCCGCCGGGTGCGCACCCAGGTGACGCTGATCATGCGGGTGGTGTCGGCGATCGTCGGGGTGGTGGCCGTGGCGGCGATGCTGCTGACGTTCCCGGCGATGCGCGCGGCCGGCGCCTCCCTGCTGGCCTCGGCCGGTGTCCTCGGCATCGTGGCCGGTGTCGCCGCCCAGTCCACGCTGTCCAACATGTTCGCCGGGCTGCAGATCGCCTTCGGCGACATGGTCCGGATCGGCGACACGGTCGTGGTCGACGGCGAGTGGGGCACGGTCGAGGAGATCACCCTGACCTTCCTGACGGTCCGGACCTGGGACGAGCGCCGGATCACCATGCCGGTGTCGTACTTCACCTCCAGGCCGTTCGAGAACTGGTCCCGGGGCACCCCGCAGATGACCGGGATCGTCTACTGGCACCTCGACCACAGCGCGCCGGTGGAGGCGATGCGCGAGAAGTTGCGGGACATCCTGCGCGCCTGCCCGGCCTGGGACGGCCGCGCCTACGGCCTCCAGGTGACGGACAGCACGCCCAACACCATCCAGGTGCGGGCCCTGGTGACGGCCAAGGACGCGGACGACATCTGGACGGTCCGGGTCACGGTCCGCGAGCAGATGGTCACCTGGCTGGCCGCGGAACACCCCTACGCGCTGCCCCGGGTGAACACCGCCGACGCGGTCCTCCCGCCGCACCAGGCCCCCTCTCCCGACGGCACCTCCTTCCGCAGGGCCTACGAGTTCCCGCGCTCGGGTCGCGGCTGAGCGGACGTCACCGCAGGCTCCGTACGTCGAGATGGCGCAGCACCCGGTCCACGATCTCCGGGTCCGCGCCGGGCTCGCTCCGCGCGGCCAGCACCTCGTGCCGCGCGGCGCTGAGCATCTCGTTCTGGATGCGCCGCACCCGTTTGATCCGCTTGACCCGCTGGACCTGGGCCTCGCGCCGCTCGTCCTCCCCCATGTCCGGACTGATCCGGATCCCGATCTCGAAGGCGCGCCGCAGCATCTGCTCGGACAGCTCCTCGGGCAGCTCCTCGACCTGCTCGATCTCCCGCAGCCGGCGCTTGGCCGCCTTCGCCGCCCGCACCGCCAGCTCCTTCTCGAACTCCTTCTCCCGCGCGGCGTCGGCCCGCACCCCGAGCCGCCGCACCAGCCAGGGCAGCGTGAGCCCCTGCACCACCAGTGTGGCGACGATCACTCCGAACGCGATGAAGATGATCTCGTCCCGGTCGGGGAAGGGGGAGCCGTCCTCGGTCCGCAGCGGCACGGCCAGCGCCAGCGCCACCGAGGCCACCCCGCGCATCCCGGCCCACCACATCACGACGGTCTCCCGCCAGCTGACCGGGATCTCCTCGTCGTAGTCCCGGCGGGCGTGCAGCCGTTTGGTCAGCCAGGTCGCCGGCAGCAGCCACAGCAGCCGTACGACCACCACCACGCCCACGACGGCCGCCGCCCAGCCGAGCATCTCGCCCCACCGGCCCTGGGCCGTGTGGACGGCGTTGTGCAGCTCCAGCCCGATGAGCCCGAAGGCGACTCCGGTGACGAGGGTGTCGATGATGTCCCAGAAGGTGTGCCCGGCGAGCCGGGTCAGCACGTCGTCGGCGTCGGTGGCGTACTCGGCGAGGAAGAGGGCGGTGGTGAGCACGGCGAGCACCCCGGAGCCGTGCAGCTTCTCCGCGAGCACGTAGGAGGCGTAGGGCACCAGCAGGGTCATGCCGATCTGGAGCGTCGGGTCGCCCAGCAGGCCCATCAGCTTGTTCGCGCCCCAGCCCAGCGCCAGCCCCACGAGGACCGCGACGACGGCGGACAGCACCAGGTCCAGCCCGGCCCGCCAGGCCGAGAAGGTGCCGCTGACGGCGGCGGCGATCGCCACGTGGTACAGGACGATGGCCGTGACGTCGTTGAACAGCCCCTCGCCCTCCAGGATCGACACCAGCCGGCGCGGCAGCCCCAGCTGTCCGGCGACGCTGGTCGCGGCGACCGGGTCGGGCGGGGCGATCAGGGCGCCGAGCGCGAAGGCGGCGGCGAACGGAAGTCCGGGCACGATCCGGTGGGCGACGAACGCCACGCAGACCATCGTCACGAACACCAGGGCGACGGCCAGCAGGAAGATCGGCCGCACGTTGGCCGCGAACTGCCGCCAGGAGGTGCGGCGGACGGCGGCGTAGAGCAGGGGCGGCAGCAGCCCCGGCAGGATCAGCTCGGGCGGGATGTCCACGTTGGGTACGAAATCCAGCACGGCCAGGACCCCACCGAACAGGGTCATCAGCACCGGCGCCGGCACCCCCAGCCGGTCCCCGACCGGGACGCTCACCAGGGCCCCGAGCAACAGTACGAACAACAGAGCCAGCTGGTCCACGGACGGCGCTCCGGGGGTCGACGATCACACGGCCGGGGTCCAGTCTGCCATCGCGACCTGCGGATTCCGCAGGACATCCCCTCGGCACCGGCCGGTCCGGAGCCGCCGGCTCCTAAAGAGCCCGGCGCATCGCCCGGTGCGGTATGCCGGCGTCCTGGAACTCCGGGCCGTACGCCGTGTAGCCCAGGCGTTCGTAGAAGCCCAGGGCCTGGGTCTGCGCGTGCAGGTCCACCGCCGTGAGGCCACGCGCGCGCGCCGCCTCCTCGATGGCGCGCACCAGGGCCGCGCCGACGCCGAGCCCGCGCGCCGCCCGCAGGACGGCGAGCCGGCCCAGCGCGCCGACCGAGGCGTCCCCGCCGGTCCGGTCCGCCGCCGCCGCGCCGTACAGCAGCCGCCCGGTGCCCAGCGGCCGGCCGTCCTCGTGGACCGCCAGCACGTGCACGGCCACGGCGTCGTGGGCGTCGTACTCGATGTCCTCCGGGACGCCCTGTTCGGCCACGAAGACCTCCTTGCGGACCGCGAAGCAGGCCTCGCGGTCGGCGGGGTCCTCGACGACCCGGACGGTGTGGCGCGGGCTCACGCCCACGTCTCCTCCCGGACCTGGTCGAGGGCCTTCTGGAGGTCTTCGGGGTAGTCGCTCCCGAACTCCACCCAGCGGCCGTCCCCGGGGTGCTCGAAACCGAGGCGGACGGCGTGCAGCCACTGGCGGGTCAGGCGCAGCCGCTTGGCGAGGGTCGGGTCGGCGCCGTAGGTGAGGTCGCCGACGCACGGGTGCCGGTGAGCGGCCATGTGGACGCGGATCTGGTGGGTGCGGCCCGTCTCCAGCTTCACGTCCAGCAGGGAGGCGGCGCGGAATGCCTCGATGAGGTCGTAGTGGGTCACCGACGGCTTGCCGTCGGCGGTGACCGCCCACTTGTAGTCGTGGTTCGGGTGGCGGCCGATGGGGGCGTCGATGGTGCCGCTCGTCGGGTCCGGGTGGCCCTGGACCAGCGTGTGGTAGCGCTTGTCGACCGTGCGCTCCTTGAACTGGCGCTTGAGCGACGTGTACGCGTACTCGGACTTGGCGACCACCATCAGGCCCGAGGTGCCCACGTCCAGGCGGTGCACGATGCCCTGGCGCTCGGCGGCGCCGGAGGTGGAGATCCGGTACCCGGCGGCGGCGAGACCGCCGATGACGGTCGGGCCGGACCAGCCCGGCGACGGGTGCGCGGCCACGCCGACCGGCTTGACGATCACCACCACGTCATCGTCGTCGTGCACGATCTCCATGCCCTCGACCGGCTCCGCGACCACCTGGACCGGCGCGGGCGCCTGCGGCATCTCGACCTCCAGCCAGGCGCCGCCGCGCACCCGCTCGGACTTGCCGACCACCGCGCCGTCGACCTGGACCTTGCCGGCCGCGGCCAGCTCCGCCGCCTTCGTGCGGGAGAAGCCGAACATGCGGGAGATGGCGGCGTCGACGCGCTCGCCCTCCAGGCCGTCGGGCACGGGCAGGGTACGGATCTCGGGAATCGTGCTCACCCGTCGAGTATGCCGGACGGGCCGCGGGCCACCGAACGAGCCTGTGGACAACCCCCCGGCTCCGGCCTCGGCCTCAGTCCCTGTGGACCTTGCCGTCCGGGTCCAGGCCGTAGAAGGACAGCACCACGATCAGGATGCCACCGCACACGATCGCCGAGTCGGCGAGGTTGAACACCGCGAACCCCTTGGGCGCGATGAAGTCCACCACCGCGCCCTCGAAGACGCCCGGCGCCCGGAAGATCCGGTCGGTGAGGTTGCCGAGCGCACCGCCGAGCAGCAGGCCGAGCGCGACCGCCCAGGGGAAGCTGTACAACTTGCGGGCCAGCCGGATGATCACCACGATCACGATTGCGGCGATCAGCGAGAAGATCACCGTGAACGCCGCGCCGAAGCTGAAGGCGGCGCCGGGGTTGCGGATGACGTGCAGTTCCAGCAGGTCCCCGACGACCCGGATCGGCGCGCGGCCCTCCAGCCGGGCGACGACGAGCATCTTGCTGATCAGATCGAGGGCGTACGCGAAGGCGGCCACCGAGAACAGCACGGCGATCCGGCGCCCGCGGCCGGGCTTGTGCGCCGTCTGCCGCCCGGTCGCGCCGTCCGCGCCCGCCTCCCCGGACGCACCGGCGGCCTGGGCGCCGGCGGCCGTACCGGCCGCCGCCGTCTGCTGGTGATCGTCGTCCGGGGTGTCCGGCGTACCGATGATGCGCTCCGCCTCTGCCACGTGAGTCCCTCAGCCTAGGTACCTGACTGGGCACGAGACTACGGCACGGCGGGGCGCCCTCAGGAGCGGCGTTCCTGCTTCTGTTTGCACTCCACGCACAGCGTCGCCCTCGGGAACGCCTGCATCCGGGCCTTGCCGATGGGATTGCCGCAGTTCTCGCACAGACCGTAGGTGCCCGCGTCCAGCCGTTCCAGGGCGCGCTCGGTCTGGGTGAGCATCTCGCGCGCGTTGGCGGCCAGCGCCAGTTCGTGCTCGCGCGTGATGTTCTTGGTGCCGGTGTCGGCCTGGTCGTCGCCGGCGCCGTCCCCGGAGTCCCGCATGAGGCCGACCAGGGACGCCTCGGAGGAGCTGATCTCCGCCCGCAGCCGTTCCAGCTCGGACTGCAGCTCCGCGCGCGCCTCGCCGGCCTCCTGTGGGCTCCAGGGGTCCTCGCCGGGGCGCACCGCCAGCTCGCCGGGCTCCGCCGCGCCCGCCCGCGCCTTGGGAACGGCGGTCTGTTCCGCCGTGGCCGTGCCAGGAGTCTTCTTCGCAACCACCGTCGTGGCTCCCGTCTGCTTGGCGGCCCGCGCCGCGCCCGCTTTCTTGGCCGTGCTCTCGTGCGCCGCCGCCCGCGCCGCGGCCTTCCCCGCGGCGGCCTCCCCGGGGACGGCGGTCTTCTCGGCGGCGTTCTTCCCGGCGGCCGCCGCCGGGACGACCGCGTTCTTCGTGGCCCCCTTCTTCGTCGCCGCGGACTTCTTCGCGACCGCGTCCGCACCCGCTGTCTTCTTCCCCACCGCTTTCTTCCCAGCCGCCGCCTTCTTGCCAACCGCCGCCTTCTTGCCGACCGCGGTCTTCTTGCCGACGGGCTTCTCCTTGCCGTTCGGCGTCTCCTTGGCGATCGCTGTCTCCTTGGCGATCGCCGTCTTCTTGCCGATGGTCGTCTTCTTGGCAACCGCCGCCTTCTTGGCGACGGCCGTCCTCTTGGCGACGGCCGTCTTCGTCCCGGCAGCCGGCTCCTTCGCGGCCTCGCCCTCTTTCGCGGCCGTCCGGCCCGGGGCGGTGCTGTCGGGGGCCGCCTTCCTGGCGGCAGGCCGCGCGCCGGTCTTCCCGGTCGCCGGCTGCTGTACGGCGGTCTTCTTCGCCACCATGGCCGCGGCCCCTTCACATATTGTGATCTTGCTCGCGAATCGTGCTGGGACGATAAATCGACTTGAGTCCCGCGGCAACGGGGCACACCGCCCGATTCGCCCGCCCGCGCCCCCCGAGCCACGGGCCTGCATCCGTTGTGCCCAGCTCCCCGCCGGGTAATCCGCCGCCCCGGGCCGGCCCGGACCGGCTCCGGCACCCCCTCGCCATTCGGGTCATCCGCCCCGGTCACCGGCCGCCCGCCCCCGCCCCCCGGAAAACCGGTCCGCCGCTGTCCGCGCGGCGCCGTACACTGGGCGCAGCGAGAAGCGTGGATGGGGACGAGTAGCGGCGTACGCAGCCCAGAGCGACCCGGGGACGGTGTGAGCCCGGGGGCGAGCGCGACGTGAAGATCACCCCGGAGCCGCCGGAAGAAAGCCGCAGCCGCAGGGCCACGGCGAGTAGAACCGGCTTCGCGAGCCCAATGAGGGGGCTCACCGGCGCATACAGCGTGCCGGGGGGCCAAGGAGGGTGGTACCGCGGGAGCGCGCCGCACACGGCGTACACAGGATCGAAGGCTCTCGTCCCTCCGACGGAAGGCAGCAAGTCCGTTGGAGGATGCTCGCAGATGACAGCGCCGACGTACCGCCAGGTGCCCGCACAGGTCGACCTGCCCGCTCTTGAGCACGCCGTGCTCGACTTCTGGCGCGAGCAGAAGATCTTCGCCAAGAGCCTGGAGCGGTCCGAGGGCCGCCCGGAGTGGGTGTTCTTCGAGGGCCCGCCCACCGCCAACGGCATGCCCGGTGCCCATCACATCGAGGCGCGCGTCTTCAAGGACGTCTTCCCCCGCTTCCGCACCATGCGCGGCTACCACGTGGGCCGCAAGGCCGGCTGGGACTGCCACGGCCTGCCCGTCGAGCTGGCCGTCGAGAAGGAGCTGGGCTTCTCCGGCAAGCAGGACATCGAGGCGTACGGCATCGCCGAGTTCAACGCCAAGTGCCGCGAGTCCGTGACCCGGCACACCGACGCGTTCGCCGAGCTGACCACCCGCATGGGCTACTGGGTCGACCTGGACGACGCCTACCGCACGATGGACCCCGAGTACGTGGAGTCCGTGTGGTGGTCGCTGAAGCGGATCTTCGGCAAGGGCCTGCTGGTCCAGGACCACCGCGTCGCCCCCTGGTGCCCGCGCTGCGGCACCGGCCTGTCCGACCACGAGCTGGCGCAGGGCTACGAGACGGTCGTCGACCCGTCCGTGTACGTCCGTTTCCCGCTCACCTCCGGTCCGCTCGCCGGCCAGGCCGCGCTCCTGGTGTGGACGACGACCCCCTGGACCCTGGTGTCCAACACGGCGGTCGCCGCGCACCCGGAGGTCACCTACGTCGTCGCGACCGACGGCGAGGAGAAGCTCGTCGTCGCCGAGCCGCTGCTCGCCAAGGCGCTCGGCGAGGGCTGGGAGAGCACGGGCCAGACCTTCACCGGCGCCGAGATGGAACGCTGGACGTACCAGCGTCCCTTCGAGCTGGTGGAGTTCCCGGAGCCGGCGCACTTCGTGGTGAACGCCGACTACGTCACCACCGAGGACGGCACGGGTCTGGTCCACCAGTCCCCGGCCTTCGGTGAGGACGACCTCAAGGTCTGCCGCTCCTACGGCCTGCCGGTCGTGAACCCGGTCCGCGCGGACGGCACCTTCGCCGAGGACGTCCCGCTGGTCGGCGGCGTCTTCTTCAAGAAGGCGGACGAAAAGCTCACCGAGGACCTCGCCCAGCGCGGCCTCCTCTTCAAGCACCTGCCGTACGAACACAGCTACCCGCACTGCTGGCGCTGCCACACAGCGCTGCTCTACTACGCGCAGCCCTCCTGGTACATCCGCACGACGGCCATCAAGGACCGGCTCATCCAGGAGAACGAGAAGACCAACTGGTTCCCGGAGACGGTCAAGCACGGCCGGTACGGGGACTGGCTCAACAACAACATCGACTGGGCACTGTCCCGCAACCGCTACTGGGGCACCCCGCTGCCGATCTGGCGCTGCGCGGAGGACCACCTCACCTGCGTCGGCTCCCGCGCGGAGCTGACCGAGCTGACCGGCACCGACCAGTCGGGCCTGGACCCGCACCGCCCGTACATCGACGAGATCACCTTCACCTGCCCGCACGAGGGCTGCTCCCTCGAAGCGGTGCGCGTGCCCGAGGTGATCGACGCCTGGTACGACTCGGGCTCGATGCCGTTCGCGCAGTGGGGCTACCCGTACAAGAACAAGGAGCTGTTCGAAAGCCGGTACCCGGCGCAGTTCATCTCCGAGGCCATCGACCAGACCCGCGGCTGGTTCTACACGATGATGGCCGTCGGCACGCTCGTCTTCGACAAGTCGTCGTTCGAGAACGTGGTCTGCCTGGGTCACATCCTGGCCGAGGACGGCCGGAAGATGTCCAAGCACCTGGGCAACATCCTCCAGCCGATCCCGCTGATGGAACAGCACGGCGCGGACGCGGTGCGCTGGTTCATGGCGGCCGGCGGCTCCCCGTGGGCCGCGCGCCGGGTCGGCCACGGCACCATCCAGGAGGTCGTCCGCAAGACGCTGCTGACCTACTGGAACACGGTCGCCTTCCAGGCGCTGTACGCGCGCACGTCGGAATGGGCGCCGTCCGCGGCGGACCCGGCGCCGGCCGACCGCCCGGTGCTGGACCGCTGGCTGCTGTCCGAACTGCACGCGCTGACCGACCAGGTGACCCAGGCGCTGGAGGGCTACGACACCCAGCGCGCCGGCAAGCTGCTGTCCGCGTTCGTCGACGACCTGTCCAACTGGTACGTCCGGCGTTCCCGCCGCCGCTTCTGGCAGGGCGACAAGGCCGCGCTGCGCACGCTGCACGAGGTACTGGAGACGGTCACCAAGCTGATGGCGCCGATCACCCCGTTCATCACCGAGCGGGTGTGGCAGGACCTGGTCGTCCCGGTCACCCCGGGCGCGCCGGAGTCCGTGCACCTGGCCGCCTGGCCGGAGGCCGACCTGTCGGCGATCGACCCGGAGCTGTCCCAGCAGATGGCGCTGGTGCGCCGGCTGGTGGAGCTGGGCCGCGCCACCCGCGCGGAGTCGGGCGTCAAGACCCGTCAGCCGCTGTCCCGCGCGCTGATCGCGGCCACCGGGTTCGAGTCCCTGGACCCGGAGCTGCACGCGCAGATCACCGAGGAACTGAACGTCTCCTCCCTGGCGTCCCTGTCCGAGGTCGGCGGCAGCCTGGTCGACACGACCGCCAAGGCCAACTTCCGGGCGCTGGGCAAGCGGTTCGGCAAGCGGGTGCAGGACGTGGCGAAGGCCATCGCGGGCGCCGACGCCGCCGCGCTGTCCCTCGCGCTGCGGCAGGGCACGGCGTCCGTGGAGGTCGACGGTGAGACCATCACCCTCGCCCCGGACGAGGTGATCGTCACGGAGACCCCGCGCGAGGGCTGGTCGGTGGCCTCCGACTCCGGTGCCACGGTGGCGCTGGACCTGGAGATCACCGAGGAGCTGCGGCAGGCGGGCCTGGCCCGGGACGCGATCCGGCTGATCCAGGAGGCCCGCAAGAACAGCGGCCTGGACGTCGCCGACCGGATCGCGCTGCGCTGGACCTCCACGGACCCGGCGGTCGTCGCGGCCCTCTCCGAGCACGCCGGTCTGATCGCCGACGAGGTCCTCGCGACCGACTTCGCCCAGGGCGAGGCCGACGGCGGCTACGGCGAGCCGTTCACCGACGAGGGTCTGTCGCTGACGTTCCGCCTGCGCAAGGCGTAGGCGCCGGACAGCCCGAAGGCCCGGTCCCCCCTGCGGGGGCCGGGCCTTCGGTGTCACGCACGAGCGACCGGGTGCGCCGGGGCGGGCCGGATTCGAACCGGCGTCCTCCTAGATGCCATCGAGGCGCGACGACCATCTGCGCTACGCACCCCGGCGCACGGGCCAGACTACCCGAAAACGATCACCGCGGCCTTCTCGGCCCGGGGAAGCCCGGCCGGTGCGGCCCGTGCGCCGCGAGCCGGTTGCCGGCTCCCGTCCGCCCGCGCACCCCGAGCGACACCGCGCGCCGGAAGAGCTTCCACGCGCCCCGCGCACGGGATCACGGCCACGCGGAGAGAGCGCGGCCACGGCCGCGGCACCTCAATCGGCGCTGGGGCGGGTTCCGCGCAAAAGGGCGCGGCCCCGGATCGTGAACCCGGGGCCGCGCCCTGAATGCCGCCGACGCTCAAGGCGTCCTACGCACCGTGCCCGGTGCTCAGTTGTCGTCCTCGTCGATCAGGAACCCGCGCATCGGCGAGGGAGCCTGGCCCATCGGGGACGGACCCTGCGGACGGACCGGGGCCATGGGCTGCGTCATGGCCGGGGTCATCTGCTGCTGGCCGCCGTAGGACGGACCGGACGGGGCCTGCGAACCGCCCATCGACTGGTTGCCGCCGTAGGACGGGGCACCGGCGCCGGCCGGGGCCATGGAGGGCGTCGGGGACGGCGGCAGCGAGGCGGCGGCCGGGGTGCGCGGCGGGGCCAGCGAGTCGTCGGCCTGGGTCTCCAGCTGACGCAGCTGCGACTCCAGGTACGACTTCAGCCGCGTGCGGTACTCGCGCTCGAAGCCGCGCAGGTCCTCGACCTTGCGCTCCAGCGTGGCGCGCGCGGACTCCAGGGAGCCCATGGCGACACGGTGCTTCTCCTGCGCGTCCCGCTCCAGGGCGTCGGCCTTGGCACGGGCGTCACGCTCCAGACCCTCGGCGCGGCTGCGGGCCTCGCCGACGATCTTGTTGGCCTCGGAGCGGGCCTCGGCGATCGCCTGGTCGGCGGTCTGCTGGGCCAGCGAGAGGACACGGGCGGCGCTGTCGCCACCGGGGCCCTGACCGGGGCCGCCCATCGGACCGCCCATGGGGCCACCCATGGGACCGCCCATCGGGCCGCCCATCTGCTGCTGCATGGGCGGCTGACCGCCCATCGGGCCCTGACCCATCGGACCCTGGCCCATGGGGCCGGGACCCTGCGGGCCGCCCTGACCGCCGGGGCCGGCGGGCAGCTGCGGGGCACCGCTCGGCAGCTGGGGCGGACCACCCATGGGGCCGCCCATCTGCTGCTGCGGCGGGCCCGATATCCCGGCGGGCACCGGCTGGCCGGGACCTCGCATGCCCTGCTGCTGGGGGTGCTGCTGCTGCGGATGTTGCTGCTGCTGGTCCTGCTCCGGAGGCTTGCGCGCGTTCTGCTGGTTCTGCGCGGCGGCTCGCGTCGCGGCGGCCAGCTTGGCGCGCAGGTCCTCGTTCTCCCGGAGCAGACGGGTCAGTTCGGCTTCGACCTCGTCGAGGAAGGCATCGACCTCGTCCTCGTCATAGCCTTCTCGGAGGCGGACGGTCGTGAACTGCTTGTTCCGCACGTCCTCGGGGGTCAACGGCATCTCTTCACCTCAACGTTGTCATCGGCAGTCGGCAAGACCGGATCGTCCACCCTCATCTCACGAAACCCTGCACGATGGAGATGAGAATGTAGACGATGATCATCAGTACGAAGAAGGACAGGTCGAGCGCCACGCCCCCGAGACGCAGCGGCGGGATGAACCGCCGCAGAAGCTTCAGCGGTGGATCGGTGACAGTGTAGGTGGCCTCCAGAACGACCACCATCGCCTTGCCGGGTTGCCACGAGCGGGCGAACTGGAAGACGTAGTCCATGACCAGCCGGAAGATGAGGATGACGAGGAACACCATCAGCGCGATGTAGATCACCTGCGCGAACACGCTCATGGCCTGTGGTTCCCTCTCCCCTGTCCATGCTTTTCCGTGCTTCGGTCCTGCGTTGCGTCTCAGCTCTGGTTGAAGAACCCGCCCTCTGCGATGCGGGCCTTGTCCTCCGCCGTGACATCGACGTTAGCAGGAGACAACAGGAACACCTTCTGCGTCACCCGTTCGATGCTGCCGTGAAGACCAAACACCAAACCGGCCGCGAAGTCGACAAGTCGCTTCGCGTCTGTGTCATCCATCTCAGTCAGATTCATGATCACCGGGGTGCCCTCACGGAAGTGTTCCCCGATGGTACGGGCCTCGTTGTAGGTCCGCGGGTGAAGCGTGGTGATTCGGTAAGGCTCTCGTTCCGACACAACCTTGGGCATGATCACCGGCGCGTTCTTCTCCAGGGACTGACGTTCTTGTGTGATGGATGCCACGGGCGCGATGCGCGCCGGACGTCCGGATTCCGCGGCGAGCGAAGTCGAACGGGAAACCGGTTCGCGAGGCGCGGGCGGCTGCACGATCCGCACCTCTTCGTCCCTTTGGGGAGAATGCGCACCATGCGGCTGATGTGACGGTTCGTGCCGCCGGTGGTCCCGCTCGGGCTCCGGGTCCAGCTCCGGCTCGAAGTCGTCGTCGGGGTCGAATCCACGGCCGTCGTACCCATCGTCCTCCACGAGGCCGAGGTAGACCGCCATCTTGCGCATCGCGCCGGCCATGCTCTGAGTCCTCCGCTCTGTGGTGGATCGGCTGACGACTGCCAAGTGCCCGCGATCCACGTGGTCGTTGTGCCCAACTTCACGGGCATTGACCATATTTTCTGCTGTGGTCCGACTTCTTGGCGACGTTACCCGAGCCTGGGTCGGACTCCGAGTACCGCGGTGCCAATGCGCACATGTGTCGCCCCGGCGGCCACGGCCTGTTCGAGGTCCGCGCTCATCCCTGCCGACACCATGGTCGCAGCCGGATGAGCCCGGCGCAGGTCGGTCGACAAATCCATGAGCCGCTCGAACGCCGCCTGTTCGCGTCCCGCGTACTCCCCGGTGAGCGGGGCGACGGTCATCAGTCCGTCGAGCCGCAGCCCGGGCGCGCCGGCGACGAGGTCGGCCAACTCTTCGATTCCGCCGGGGGCCACGCCACCGCGCTCGCCCCGGCCGCTCGCCCCGGCGTCGAGCGCGACCTGGAGCAGACAGCCCACCTCGCGCTCCGCCCGCACCGCCTCCTTCGACAGCGCGGTGACGAGCCGTGCGCGGTCGACCGACTGCACGACATCGGCATAACCGACCACGGAACGCACCTTGTTGGTCTGCAACTGACCGACGAAGTGCCACTTCAGTGACAGATCCGCACAGGCGGCGGCCTTCGGGGCCGCCTCCTGGTCGCGGTTCTCGGCGACATGGCGCACACCGAGCTCCGACAGCGTCCGCACATCGCTCGCCGGGTGGGTCTTGGTGACCACGATCAGGGTCACCTCCTCCCGCTTGCGCCCCGCCGCCGCACACGCGGCGGTGATGCGCTCCTCCACCTTCGCCAGATTCGCGGCGAGTTCGGTCTTACGGTCCGTCATGCCCCATCAGTCCAGCCAGACATAGCCGGCGAGCCGCCCGGTGGTGCGGTCGCGGCGGTACGAGAAGTGATCCTGTGACTCCAGCGTGCACACCGGCGTACGCGCCCGGTCGCACACCCCGAGCCGGTCGAGCTGCGCGTGCACCCCGGCGTTCACGTCCACCGCCGGCGTGCCCCAGCTCGTCTCGGCGTGCGCCGCCGGCTCGACGGCGGCCACCTCGGCGCGCATCGCCTCCGGCACCTCGTAGCACCGGCCGCACACGGCCGGTCCGGTGCGGGCGATGATCCGGTCGGGCTCGGCGCCGAGCCGGACCATGGCCCGTACGGCGGCGGGGACGACGCCCTTGACCATGCCGGGCCGGCCCGCGTGCGCCGCGGCGACGACCCCGGCGACGGGGTCGGCCAGCAGCACCGGCACGCAGTCGGCGGTCAGGACGGCCAGGGCCAGTCCGCGCCGCGGGGTGACGACCGCGTCGGCCTCCGGCACCGGGCCCTCGCCCCACGGCTCGTCCACCACGGCGACGTCGGCGCCGTGCACCTGGTTCATCCACACCACCAGGTCCGGGTCCAGGCCGAGCGACTTCGCCGCCAGTTCGCGGTTGCCGCGCACCGCCTCGGGCGCGTCGCCGACCGCGCCGCCGAGGTTCAGCTCCTCATACGGAGCGGCGCTCACCCCGCCCCACCGGTCGGTGAAGGCGAAGTGCGCGCCGCTCACGCTCTCGCGCTGTCCTATCACTTGAGGAAGTCCGGGACGTCCAGCTCCTCGGCCGCGCTGTCCGAGTAGGTCCGGGGCGCCGGGGGGACCGGCGGGGCGACCGGGATGTCCGGCACCGGCTCGGGCGCCGGCTCCGGCTCCTCCTTGGGCTTGACGCTGCCCAGCGAGCCGAAGGACGGGCGGCTGGGCTCGCTCGGCCGGGCCGCCGGGGCGGGCTCCTCGCGGCGGGCGGGGGCCGAACCGGAGGCGGAGCCGAGGACGTTGTCCCGGCGGGCCGGCGGCTGGCCGCCGTCGAAGCCGGCCGCGATCACGGTGACCCGCACCTCGTCGCCGAGGGCGTCGTCGATGACCGCGCCGAAGATGATGTTGGCCTCGGGGTGGGCGGCCTCGCTGACCAGCTGGGCCGCCTCGTTGATCTCGAACAGACCGAGGTCGGAGCCGCCGGAGATGGACAGCAGGACGCCCCGGGCGCCGTCGATGGACGCCTCCAGCAGCGGCGAGGAGATCGCCATCTCGGCCGCGGCCACCGCGCGGTCGTCGCCGCGGGCCGAGCCGATGCCCATGAGGGCCGAACCGGCCTCGGACATGACCGACTTCACGTCGGCGAAGTCCAGGTTGATCAGGCCGGGGGTGGTGATGAGGTCGGTGATGCCCTGCACACCGGAGAGCAGGACCTGGTCCGCGGACTTGAAGGCGTCCAGGACCGAGACCTGGCGGTCCGAGATGGACAGCAGCCGGTCGTTGGGGATGACGATGAGGGTGTCGACCTCTTCGCGCAGTTCGGCGATGCCGTCCTCGGCCTGGTTCGCGCGGCGCCGTCCCTCGAAGGTGAACGGGCGCGTGACCACGCCGATGGTCAGGGCGCCGAGCGAGCGCGCGATGTTGGCCACGACGGGCGCCCCGCCGGTGCCGGTGCCGCCGCCTTCACCGGCCGTCACGAAGACCATGTCGGCCCCCTTGAGGACCTCCTCGATCTCCTCGCGGTGGTCCTCGGCGGCCTTGCGGCCGACGGCCGGGTTGGCTCCGGCGCCGAGTCCGCGGGTGAGTTCGCGGCCGACGTCGAGCTTGACGTCGGCGTCGCTCATCAACAGCGCCTGTGCGTCGGTGTTGATGGCGATGAACTCGACGCCCTTGAGACCGACCTCGATCATCCGGTTGATGGCATTGACACCACCGCCGCCGACACCGATGACCTTGATGACTGCGAGGTAGTTCTGCGGTGCTGCCACGTCGAAGGCCTCTCGCCTCGAATTACGTTGTCGCCGCCGTGCGGTGCCCCGCGCCGGGACGACGGATGCCGAATGGGACGGTCCGTAGCGCCGACCCGAACCCTAACCCTGAAGTTTAGGGTTACCAGTGTGTCTGTTCCCTGGAGTCTTCCGAACAGGACACTAAGTCGACAAGTGGCGCCCGTTCAACGAACACGCCGAACCTCCCGTTTTTCTTTTCACCCTATGTGATCAGCCGTAGCCGTGCCCAACCAGGGGGCTGGCCTGCGCTGATGTGCGTCAACTCACCGATGACGCAGGGGCGGTGGGAACGGTGACGTCGAAGTGCCGTGCGCCGGGGGATGCTTTCATGAGAGCCGTGAGGGCCCGTGCCTTGGCGCGGCCCTGCTCGTCGCTGCCCCACGCCACCGTGCGGCCGTCGCCCAACTCGACCGAGATGGCGTCATAGGAGCGCACCCGGACGGTCCGCGCGCCGCGCGCCACGGGGGCGGGCAGGTCGCCGGCGACCCGGACGGCCGCGCGCACCAGCCGGCCGGCACCGAAGCGCCGCAGGCTCGCGGCTCCGGGCCCCTTGCGGGAGGCGGACAATTCCAGGCTCGGAACGCCTTTCGGCGCCTGCGAAACCGTGGCGAAACGGACACCTTCGTCATCGACTTCGACGAAGTCGCCGCCTTTTCGGATCAGCAGAACCGGAGTGCGTTCGCTCACGTTCAGGGCGATTCCCCGGGGCCAGGAACGCACCACGTCCACGGTGTCGATTCGGGGCAATTTCCGGCGAATCCGGGCCTCGATGGCGTCCGTGTCGACGGACGCCATCGGCGCCCCGACGGGCACGTCCGCCGCCTCGCGGACCTCCGCGGTGGTCAGCACGAGCGTGCCCGACACCGAGACGTGCCGCACCCGCAGCCACTGCGAGCCGTACAACACCCAGGCGCCACCGGCCCCGAGCAGGACGACGGCCACGGCCAGGATGACGATCGTACGAAGACGCCGTCCGGCGCCGCGGGCGAGCGGCGGACCGGACGACCCCTGCTGGCGTTCCCCGCGCTCGGCGGTTGTCGGTCCGGCCACCGTCACTGCCCTTTCGTCATACGGTCCTAACGGCGCGAGGCGATCGCCTCGTACACCATGCCGACGAGCAGCTCGTCGGCGTCCCGGCGGCCGAACTCGCTTGCCGCGCGGGACATCTCGTACAGCCGGTGCGGGTCGGCCAGCACGGGCAGCACGTTCTGCTGCACCCACTCGGGCGTCAGTTCCGCGTCGTCGACGAGGAGTCCGCCGCCCGCCTTGACCACCGGCTGGGCGTTCAGCCGCTGTTCGCCGTTGCCGATGGGCAGCGGGACGTACGCGGCCGGCAGGCCCACGGCGGAGAGTTCGGCGACGGTCATCGCCCCCGCGCGGCAGAGCATCATGTCGGCCGCGGCGTACGCGAGGTCCATCCGGTCCAGGTAACTTACCGGGATGTAGGGGGGCATTCCCGGCATCTGCTGCACCTGCGGCAGTTCGTTCTTCGGGCCGACCGCGTGCAGGATCTGGATGCCGGCCTGCTGGAGCCAGGGGGCGACGGTCTGCGTCACCTCGTTCAGCCGCCGGGCGCCCTGCGAGCCGCCGGAGACGAGCAGCGTGGGCAGGTTCGGGTCGAGGCCGAAGCGGTGCCGGGCCTCGGGGCGGACGGCGGCGCGGTCCAGCGTGGCGATGGAGCGGCGCAGCGGGATGCCGATGTAACGGGCGTCACGCAGCTTGCTGTCCGGCGTGGAGACGGCGACCCGGGCCGCGTAGCGCGAGCCGATCTTGTTGGCCAGGCCGGGGCGGGCGTTGGCCTCGTGGATCACGATGGGCACCCCGAGGCGCTTGGCGGCCAGATAGCCGGGCAGCGCCACATAGCCGCCGAAGCCGACCACGACGTCCGCCTTGGTGCGCTCCAGGATCTGCTCCGCGGCCTTGATCGTGCCGCGCAGCCGGCCCGGGACGGTGATCAGCTCGGGGGTGGGCTTGCGGGGCAGCGGCACCGCGGGGATCAGCGCCAGCTCATAGCCGCGCTCCGGGACGAGCCGGGTCTCCAGGCCGCGCTCCGTGCCCAGGGCCGTGATCCCCACGGTCGGGTCCTGCCTGCGCAGGGCGTCCGCGAGGGCGAGCGCGGGCTCGATGTGGCCGGCGGTCCCCCCACCGGCGAGTACGACATGCACCGAAATTCACCGCTCTCCGGACGAACGCGCCGCCGAGGCACGCCGTCGCATCGTGTTCCATCTCCGAGGCCCCCGCTCGGCACCGGAGCCTCCCGCCCGCTTTTTACCAAAGCGGGGTTGCCGCATCGCAAGCGCTGCCCGCGCAGCGGGCTCGTCGCGCGCGAAGGCGATCAGCAGCCCGATGGCGAACATGGTCGGCAGCAGGGCGGACCCTCCGTAGGAGAACAGCGGGAGCGGGACACCGGCGATCGGCAGCAGGCCGAGCACCGCACCGATGTTGATCACCGCCTGGGCGGTGATCCAGGTGGTCACGCCTCCCGCGGCGTACCTCACGAAGGGGTCCTCCGTGCGTCCGGCCACGCGGATACCCGCATAGCCTAGAGCCGCGAACAGGGCGAGCACCGACAGCGTCCCCGCCAGGCCCAGTTCCTCACCGGTGACGGCGAAGATGAAGTCGGTGTGGGCTTCGGGGAGTTGGCCCCATTTTTCCACACTCGCCCCGAGTCCGGAGCCGAAGAACCCCCCGGAGGCGAGCGCGTAGATGCCGTGCACGGCCTGCCAGCAGTCGGCGACCCCGCTCCTGGGCTCGGTGGCGCCGATGCAGGCGAGCCGGGCCATCCGGTTGTCGCTGGTCTTGATCAGGAGCACACCGATCAGGCCGGCCACCGACAGTACCCCGGCGAACAGCCGGGTCGGCGCGCCCGCGAGCCACAGCAGGCCGAAGAGGATCGCCGTGAGAATGATCGCGGTGCCCATGTCGCCGCCCAGCATGATCAGTCCGAGCAGCAGGAAGGTGACCGGGACCAGCGGCACCAGCATGTGCTTCCACTGGGCCAGCAGCCTTCTCTCCTGCTTGCGGGCGATCAGGTCGGCGCCCCACAGCACCAGGGCGAGCTTGCCGAACTCGCTGGGCTGGATCTGGAAGGAGCCGCCGAGGGAGATCCAGTTCTGGTTGCCGTTGACCGACATCCCTATCCCCGGCACCTGCACCAGGGCCATCAGGAAGACGGCGGCGGCGAGGATCGGGTAGGCCAGCGCCCGGTGCAGTTTCACCGGCATGCGGGAGGCGGCGAACAGCAGTGCGCCGCCGATGAGCGCGGCGAGGAACTGCTTGCGGAAGAAGTACGACCCGGGCAGCGACAGTTGGAGCGCGGTGATCTGGGAGGCCGAGTAGACCATCACCAGGCCCAGCACGGTGATCAGCACGCTGCCGCCGAGGATCAGGTAGTAGGCGGTCAGCGGCCGGTCCCAGGCCTTGCGGGCGCGGATGTAGAACCGCTGCACGGGGTTCTCGCGCGCGATGCGGGGGACGGCGGGACGGCGGGACGCCCGCTGTACGGGCGGCCGGCCGGTGCGGCTACCGGGCATCGGTGCCTCCGCTGAACGTCGACCGTCCCACGCGTCCCTCCCAAGATCCGCCCGGCAGGCGGCCGGGTTCAGGCGCCGAGTTCGCGGACCGCCGCCGCGAACGCGTCGCCGCGCTGGTTGTAGTTGGTGAACATGTCCATGGAGGCGCAGGCCGGGGCCAGCAGCACCGTGTCGCCGGGCCGGGCCAGCCGCTTGGCCTCCGTCACCGCCTGGAGCATCGCCCCAGTGTCGGTCCGGTCGAGGTCGACCACGGGTACTTCCGGGGCGTGTCGCGCGAGGGCGTCGCGGATCAGGGCCCGATCGGCACCGATCAGGACCGCGCCCCGCAGCCGCTTCGCCGACTTGGCGACCAGTTCGTCGAAGGTGGCGCCCTTCGCCAGTCCGCCCGCGATCCATACGATCGGCTCATATGCCGCCAACGACGCTTCGGCGGCATGGGTGTTGGTGGCCTTGGAGTCGTCCACGTACGCGACCCCGTCGATGTCGGCGACGTGCGCGATGCGGTGGGCGTCCGGACGGAAGGCCCGCAGGCCGTCGCGCACGGCGGTGGCGGGCACCCCGAAGGCGCGCGCGAGGGCCGCCGCCGCGAGGGCGTTGGCGATGTTGTGCGGGGCCGGCGGGTGGATGTCCGAGACCTCGGCCAGCTCCTGCGCGTTCTTCTGCCGGTTCTCGACGAAGGCGCGGTCCACCAGGATGCCGTCCACGACGCCGAGTTGGGACGGCCCCGGGGCACCGAGGGTGAACCCGATCGCCCGGCAGCCCTCTTCGACGTCGGCCTCGCGCACCAGGTCCTCGGTGGCCCGGTCGGCGACGTTGTAGACGCAGGCGACCTTGTTGCCCTCGTAGATGCGGCCCTTGTCGCGCGCGTACGCCTCCATGGAACCGTGCCAGTCCAGGTGGTCCGGCGCGAGGTTGAGGACGGCGGCCGAGTGGGCGCGCAGCGAGGGCGCCCAGTGCAGCTGGTAGCTGGAGAGCTCCACGGCGAGCACGTCGTACTCCTCCTCACCGAGGACCGCGTCCAGCAGGGAGACGCCGATGTTGCCGACGGCGGCCGTGCGCAGGCCCGCCGCCTTGAGGATGGAGGCGAGCATCTGCACGGTGGTGGTCTTGCCGTTGGTGCCCGTGACGGCCAGCCAGGGGGCCGCGTCCGGGCCGCGCAGCCGCCAGGCCAGCTCCACGTCGCCCCAGACCGGCACACCGGCCTGCTCGGCGGCGCGGAACAGCGGCTTGCCGGGCTGCCAGCCGGGCGCGGTGACGACCAGCTCGGTGCCCTCCGGCAGGGAGGAGCCGTCACCGAGGCGCACGGTGATGCCGAGCGCCTCCAGTTCCGCGGCCTGTTCCCGCGCGCGTGCGTCGTCGCCGTCGTTGACGACCGTGACGACCGCGCCGCGCGCGTGCAGCGCCTTGGCCGCCGGGACGCCGGAGACACCGAGCCCGGCGACGGTGACGTGCTTGCCCTGGAAGTCGAAGGGCCCCGAGGTGGAGGTCACTTGTCCGCTGCCCATCCCGCGTAGAAGAGGCCCAGTCCGACGATCACGCAGATGCCCTGGATGATCCAGAAGCGGACCACCACCAGGACTTCGGACCAGCCCTTGAGTTCGAAGTGGTGCTGGAGTGGTGCCATCCGGAAGACGCGCTTGCCGGTGAGCCGGAAGGAGCCGACCTGGATGACGACCGACATGGTGATGAGGACGAACAGGCCGCCCATGATGGCCACCAGCAGCTCCGTGCGGGAGAGGATGGCCAGGCCGGTGAGGACACCGCCGAGGGCGAGCGAGCCGGTGTCGCCCATGAAGATCTTCGCCGGCGAGGTGTTCCACCACAGGAAGCCGAGGCAGGCGCCCATCAGCGCGGAGGCGACCACCGCGAGGTCGAGCGGGTCGCGCACCTCGTAGCAGGCGCCGGGGTTGGTCAGGGTCTGCGCGTTGGCGCAGGACTCCTGGAACTGCCAGACGCCGATGAAGGTGTAGGCGCCGAAGACGAGCACGGAGGCGCCGGTGGCCAGACCGTCCAGACCGTCGGTGAGGTTCACGCCGTTCGACATCGCGAGGATCATGAACAGCGCCCAGACGACGAACAGCACCGGGCCGATCGACCAGCCGAAGTCGGTGATGAACGACAGCTTCGTGGAGGCCGGGGTGTTGCCGCGGGAGTCGGAGAACTGCAGCGACAGCACGGCGAAGGCGATGCCGACGATCAGCTGGCCGGCCATCTTCGCCTTGGCCCGCAGACCCAGCGAACGCCGCTTGACGATCTTGATGTAGTCGTCGAGGAAGCCGACCAGGCCCATGCCGAACATCAGGCCGAGGACCAGCAGACCGGAGTAGGTCGGCGCGTAGCCGGTGATGAGCTTGCTCAGGAAGTACGCGGCGATGGTCGCCAGGATGAAGGCGATACCGCCCATGGTCGGCGTACCGCGCTTGCTGGCGTGCTCGCGCGGGCCGTCGTCGCGGATGTACTGGCCGTAGCCCTTGCGGGCCAGCAGCTTGATCAGCAGCGGGGTGCCGACCAGCGTCAGGAAGAGGCCAATGACTCCCGAGAACAGGATCTGCTTCATCATCGGGCGGCGACCTCACCCTCGGTACCGGCCTCGACGAGCGCCTGGGCGACGCTCTCCAGCCCCACCGACCGGGACGCCTTCACGAGCACGACGTCCCCCGGGCGCAACTCGCTGCGCAACAGGTCGACCGCCGCCTGTGCGTCGGACACGTGCACCGACTCCTCACCCCACGAACCCTCGTTATATGCGCCCAATTGCAGCCAGGAGGCCTCAATCCCCCCGACGGCGACGAGCTTGCTGACGTTGAGCCGGACGGCGAGCCGTCCGACGGCGTCGTGCTCGGCGAGCGCCTCGTCCCCCAGCTCGGCCATCTTGCCGAGCACCGCCCACGTGCGACGCCCCTTGCCCATGGCCGCGAGCGCCCTGAGGGCGGCCCGCATGGACTCGGGGTTGGCGTTGTAGGCGTCGTTGACGATGGTCACGCCGTCCGGGCGCTCGGTGACCTCCATGCGCCACCGGGAGAGGGAGCCCGCCTCGGAGAGCGCGAGGGCGATCTCTTCCGCGGACATGCCCAGCTCATGGGCGACGGCGGCCGCGGCGAGCGCGTTCGACACGTGGTGCTCACCGTACAGGCGCATCGTCACATCGCTTGCACCGGAGGGTGTGTGAAGCCTGAAGGAGGGCTGTCCGCTGTCCGTGAGTCGTACGTTCTCGGCGCGTACGTCCGCTTCGGCCGACTCTCCGAAAAGGACCACCTTCGCCTTGGTACGGGAGGCCATGGCCTTCACCAGCGGGTCGTCGGCGTTGAGGATCGCCGCGCCGCCCTCGCTCGCCGGGGGCAGCGCCTCCACCAGTTCGCCCTTGGCCTGGGCGATCTGCTCGCGCCCGCCGAACTCGCCGATGTGCGCGGAGCCGACGTTGAGCACCAGGCCGATCCTCGGCGGGGTGAGGCCGGTGAGGTAGCGGATGTGCCCGATGCCACGGGCGCCCATCTCCAGTACGAGGAACCGCGTCTCCTCGGTGGCGGACAGGGCGGTCAGCGGCAGCCCGATCTCGTTGTTGAGCGAGCCGGGCGTGAACACGGTCGGCGCCTTGCGCCCGAGCACCTGGGCGATCAGGTCCTTGGTGCTGGTCTTGCCGGCCGAGCCGGTCAGCGCCACGAGGGTCGTGCCGAGCCGGCCCACGACGTGCCGGGCGAGGGCGCCGAGGGCGGCCTGGACGTCGTCCACCACGATGGCGGGGACGCCGACCGGCCGGGCGGCCAGCACGGCGACCGCGCCGGCCTCGACGACCTGCCGGGCGTAGTCGTGGCCGTCCACGCGCTCGCCGACGAAGGCGGCGAACAGGCTGCCGGGCACCACCTCCCGGGAGTCCCGGACGACCGGTCCCGTGACCTGCACGGACGGATCCGGTATGTCGTGCGTCTGCCCGCCGACGACTGCTGCGATCTCGGCGAGGGAGAGGGCGATCACAAGTTCATCCCTGGGTCTTCTGGATAGCTTCGCGAAGCACCTGGCGGTCGTCGAAGGGACGGATCACGCCGGCGATGTCCTGGCCCTGCTCGTGACCCTTGCCCGCGACCAGCACCGTGTCGCCGGCCTGGGCGCGGCCCACGGCGGCGGCGACGGCGGCGGCCCGGTCCTCGAAGAGGAGCACCTCGCCGCGCTCGTGCGCGGGCACCGAGGCGGCGCCCTGGAGCATGGTCGCGAGGATCGCGAGGGGGTCCTCGGAACGGGGGTTGTCGGAGGTCAGTACGGCCGTGTCGGCGAGCCGGGCGGCGGCGGCGCCCATCGGGGCGCGCTTGGTCCGGTCACGGTCGCCGCCGCAGCCGAGGACGACGTGCAGCCGGCCCTTGGTGACCTTGCGCAGCGCCCTGAGCACCGACTCGACCGCGTCCGTCTTGTGGGCGTAGTCGACGACCGCGAGGTAGGGCTGCCCGGCGTCGACGCGCTCCAGCCGGCCCGGCACGCCCGGTACGGCGGCGATGCCGTCGGCGGCGGCCTGCGGGTCGAGGCCGGCGGCGGCGAGGGCGACGATGGCGGCGAGGGTGTTCGCCACGTTGAAGGGACCGGCGATCGGCGACCTGGCGTGCACCCGCTCGCCGTCCGGGCCGAGCACGGTGAACGTCGAGTCCATCGGGCCGATCTGCACGTCCTGGGCGCGCCAGTCGGCGTCGGGGTGGCCCTCGGCGGAGTAGGTGACGACCGGGACGGTCGCCTCCTTCGCGAGCCGGCGGCCGTACTCGTCGTCGGCGTTGACCACGCCGAGCCTGCTGCGCTCGGGGGTGAACAGCCGCGCCTTGGCCCGGAAGTAGTCCTCCATGTCGGAGTGGAACTCCATGTGTTCCGGGCTGAGGTTGGTGAAGACGGCGATGTCGAAGACGCAGCCGTCGACCCGGCCGAGGACCAGGGCGTGGCTGGAGACCTCCATGGCGACCGCCTCGACGCCGCGTTCGCGCATGACGGCGAACAGGGCCTGGAGGTCGGTGGCCTCGGGGGTGGTGCGCTCGGACTTGATCCGCTCGTCGCCGATGCGCGTCTCGACGGTGCCGACCAGCCCGGTGGCGCGGGCGGTCCGCAGGCCGCCCTCCACCAGGTAGGCGGTGGTGGTCTTGCCGGAGGTGCCGGTGATGCCGATCTGGAGCAGATCGCGGCCGGGGTGGCCGTAGATCCGGGCCGCCAGCTCGCCCATCCGGCCGCGCGGGTCGTCCACGACCAGGACGGGCAGGCCGGTGGCGGCGGCGCGCTCGGCGCCGTCGGCGTCGGTGAGCACGGCGGCCGCGCCGAGGCCGGCGGCCTGGGTGACGAAGTCGGCGCCGTGCAGCCGGGCGCCCGGCAGGGCGGCGTACAGGTCGCCGGGGCGGACGGCGCGCGAGTCGTGGGTGATGCCCGTGACCTCGGCGGCGGTGTCCGGAGCGGCGGTACCCAGCTGATCGGCCAGTTCCGCGAGGGGTGTGGCGGAGACCTGGACCGGTCGCGGCGGCCCCGGATATGTCACGGGAGCGCCTTTCTGGGTGGTTTGGGACTGATCAGCGTGTGGCACGGCGGTGAGCGTACCGGGCGTACCGGCTCCGGAGCTAAGTGAGGGGCTGTGGGGCCCTTGGTTCCCGGGATCGGGGGTGATCGTTGTCACGGGTTCGTTCCTGGTGTTTCCGTGCTGACCAGTGGGGGTGCTGATCAGGGCTTGTACTCGACGGGCAGGCTGGCGGGCTTCGCGCCGGTGGGGGGGACCTGGAGGGTCTTCAGGGCGAACTCCATCACCTGCTTGTAGATGGGACCGCAGATCTGGCCGCCGAAATAGCTGCCGGAGGTGGCGTTCTGGATGGCGCAGTAGACGGTGATCCGCGGGTTGTCGGCGGGGGCGAAACCGGCGAACGACGAGGTGTAGCCGCGGTAGCGGCCGGTGGCCGGATCCACTCGGTTGGCCGTGCCGGTCTTGCCCGCCACCCGGTACCCGGGGATGCGGGCCTTGATGCCGGTGCCCTGCTCGTCGTCGACCACGGACTCCAGCATCTGGGCGAGGCTCTTGGCGGTCTTGGCGCTGACCACCCGTGTCTTCTCGGGCTGCGGCGCCGGGGTGAACCGTCCGTCGGCGCCCTTGGTGCCGCGCACCAGGGTGGGCTCGACGCGGACGCCGCCGTTGGCGATCGTCGAGTACACGGAGGCGGCCTGCATGGCGTTGATGGAGAAGCCCTGGCCGAAAGGGATCGTGTACTGCTGCGAGGTGGACCACTTCTGCGGCGGCGCGAGGATGCCGGGGGTCTCGCCGGGGAAGCCGAGTCCGGTGTAGCCGCCGATGCCGAACTTGCGCAGGTAGGAGTAGAGGACCTTGTTGGCCTCGGGCTGGCTCCGGGCGAGTTCGCCGGTGGCCAGGATGGTGCCGATGTTGCTGGACTTGGCGAGCACGCCGTTGAGCGTGAGGTACCAGGTGCGGTGGTCGATGTCGTCCTGGAACAGCCGGTCGCCGCGGTGCAGCCGGTTGGGTACGACGACATGGGTGAGCGGGGTGGCCGCGTTCCGCTCCAGCACGGCCGCCATCGACATCACCTTGGCGGTGGAGCCGGGCTCGTAGGCGTCCTGGAGGGCCGCGTTGCCCATGGCGTCGCCGTCGGCCTTCGACAGGTCGTTGGGGTCGAAGCCGGGCGAGTTGGCCATGGCCAGGATCTGGCCGGTGCGGGTGTCCTGGACGATGACGTAGCCGCGGTCCGCCTTGGACTTCGCCACCTGCTCGGTGATGGCGTTCTGCGCGGCCCACTGGATGTCCCGGTCGATGGTCAGCTCCACGTCGGCGCCGGGCACGGCGGGCGTCTGCGTCGACCCGGCCGTGGGCACCTCGCGGCCGCCGGCCTGGGCGTAGCGGACCTTGCCGTCCTTGCCGGTGAGCTGCTTGTCGAGCTGCTGCTCGATGCCGCCGCCGCCCTTGCCGTCGGCGTTGACCCAGCCCAGTATCCCGGCGGCCAGGTCGCCGTTGGGGTACACGCGCTGGCTGCTGGGGTCCGCGAAGACGCCGGCCAGCACGTTGACGGTGGTGCGGTCGGTGCCGGACTTGTTGGCGAGCGCGGTCTTCAGGTCCTTGATCTGCTTCCAGACCTGCGGGGTCTGCCGGGCGGCCAGGCGGGTGTAGCGGGAGTTCTTGTTCGCGGGCCGCAGCTTCTTGACGAGGGCGGCCTGGTCCTGGCCGAGGATCGGGGCGAGCAGCGCGGCGGCCCGCTCCGGCCCGTCGGTGATCTTCAGCTGTTTGACGCCGAACATGGTCGGGTCGGCCGTGATGTCGTACGCGTCCTCGCTGACGGCGAGGGCGACGCCGTTGCGGTCGGTGATCTCGCCGCGCTCGGCGGCGAGGGTGTGCACCACGTACCGGTTCTGCTCGGCCCGCGCCGCGTAGGCGCTGGCGTCGACGGCCTGCACCTGGAGCAGCCGTACGACGAAGACGAGCAGCACCAGCGTCAGGGCGAGGCCGACCAGGCGCAGCCGGGGCCGGGGGCTGCCGAGCCGGAGCGGGGCGGGCGGCATGGGCCGGGCCCCGCCGGGCCGGCGCGCCGGTCGCGCCCCGGGCCCGGGCTGCCGCCGGACGGCCTCCCTGGGCCGCGGCGGCTTGGCGGGCCCGGGCACACGACGACGCGGCGCTTGCCTGTCGGACACTTCCGTCACCTGCCGGAGGTCGGGATGGACACGGACGGGGGGACGGCGGCCGGGGCCGCGGGGGCGGCCGGCGGGGTGGCGGGGGCCGTCGTGGGGGCCGGGGGGCCGGGCGGGAGCGGTGCGCCGGGGGCGGTGGCCGGGCCGGAGAGGGCCGTGGTGCCGGGGGCGGCGGCCTGGCCCGGGACGGTCGTGGTGCCCGGGGCGGCGGCTTGGCCCGGGACGGTCGTGGTGCCCGGGGCGGCTGCCGGGGCGGAGAGGGCCGCCGGTCCGGGGGCGGCGCTGGGGACGCCCTTGACGGTGCCGTCGGGGGCGAGGAAGGCGGGGTCGCCGCCGGGGACCATGCCGAGTTCGCGGGCGCGCCGCTGGAGCGCGTCGGGGGCCGAGTAGGCGTCGATGTCCCGCTGGAGGGCCTGCTTCTCGTCGGTGAGCGTCTTCGTCCGCTTCCGCAGGTCGTCGAGTTTGAACGAGCCTTCGCTGAGGGCGGAGTTCAGCACCAGCAGCCCGATGAGACCGCCGCCGAGCAGCAGGACGACGAGGAGCACGAACGGGGTGCGGGCCGCCCGCGCGCGGCCGGCCGGGAAGAGCCGGGCCAGCCGCGCGGCCCTCCCCCTCAGCTCGGGTTTCCTGCTCACCGCTCCCCCGGTACGGGGATGCCGCTCCCCCGGTGCGCGAAGGAGACCCTCCGACCCGTCTCGCTCACTCCACGTCCTCCCTGATGCGCTCGGCACCCCGCAGCCTGGCCGGTGCCGCCCGGCGGTTCTCCGCGATCTCCTCCTCGGTGGGAAGTTCGGCACCACGGGTGAGCAGCTTGAGCCGCGGCTGGTACCGCTCGGGCACGACCGGCAGCCCGGGCGGCGCGGTGGAGGCCGCCCCGGCCGCGAACACCTGCTTGACCAGCCGGTCTTCGAGTGACTGGTACGACAGCACGGCGATGCGCCCGCCGACGTCCAGGGCCTTCACTGCCGCCGGGATCGCCCGCTCCAGCACGGACAGCTCGCCGTTGACCTCGATGCGCAGCGCCTGGAAGGTGCGCTTGGCGGGGTTGCCGCCGGTGCGCTTGGCGGCCTGCGGCAGGGCGTCCCGGATGAGTTCCACGAGCCGCGCGCTGGTGCTGAACGGCTCCTTCTCCCGCTCCCGCACGATCGCGGCGACGATCCGCTTGGCCTGCTTCTCCTCGCCGTACGCGCGCAGGATGCGCACGAGTTCGCCGGGCGGGTAGGTGTTGAGGACCTCGGCGGCGCTGATGCCGGTCGTCTGGTCCATGCGCATGTCCAGGGGCGCGTCCTGCGCGTAGGCGAAGCCGCGGCCGGCCTCGTCGAGCTGCATGGAGGAGACCCCGAGGTCGAACAGCACCCCCTGCGCGCGCGCGATGCCGAGCCGGCCGAGGACGTCGGGCAGCTCGTCGTACACGGCGTGCACCAGGGTGGCGCGCTCGCCGAAGGGCGCCAGCCGTTCGCCGGACAGCCGCAGCGCCTCCTTGTCCCGGTCCAGGCCGATCAGCCGCGCGCCGGGGAACCGGGTCAGCAGCGCCTCGCTGTGCCCGCCGAGGCCGAGGGTGCAGTCGACGACCACGGCTCCGGGGCGCTCCAGGGCGGGCGCCAGCAGGTCCAGGCACCGCTGGAGCATCACCGGGACGTGTCGACTCTGGCTCAAGGGGGCCTCTCAGTTCCGGCGGGCCGTACGCACCGTCGGTCCCCCGAGCCGTACGTACGCGCCGCGCGCGCGGGGAGACGGGTCCGGGCGGCGCCGGGGTCTCCGGGGGTTTCACCAGCGGGGAGAGACTCGTCTCCCGCTTTCGCGTCACTTTAGTCCACGCCGTGCCCGGGTCAATCAACCGGCCTGCGCGTCGCGCGGGCGGCGGCGCGAGGGCCCGGACCGGCACCGGTCCACCCGTTCGGGCATCTCCCCCCGCTGTGTGGATTCGCTCACAACAAGCCGCGGGGGCGATCTTTGTCCCCTCTCACAGCGGGCCGGACCGCCACGTGACCAGTAACGTCGGGGGCATGACGACTTCCGCAGCGGCACACCCTGGGTCCGAAGGCGCCATAAAGCCCGGCGGCAACGTGACCGAGCGTCTCCTGGCGGCCAACCGGCGCTACGCCGAGGCCTTCAAGGACCCGGGCATGGACGCCCGTCCCGTTCTGCGTGTCGCCGTGGTCGCCTGCATGGACGCGCGGCTCGACCTGCACGAGGCCCTCGGTCTGGAACTCGGCGACTGTCACACCATCCGCAACGCGGGCGGTGTGGTCACCGACGACGTGATCCGGTCGCTGACCATCAGCCAGCGCAAGCTCGGCACCCGCAGCGTCGTGCTGATCCACCACACCAACTGCGGCCTGGAGTCCCTGACCGAGGACTTCCGTTCCGAGCTGGAGATGGAGGTCGGGCAGCGGCCGGCCTGGGCGGTGGAGTCCTTCCGGGACGTGGACCAGGACGTGCGCCAGTCCATGCAGCGGGTGCGCACCTCGCCCTTCCTCCAGCACACCGACGACGTCCGCGGCTTCGTCTTCGACGTGCGCACCGGTCTGCTGCGCGAGGTCGACCCGGCCTGACCCGGAACGTACCGGCCGGCCGCCCCGGGACGCGTCCCGCTCTCCGTTCCGAGAACGCAGAGAACGCAGAGAACGCCGAGAACGCAGAGGACCCAGAGAACCCCGACAGCACCGACAACGCGGTCGGACAAGTCGTATGAGCGGCATCGCCGGGGGCAGTTGTCCACAGGCGGTGACACGAATCGGTAACGGCAGCGAGAATGCGGGGGTGGCACCGCGTGGAACCTTTTCCGCGTGGTGTCCGTGTTCCGGGGTGGGCCGGTCGCGCAGTGACAGCGTCGGCCCGGCAAAGAACGGGCCGAGGAGGGCCGGGTGACGACCTATGACGATCGAGCGAGCCTCACTGATGTGACCGCCGCGGTAGAACGGGTGCGCGGTTCGGTGGAGGGCGTGATCGAGGGCAAGCCCGAGGTCGTACGGCTCGCGCTGACCGTGCTGCTCGCCGAGGGCCATCTGCTGATCGAGGACGTCCCCGGAGTGGGCAAGACGATGCTCGCCAAGGCGCTGGCGCGGTCCATCGACTGCTCGGTGCGGCGCATCCAGTTCACGCCCGACCTGCTGCCCTCGGACATCACGGGTGTGTCGATCTGGGACCAGCAGCGCCGGGACTTCGAGTTCAAGCCGGGCGCCATCTTCGCCCAGATCGTGATCGGCGACGAGATCAACCGCGCCTCGCCGAAGACCCAGTCCGCGCTGCTGGAGTCCATGGAGGAGCGGCAGGTCACCATCGACGGGCAGACGTACGAACTGCCCAGCCCCTTCATGGTGGTGGCCACCCAGAACCCGGTGGAGATGGAGGGCACCTATCCGCTGCCCGAGGCCCAGCGCGACCGCTTCATGGCCCGCGTCTCCGTCGGCTATCCGAGCGTGGAGTCCGAGCTGCGGATGCTCGACGTGCACGGCGGGGTCAGCCCCCTGGAGGACCTCCAGCCGGTGGCGCACGCGCACGAGATCGTGAAGCTGGTCGAGGCGGTGCGCGACGTGCACGTCGCCGAGCCGGTCCGGCGGTACGCGGTCGAACTGGTCGCCGCCACCCGCACCCACCCCGACCTCAGACTCGGCGCCTCGCCGCGCGCGACGCTGCACCTGCTGCGCGCGGCGAAGGCCACCGCGGCCCTGGCCGGCCGGGAGTACGCGCTGCCGGACGACGTGCAGTCACTCGCCGTCGCCGTCCTCGCCCACCGCCTGCTGCCCACCGCGCAGGCCCAGCTCAACCGCCGCACGGCCGAACAGGTGGTGCTGGAGATCCTCCAGCACACCCCGGTGCCCGCGACCCCCGGCCGGCCGGGCGGACCCGGTGATCTCGGACGGACCGTCCCGGCCTATCCGCAGCAGCCTCCGCGGAGTCTGTGATGGGCCCCGGGGGGACCGGACCGGCCGAACCCGGGCACGGGCAGGCGGGCGGGGTCCGCACGGCCCTGTCGGGTCTGACCACCCGCGGCCGTTCCTTCCTCGCGGCCGGGATCGCCGCCGCGGTCTGCGCGTTCGTGCTGGGGCACAGCGATCTGCTGCGGGTCGGTCTGCTGCTCGCCGTGCTGCCCCTGATCTGCGCCACCGTGCTGTACCGCACCCGCTACCGGGTGGCCGCGAGCCGCCTGCTCGCCCCCGAGCGGGTGCCGGCCGGCGGCGAGGCCAGGGTGCACCTGCGCATGGACAACGTCTCCCGGCTGCCCACCGGCCTGCTGATGCTCCAGGACCGGGTGCCCTACGTCCTCGGGCCGCGCCCCCGGTTCGTGCTGGACCGGATGGAGCCGGGCGACCACCGCGAGGTGTCCTACCGGGTCCGCTCCGATCTGCGCGGCCGCTATCCGCTGGGCCCGCTCCAGCTGCGGCTGACGGACCCCTTCGGGATGTGCGAGCTGACCCGCTCCTTCGCGACGCAGGACATGCTGACGGTCATCCCGCGCGTGACCCCGCTGCCCCCGGTCCGCTTCACCGGCGAGGCCAAGGGCCACGGCGAGGGCCGGCAGCGCTCGCCGGCCCTCGCGGGCGAGGACGACGTCATCCCGCGCGGCTACCGCTACGGCGACGACCTGCGCCGGGTGCACTGGCGCTCCACCGCGCGCCACGGCGAGCTGATGGTGCGCCGCGAGGAGCAGCCCCGGCGCTCCCGGTGCACCGTGCTGCTGGACACCCGCGGCGGTGCCTACGAGGGCGCGGGCCCGGACTCGGCCTTCGAGTGGGCCGTCTCCGCCGCCGCCTCGGTGCTGTCGCACATGCTGGAGCGCGGCTTCTCGGTACGGCTGCTGACCGACGGCGGCAGCACGGTGCCCGGCGAGGGTGGCGGCTTCGGGGGCACCGGCCAGGAGACGGCGGAGACGGCCGGGCTGCTGCTGGACACCCTCGCGGTGATCGACTACTCCGACGGCCCCGGCCTGTCCCGCGCCTACGACGTGTTGCGCGCCGGGAACGAGGGGCTGCTGATCGCCTTCCTCGGCGACCTGGACGAGGAGCAGGCCACCACGGTCGCGAAGATGAGCCGGCGCAGCGGCGGCGCCGTCGCCTTCGTGCTGGACCCCGACGTGTGGACGCGGGAGGCGACCGACGTGCCCCGGGCCGGCGACCGGCACGAGGAGCGGCTGCGGCTGCTGCGCGAGGCGGGCTGGACGGCGCTGAGCGTGCCGCGCGGCGCCTCGGTGGAGGAGTTGTGGCGGCGGGCCGACCGGGAGCGCTCGGGCCTGGCGTCGCTGAGCGGAAAGGTCCGGGGATGAGCGGACGGGCACGACTGGCGCTGTGCGCGGCGGCGGCCACGCTGATGGCCTCCTGCGCGCTGCTGCCGCTGGTCGCCGAGCCGACCTGGCTGCTGCAACTGGTCCCGCTGGTGGCCGTGCAGACCGGGGTGGGCGCGGCGGCCCGGCGGGTCCCGCTGGGCCGGTCGCTGACGCTGGCGGCCCAGCTCCTGGTCACCCTGGTGCTGCTGACCCTGGTGTGCGCCCGGCAGCAGGCGATCGCCGGGCTGATCCCGGGCCCGGACGCCGTCCGGTACCTCGCCGAGCTGCTCGGTCAGGGCGCGGACGACATCAGCCGGTACGCGATACCGGCGCCGGTCACCGACGGCATCAGGCTGATGCTGATCGGCGGTGTGCTGCTGGTCGGGCTGCTGGTGGACACGCTCGCGGTGACCTTCCGCAGCGCGGCCCCGGCCGGGCTGCCGCTGCTCGCGCTGTACTCGGTGGCCGCGGGGCTGTCCGACGGGGGCTCCGACTGGCTGTGGTTCCTGGTGGCGGCGGCCGGCTATCTGATGCTGCTGCTCGCCGAGGGCCGGGACCGGGTCGCCCAGTGGGGCCGGGTCTTCGGCGGCGCGCCCCGGGTTCCGGGCGCTCCGGTGGCCGGGCCCCCGGCGCCGGTGCGCACCGGCCACCGGATCGGCGCGGCCGCGCTCGGCGTGGCCCTGATCCTGCCGCTGGCGCTGCCCTCGCTGCCCGGCGGCCTGCTGGAGCGGGCCCGTGAGGGCGTGGGGGCGGGCGGCGTGGGCGCGGTCTCGGCGGTCGACCCGCTGGTGTCGCTGCACGACTACCTGAACACGAACGACGACCGCCTGGTGCTGTCCCTGAAGACCAGCACCAACGACCTGTCCGACCTGTATCTGCGGATCGTCTCCCTGGACGACTTCGACGGCACCACCTGGAAGGCGTCCCGGCGCGGTTACACCGACGTGCCGGACCCGCTGCCCGCGCCGGCCGGTCTGGGCGAGGACGTCCGGCGCGACATGATACGGACGACGATCACCGCGGCGGACACCTACGCCCAGGACTCGCTGCCGATGCCCTATCCGCCGAGCCGGGTGCGGGTCAGCGGCCGGTGGCGGTACGAGCCGGTCGGGATGACCCTGGCCGGCGACCGCGACCAGACCACGCGGGGCGAGCGCTACGAGGTCACGAGCCTGGACGTGGAGCCGAGCGCGGAGCAGCTGGCCGCGGCGCCGCCACCGCCGGCCGCCCTGTGGGAGCAGTACACGAAGGTGCCGGCCTCGCTGCCGAAGGTGGTGGGCCGCACCGCCAAGGAGATAACCGAGGGCGCGAGCAACCACTACGAGGAGGCCGTCAAGCTCCAGGACTACTTCGCCGTCACCGGGGGCTTCCAGTACGACACCCGGGTGGAGGCCGGCCGGGGTCCGCGCGCCATCGCGAACTTCCTGGAGGACAAGCAGGGCTTCTGCGTCCACTTCTCCTTCGCGATGGCGGCGATGGCCCGCACGCTCGGCATCCCGGCCCGCGTCGCGGTGGGCTTCGCGCCGGGCACCCCGCAGGCCGACGGCACGGTGGCGGTGAGCCAGCGGGACGCGCACGCCTGGCCCGAGCTGTACTTCGAGGGCGTGGGCTGGACCCGTTTCGAGCCCACCCCGACCCGGGGCACCACGCCGTCGTACACCCTGTCGGACACCCCCGGCAGCTCGCTGCCGGACGAGACGCAGCCGTCCCGGCGCGCGTCCTCGGCACCCTCGGCGGCGGCCTCGCCGAGCGAGAGCTGCGCCGAGGGGCCGGGCCGGCCGCAGTCCTGCGACAGCCCGTCCGCGGCGGCGGTCCCGCACCACGGCCCCGATGACACGGACTGGTGGGTGTGGCCGCTGATCGTGACGGGCGCGCTGCTGGTCCTGGCGGTGCCGCTGGCGCCCCTGCTGTGGCGGCGGCGGACACGCGCGCTGCGGCTGGGCGGGCACGACCGGACCCCGCGGGGCGTGGCGGCGCACACCCTGGCCGCCTGGCAGGAGCTGACGGACAGCGCCTGGGATTACGGCGTCCCCCCGGACGAGTCGCTGACCCCGCGCAAGGCCGCCGACCGGATCGTGCTGCTGGGGCGGCTGGACGCGGCGGCCGGGGCCGCGGTGCACCGGGTGGCGGACGCGGTGGAGCAGGTGCTGTACGCGCCCCGGCCGCACCCGGCGGCGGGAACGGCGCGGGACGTGCGCGAGGCGATCGAGGGCCTGCGGGCCGTGGGGAGCGCCGGGACCCGGCTGCGGGCGCTGTTCCTGCCCCGCTCGTCGGTCCGGGCGTGGTGGGCGGTGTCGGCCCGCTGGTCGGCGCTGCGGGCCCGGGTCGCGGCGGCCCGGCCGGCCCTGCGCCGCCCGTCCCGCCAGAACGGCTGAGCGGCTGCGGGCACGGCTCACCACAGGCACGGCTGAGGGGCGGCCACCTTGCGGTGGCCGCCCCTCACGTGTGTCCCGGGGTCAGCGGCCCTGTTCGTCCCGGCGGCGCTGCCAGCGCTCCTCGATCCGGTCCATCATGGAGCGTTTGGGCCGCGCCTGCCGACGGGCCACGCCTGGTGGCTGCTCGCCCGGTTTGGGGGCCTTGCGCCAGCCGGTGACGGCCAGCACGGCACAGCCCAGCATGACGAGGAAACCCACCACGCTGACCCAGATGAGCTGCATGACCATTCCGGTCATGAGGAGCGCGATACCGATGAGGAAGCCCGCGACCGCCTGGTAGACCCGTCGGCGGGTGTACGTCCGCAGCCCGTTTCCCTCAAGCGCCGACGCGAACTTGGGATCTTCGGCGTACAGCGCTCGCTCCATCTGCTCGAGCATGCGCTGCTCGTGCTCCGAGAGCGGCACGGAGTCCTCCTCATCGTGCAGTCGCCGGGGCGACCCGGGGGGTCCCTTCAGGATAGGCAGGGAATCGCCCCCGTGAAACCCGCCCCTCTACGCCAATTGGCCAACCGGATTCCGTCATGGCCGTCCGGCTCGCTGAGGCTTCCATTCCCCGGCGGCCGTCTCGTCATGCCGAGCGGTGTACCTCGATCATACGGCGCAAACCGCTCGTTCGGGGGGCCTGTGGCGTACTCCATCCGCGGCCGAGACGCTGATCAGCGCCTGTTCCCGATAGTGCACTCTGGGCACACCGCGCCCCCGTGGCGCTCAGCTCCCGGCGGCACCGGTGGTCTCACCGAGCACGTGGAGCTGGGTGGCGACGGAGTGGAAGGCGGGCAGTTCGGCCGCCGCGGCCTCCAGCCTCAGCAGCGCGTCCACGGCACCGGGCTCGGTGTCCACCAGGACGCCGGGCACCAGGTCGGCGAAGACCCGCACGCCGTGCACCGCGCCGACCCGCAGGCCGGCGCCCTCGACCAGCGCGGTGAGCTGCTCGGCGGTGAACCGGTGAGGCACCGGGTCGCCGCTGCCCCAGCGGCCGTCGGGGTCCTGGAGCGCCTGGTGGGCCTCGGTGAAGTGGCCGGCGAGAGCGCGGGCGAGCACGGCGCCGCCGAGGCCGGCGGCGAGCAGGCTGAGGACGCCGTCGGGGCGCAGCGCGGCGACCGCGTTGCGCACGCCCTCGGCCGGGTCGTCCACGTACTCCAGGACGCCGTGGCACAGGACGGCGTCGTAGCCGCCGGGCTCGACCACGTCGAACAGGCCGTGCGCGTCGCCCTGCACGCCCCGCACCCGGTCGGCGACGCCGGCCTCGGCGGCGCGGCGCTCCAGGGCGAACAGGGCGTTGGGGCTGGGGTCGACCACGGTGACGCGGTGGCCGAGGCGGGCGACGGGCACGGCGAAGTTCCCGCTGCCGCCCCCGGTGTCGAGGACGTCCAGCGAGTCCCGGCCCGTGGCCTTGACCCGGCGGTCGAGAGCGTCTTGCAGGACGTCCCAGACCACGGCGGTACGCAGGGAGGCGCGGGGGCGCGACGGGTCCGACACGGCAGTTGACTCCTCGGCGGGCTGAAGGACTTCAGGCGCCTCCACCCTATTGCCTCCGGCGCCGCAGCAGGTCACCCGCGTCGGCGTCCGCCCCGTGCGTCGCCCCGGGCCCGCCTCGGTGCGCGTCGCGGCCGACGGGCGGACCGGTGTCCCCCAGCCGACGGGCGGACCGGTGTCCCGCAGCCGACGGGCGGGCCGGTGTCTCGTGGCGGACGGGCGGCTACGGGTCGCCCGGCGGGCGGGCTGCGGTGTCTCCCGGCCGCGGTCGCCGACGGGCGGGGCCGGTCCCGTAGGGGCGGGCCGGTGCCGTAGGAGAGGGCCGGTGCCGTAGGAGCGGGCCGGTCCCGTAGGAGCGGGCCGGTGCCGTAGGAGCGGGTGTGGTCAGCCCGCGTCCGGGAGCGGGCCGTGCGGGTGCGGGGCGCCGGGTGCCGGGCCGTCCGGCGCCTGGGGCGCGTCGGTGTCCCGGCGGGGCTGGGGCAGGACCGGCTGGAGGGCGAGCATCCGCTCCACGATGCGCAGGAACATCGCCACGTCGCGTATCAGGTCGTCGGCGTCCCGGCGGCCGGCCGCGCCCCGGATGCCCGCCTCGGCGCGGGCGCGGCGGGCGGCGCCGGAGGCGAACAGCGCGCTCCACTCGGTCAGCTCCGGGGCGATCTCCGGCAGCACCTCCCAGGCGCTGCGGATGCGGGCCCGGCGGCGCGCGGAGGTCTCGGGCCGGCCGCGGGCGGCGAGCACGGCGGCGGCGGTGCGCAGGGCGGCGAGGTGGGCCGTGGCGTAGCGCTCGTTCGGGGTCTGCAGGAGCGTGGCCTCCTCCAGTCCGGCGCGGGCCTTGGCGAGCAGGTCGAGCGCGGCGGGCGGGGCCGTGGCCCGGCGGAGCACGGGGTGCACGTCGCTCGCGGGGCCGGTCAGTGAGGGGGCAGGGCCGGTGGCGCGGCGCCGGCGGGCGGCGGCTGCGGACGAGTGGGCCATGACGAACCTCCTGTCGTCTGGGTGACGGCACGCGTGCCGTATGTGCCCATCGTGAGGTATGCCACTGACAATCCGTTCTGAGCTGGGCTTTCGCCGCGGCCGAGAGGACGGGCGCGGCCATCGGGACCGAGGCCACCTGTGAGAATCGGGGCCATGGAAAGCACCAGCGCCAGGGCCGGCGGAAGCACGCGCCGCGAGGCCACCCGGCAGAAGCTCTACGAGGCTGCCGTCACGCTCATCGCCGAGCAGGGCTTCTCCGCGACCACCGTGGACGAGATCGCCGAGCGGGCCGGGGTCGCCAAGGGGACGGTCTACTACAACTTCGCGAGCAAGTCCGTCCTCTTCGAGGAGTTGCTGCGGCACGGTGTCGGCCTGCTCACCGCGTCCCTGAAGGAGGCGGCCGAGGGCACGGCACGCGCCGGGCGCGGCAAGGTGGACGCGCTGGACGCGATGATCCGCGCGGGCCTGGTCTTCATCGACCGCTACCCGGCCTTCACCCAGCTGTACGTCGCCGAGCTGTGGCGCACCAACCGGGCCTGGCAGTCCACCTTGATGGTGGTGCGGCAGGAGGCCGTGGCGGTGGTGGAGGGCGTGCTGCGCGAGGGTGTGGCGGCCGGCGAGTTCAGCGACGAGATCGACGTGCAGCTGACGGCGGCGGCGCTGGTCGGCATGGTGCTGGTGGCCGCGCTCGACTGGAAGTCCTTCCAGCCGGAGCGCTCCCTGGACGACGTCCACGCGGCCCTGTCCCGGCTGCTCCAGGGCCGGGTCAGCGGCCGGATCTGAGGCGGCGGGGCCGGGACGGCCGGACCTGAGGCGGCGGGTCCGGGACGGCCGGATCTCCGGCGGCCGGAACCGAGGCGGCCGGGTCGGCGGGAACCGGGCTCTGCCGCGTGTCGGCAGCGGGAGCAGGCGCCGGACCGATCGTTCCGGTCCGGCGCCTGCCCGTTTCCCCCGTGATCCCCCGTACTTCCTCCCGTACTCCCCCGTACGGGTTCCCCCTGTGCGGACCCCCGTGGCGGTCGTCCCCCGAGGCCCCCCGTCTCGCTTCCGCCGACGGGTCGGCGGAAGGAGCGGCCGGTGACCGGTTGCCGTTCCGCCGCCCCGTGTCGGCGGTGCGGGCCGGTCCCCCTGCCGTGGCTCCACTCTCCCGTCCCGGCGGCCGGTGCCCCATCCGCGCGGATACTCATCCGGCGGTCTGAGTACTTGTACTCAGACCTCCGCGCGCGTGCCCAGGCCGCCCGCCCGCGGGCTGGCTACGATCGCCTCCGTGTCCGTGCTTCCCCTGGTCTTCACCAGCGGCTGGGCCAGTGGTGTCAACGCCTACGCGGTGGTGCTGCTGCTCGGCCTGTTCGGCGTGACCGGGGTCGGCGACGACCTGCCGGGGGTTTTTCAGCGCCCGGAGGTGCTGATCGTCGCGGGTGTGCTGTTCCTGTGCGAGACGGTCGCCGACAAGATCCCGTACGTGGACTCGCTGTGGGACTCCGCGCACACGGTGGTCCGTCCGCTCGCCGGCGCCTGGGTGGGCGCGCTGCTCGCCGGGCAGAGCGGCTCGCTGCCGGACGTGGCGGCCGGGCTGCTGGGCGGTTCCACGGCGCTGGCCAGCCATGCCGTCAAGGCCGGGACGCGGATGGCGGTCAACACCTCGCCCGAGCCGTTCAGCAACATCGTGCTGAGCGTGGCCGAGGACCTCGGGGTCGGAGGCGTGGTCGCGTTCGCGATGTTCCATCCCGTGGCGGCGGCGGTCGTCGCGGGTGTCCTGCTGGCCGGCGGGCTGCTGGCGCTCGTGTTCCTCTTCTCGCGCATCCGGCGCTTCCTGCGCCGCCGGGCCCGGCGGCGCGAGGCGCGGCGACTCATCTCACGGCCCCGCTGACCTGCGCCGGGGCCGCCCGGCGGCCGGATTGTCGGTGGCGGTCGATAAAGTCGCGGACATGGCACGGATTGCGGTGATCGGCGCCGGGATGGGCGCGATGGCGGCTGCCGCCCGGCTGGCCGTCGCGGGCCACCGGGTGGTGGTGTACGAGCGTACGGAGACGTACGGCGGCGCGGTGCGCCGGTTCGAGCGGGACGGCTTCGGCTTCGACACGGGCCCGGGACTACTCACGCTGCCCGCGGTGTACCGCGATCTGTTCGTCAAGACCGGCAAGGCACCGCTGGAGGACCGCGTCGAGCTGGTCCAGGTCGACCCGTCGTCGCGGCACGTCTTCGCGGACGGCAGCCGGGTGTCGCTGCCCAACGCCACGCGCGCGGGGGTCGTGGCGGCCCTGGACGAGGCGCTGGGCGCGGGCGCGGGCGAGCGCTGGGGTGACTTCCTGGTGCGGGCCCGCGAGGCATGGGACCGTACCCGCCGGCCGCTGCTGGAAGAGCCGCTGTGGCCGAACTGGCGGGTGCTGGCCGACAAGGAGCCGTATCCGGCGGTGCCGCACAAGCGGCTGCTGCGCACGCGCCGGGCCGCGACGCTGGCCGAGGTCGGCGCCTGGGAGCTGCGGGACGAGCGCCTGGCGGCCCTGCTGGCCGGCCACGCGCTCGCCCATGGCCTGGACCCCCGGACCGCCCCGGCGAGCGCGGCGGTGCTGCCGTACATGGAGCACGCCTTCGGCACCTGGTATGTGCGCGGGGGCATCCGGGAGTTGGCGCGCGCGGTGTACGAGCGGTGCCTGGAGCGGCGGGTGGAGTTCGTCTTCGGCGCCGAGGTCACCCGGATCGTGGAGAAGGACGGCCGGGCGGCGGGGGTGGAGCCGGCCGGGGGCCCGGTCGTGGCGGCGGACCACGTCGTGGCGGACGTCCACCCGGCCCGGCTGCGGGCGCTGACGGAACGTCCGCTGGACGGCGAGGAGGACGTGCGGGCCGACCCGGGGGCCGCGGCGGCCGCCCGGTTCACCGTGCTGCTCGCCCTGCGCGGCGCCCGGGAGCCCGGTGCCGCGCACCGCACGGTCGTGCATCCGGCGGACCCGGAGCGGGAGTGGGACTTCCTGGCCTCGCCGGGCGGTGATGTGCCGCCCATGCCGACGGTGACCGTGCTGCGCCCCGACGACCCCGCGCTCCGGCCCGACGACGGGCACGAGTCGGCGGTGCTGTCCGCCGTGGTGCCCGCGGGGGCCGCCTGGGACGACGAGCGCACGGTCGCCCGGTACACGGACCTGCTCCTTCAGGCCGCCGGGCGGGCGATACCGGCGCTGCGCGACCGGCTGCTGTGGCACGAGGTGCGGGCACCGGGCGCCGCCGAGGAGGAGACGGGCGCCCGCGCGGGGACCGTGCCCGCGCCCTCGCTCGCGGCCGGCCGGGGCCGCTTCCTGCACCCGGCGAACAGCACGCGGCTGCCCGGGCTGTACCGGGTCGGCGGCTGGTCCCACCCGGGCGGCGGCCTGCCGCACGCCGGGATGTCGGGCGCGCTGGTGGCCGGGCTGATCGTGGAGGGCCCGGAGTTCCGCGGCTCGCAGTGAGCGCGGGCCGGGCGGCTCAGAAGCGGTACTGCTCGTCGTAGCCGGCCCCGCCCGGCTGCCGCGGGTAGGGCTGCTCCGGCGGGAGTTCGCCGCCGTGGCCGTCGTCGGTGCGCTGCTGCGGCACCCACACCCCGCCCGGCGGGGTCTCGGGGTACCCGGCGGGGGCGTACGGGTCCTGGGGGTGGCCCGGCTGCTGCCCGTACTGCCCGGCGGGGTCATGGTCGTAGGCGGCGTAGGGCCGGCTGCCGATGTAGGGGTCCGAGTAGTTGGCGTATCCCTGCCGGCCGTCGGCGGTGTCGTAGCCGTAGTCCTGGGCGCCGTAGCCGGTGTAGCCGTAGGCGGGGGCCTGCGGGTCGGGGGCCGGGTGGCCGGGGGTGCCGTAGCCGCCGTAGCCGCCGGTGTCCCCGGGGGCGGGCTGGGGGGCGTGGACGGCGGTGGTCTCGGCGGCGGCCGGTTCGGCCGGGCGGGGCGCGGCGGGCGTGAAGACGTCGTCGTGGTCGTCGTCGAAGTCGCCGGACGCCTGGGCGGGGCCGTAGGTCACCTGGTCGGGGGTGTAGCCCTCCAGGTCGGGGACGTACGGCTCCTGGGCGGCCCCCGGGAACGCGGGGGCGGCCTCCGGGACGGCGGGCGCGGTGTCCCGCGCGGCCGGGTCCTTCCGGCCCGCGCGCCCCCGGCGCCGCTTGCTGCCGCCACCACCGGCCTGCGGGCCGGGACGGCGGACCGCCCAGCCGGAGGCGAAGCCCCGGCGGAACGACAGCGTGACGTAGGTCTGACCGACCGCGAAGGCGATCGCGCCCAGCGCGATGACGATCACGGAGGGCAACAGCACGCCGATCACGACGCCGAGGAATCCGGTGAAGGCCAGCAGCCGCCAGCGCAGCCGCGCCTTGTATTGCAGCAGCACCTCGCCCAGCAGCCACAGCGCGACGCCGCCGAACGCGATGTAGAGGACCGCCCAGCCCATGTACGCCCCTCTCCCAATGACCGCTACTGCCAGTGACCGCTACGCAGTGTGGCCTATCGCGGTGCGGCCGGTCTAGGCCCGCGGGGGTTGGTGCAGGCCCAGGTTCTCGTAGATCTCCAGGGTCGCCGTGGAGTTGTTCAGCGTGATGAAGTGCAGTCCGGGCACTCCCTCGGCCAGCAGCCGGGCGCAGAACTCCGTGGCGAACTCGATACCGATGGAGCGTACCGCCGCCGGATCGTCCTTCGCCGCCAGGATCCGCTCTTTCAGGGCGTCCGGGAAACGGGCGTTGCTGAGTTTCGGCAACCGTTCCAGCATCTTCACGCTCGTGACCGGCAGGATCTCCGGGATCACCGGGGTGTCACAGCCGGCGGTCACCACGCGGTCGCGCAGCCGCAGGTACGACTCGGGCTGGAAGAACATCTGTGTGATGGCGTAGTCGGCGCCCGCGCGGCACTTGTCCACGAAGTGCGCGACGTCGGTGTCCCAGTCCGCCGAGCGCGGGTGCATCTCGGGGAACGCGGCGACGCCCACGCAGAAGTCGCCCGACTCCTTGATGAGCCGGACGAGTTCGGCGGCGTAGGTCAGGCCCCGGGGGTGCGGCACCCATTCGCCCATGGGGTCGCCGGGCGGGTCGCCGCGCACGGCGAGCATGTTGCGGATCCCGGCGTCGGCGTACTGGCCGATGATGTTGCGCAGCTCGGCGATGGAGTGGTCGACCGCGGTGAGGTGGGCGACCGGGGTCAGCGTCGTGTCGGCGACGATCTGCTGGGTCTCCTTGACCGTGCCCGCGCGGGTGGAGCCGCCGGCACCGTAGGTCACGGAGACGAAGTCGGGGGCGACCGCCTCGACCCGCCGGAGCGCGCTCCACAAGTTCCGCTCGCCCTTGGGGGTCTTCGGCGCGGAGAACTCGAACGAGTACGTCGTCTTGCCGCTGGCGAGCATGTCGCGCACGGTGCGTGCGCGATCAGTCCTGGTGGACGGGGTTCCGAGGGCCATACGGGCAGGTTAGCCAGGGGCGGACGGTCCCCCAACCACACCTCGGAAATATGCCCGAATTGTCGGACCGCTGTCCATCCCTTGGACAGTTTCCGGACCCGGCGGGGCCGGACAGCCGCGTCGTGGCTAGACCTGCCGCAGCCGCTTGGCGAACTCCGCCGCCGCCGCGCCGGGGTCGTCCGCCTCGGTGACGGCGCGCACCACGACCACCCGGCGGGCCCCCGCGTCCAGCACCTGGTCGAGGTTGCCCAGGTCGATGCCGCCGATGGCGAACCAGGGGCGGTCGGTGCCGAGGCCCGCGGTGTGCCGGACCAGGCCGAGGCCGGGGGCGTGGCGGCCGGGCTTGGTGGGGGTGGGCCAGCAGGGGCCGGTGCAGAAGTAGTCCACGCCCTCTTGGACGGCCGCGGCGGCGGCCTCCTCCTCGGCGTGCGTGGAGCGGCCGATCAGCACCTCGTCGCCGAGGATCGCGCGGGCGGCGGGCACCGGCAGGTCGCCCTGGCCGAGGTGCAGCACGCCCGCGCGGGCGGCGTGGGCGACGTCGGCCCGGTCGTTGACCGCGAGCAGCTTGCCGTGCCGGGCGCAGGCGTCGGCGAAGACCTCCAGGTGCTCCAGTTCCTCGGCGGCCTCCATGCCCTTGTCGCGCAGCTGCACGATGTCGACGCCGCCGGCCAGCACGGCGTCCAGGAACTCGGGCAGGTCGCCCTGGCGCTTGCGGGCGTCCGTGCAGAGGTACAGGCGGGCGTCGGCGAGCGCGGCGCGGGCGGTGTCGGACATGCGTGGGTCCCCCCGTGGTCGGTGTCCCTGGTGGTTTCCGGCGGTGGTGTCCGGGCGCGGGTCCCGGCGGCGGGTGTGCGGGCGGCCGGCCCGCACACCCTCTCGTACCGCGACTCGGCCCGTACAGCGAGCCTCGTACCGCGACTCGGCCCGTACAGCGAGCCTCGTACCGGGTCGGCTCAGACGGCGAGCGCCTGGGCGCGGCGCTTCACCTCCGTGCCGCGATTCTCGCTCAGGGCCTGCGCGGGGGTGCCGGGCAGGCTGGGGTCGGGGGTGAAGAGCCACTCGATCATCTCTTCGACCGTGAAGCCGTCGTCCCGCAGCAGCGTCAGGGTCCCGGACAGGCCCTTGACCACCTTGTCCCCGTCGATGAAGGCGGCGGGCACGTGCAGCGCCCTGTTCTCACCCCGGCGTACGGCGATGAGCTGGCCCTCCTTGACCAGCTGCCTCACGCGCGTCACCTCGACGCCGAGCATCTCGGCGATGTCGGGAAGGGTGAGCCACTCGGGGACGAGAGCATCGATCTTTGCGTCAATCTCGGTCACAGCACCCAGGGTAGGCGCTCCGCGGGTTCCGCCGCGATGTGTCGTCGGCCGTCCGCGGGTGCGTTGTGGCTGGTCGGGCGCCGGAGACGGGTGCCCCCGAGGCGGCGTGGTCAGTCGGCCGTGGCGTTCTTCAGCGGCCGGGCCGGGTCCGCCAGGGCCTCGGCGTCCATGGTCCGGCCCGCCTCGATCAGGCGGCGGCCCTGGGCCAGGTCGCGGGGGCGGCCGACGGCCAGCAGGGCCACCAGGCGGTCCTCGCACAGCCAGCACACCGTCCAGGACGGGCCCGCCGGGTCGCCGCGCCAGACCATGCGGTCGCCCGCCGCGTGGTGCCCGGCGTACTGCACGAACCGGCCGAACTGCTCCGACCAGAAGTAGGGCACCGGGTCGTAGACCGCCGGTGTCTCGCCGAGGATGTCCGCGGCGACCGTGCGCGGGCCCTGGAGGGCGTTGTCCCAGTGGTGGACGAGGAGCCGTTCGCCGTAGCGGGCCGAGGGGAAGGACGCGCAGTCGCCGACGGCGTACACGTCCGGTACCGAGGTGCGCAGCCGGTCGTCGGCGAGGACCTCGCCGTGCGCGCCCAGCTCGACGCCGGAGCCGGCCAGCCAGGCGGTGGCGGGGCGGGCGCCGATGCCGACGACGACGGCGCCCGCGGGCAGCCGGGTGCCGTCGGCGAGCAGCACCGCTCCGGGCTCGACGCGGTCCACGCGCGCGTGGGTGCGCAGGGTGACGCCCGCGTCGGCGTACCAGGCGGCCATCGGGGCGGCGACCTCGGCGGGCAGGGCGCCGGCCAGCGGCTGGCCGGCGGCCTCCACTACGGTGACCGCGCAGCCGGCCTCGCGGGCGGCGGTGGCGAACTCGGCGCCGATCCAGCCGGCGCCCACCACCACGATGTCGTGCTGCCGGGCGAGGACGGGGCGCAGCCGCGCGGCGTCGTCCAGGGTGCGCAGCAGGTGCGTGCCGGGCACGCCCTCGGCGCCGGGCAGGGTGACCGGTTCGGCGCCGGTGGCCAGGACGAGGACGTCGTAGGGCACCACGCCGTGCTCGGTGTCCAGCTCGCGCGCGCCGGGTCTGAGGCCGTGCACCTCGCAGCCGAGCCGCAGTTCGACGCCGAGGGACTCGAAGTCCACGTCGAAGGCGGAGCCCTCGGCGGTGCCCAGCAGCACCGCCTTCGACAGCGGCGGCCGGTCGTACGGCTGGTGCGGTTCGGCGCCGATGACGGTCACCGGGCCCTTGAAGCCCTGTTCCCGCAGGGCGACCGCGGTCTGCACCCCGGCCATGCCCGCGCCGACGACGACCACGCGCCGTCGCTGTGCCGTGCCTTCGTGCGGTGTCTGCTCGCTCACGCGATCACCATAGACACATGACGGAACGTCAGTCAGCGGGCGTGCTCGGTGACCTGCTCCACAACGCTGGTGCCGGAGCCCGGCGCGGACTCCCACTCCCAGGTCTCCGCCAGCCGCAGCCGCCCGTCCGCCAGCTCCTCGACCGTGGACACGCAGTGCCCGGAGGCGGTCGTCCCGTCGGTCCTCAGCTGCACGTACCGGAAGTCCAGCCGGTCCCCCTCGCGGGTGCCGACCAGATGGCCGCGTACCACGTCACCGCCCGCGTACTCGGCCCAGACCGCGCCGCCTTGCTCGTGGTAGGCGAACCGGGTGCGGGTGCCCACCTGCCCCGGGGCCTGGTCCGACACGGGGGCGAAGAAGAGTCCGTCGAGCGAACGGGCCATGGACCGGGGCTCCCTTACGGGTGAGGCGGGCGGCGGGCTAGGGTGGCCACCGTACAAGCACTCGCGGGAGCCCGGACGACCGGGCTGAGAGGGAGGCTCGCGGCCTCCGACCGTACGAACCTGATCCGGGTCATGCCGGCGAAGGGAGGGGCTCACCGCCCATGTCCTCACGTACGTCCGACGTCCTCGTCATCGGGGGCGGAATCATCGGCCTGGTCACGGCCTGGCGCGCGGCGCAGCGCGGGCTCGCCACGGCCGTCGTGGACCCCGCGCCCGGGGGCGGGGCCGCGCAGGTGGCGGCCGGGATGCTGGCCGCGGTCACCGAGCTGCACTACGGCGAGGAGACGCTGCTCGGCCTGAACCTGACGTCCGCGCGCCGCTATCCGGCGTTCGCGGCCGAGCTGACCGAGCTGACCGGTCACGACCTCGGCTACCGCCGCTGCGGCACCCTCGCCGTCGCGCTGGACTCCGACGACCGCGCCCACCTGCGCGAACTGCACGCCCTCCAGCAGCGCCACGGCCTGGAGTCGCAGTGGCTGTCCGGGCGGGAGTGCCGGCGCCTGGAGCCGATGCTGGCGCCGGGGGTGCGCGGCGGGCTGCGGGTCGACGGTGACCACCAGATCGATCCGCGCCGGCTGGCGGCGGCCCTGGTCGTGGCCTGCGAGCGGTCCGGTGTGGTGTTCCACCGCGTCCGGGCCGGGCGCCTGGACGTGGCCGGGGACCGGGCCGTCGGTGTCACCACGGCCGACGGCACCGAGCTGCGCGCGGAGCGGGTGGTGCTCGCCGCGGGCAGCCTGAGCGGGCGCCTCGCGGGCGTGCCGCGGGAGGTGCTGCCTCCGGTGCGGCCGGTCAAGGGCCAGGTGCTGCGGCTGACCGTGCCGCCCCGGTACACGCCGTTCCTGAGCCGGACGGTACGGGCGGTGGTGCGCGGCGGCCCGCTGTACCTGGTGCCCCGGGAGAACGGGGAACTGGTCGTCGGCGCCACCAGCGAGGAGCAGGGCTGGGACACCACGGTCACCGCCGGGGGCGTGTACGAGCTGCTGCGCGACGCCCACGAGCTGGTGCCCGGCATCACCGAGCTGCCGCTCACCGAGACCCGGGCCGGGCTGCGCCCCGGCTCCCCCGACAACGCGCCGCTGCTCGGCCCGTCCGACCTGGCCGGGCTGCTGCTGGCGACCGGGCACTACCGCAACGGGGTGCTGCTGACGCCGGTCACCGGGGACGTGCTGGCGCACGCCCTGGTCACCGGTGAGCTTCCCGAAGAGGCACGTCCGTTCACTCCCCGGCGCTTCGGCGCCGCCCGCACGGAACAGCTGGAGCAGCCCGTATGAGCCTCCCCGTCACCATCTCCGTCAACGGCGAGCCCCGCCGTGTCGCCCCGGGCACCGCGCTGGACGCGCTGGTGCGGACCCTCACGGCGGCGCCGCGCGGGGTGGCCGCCGCCGTCAACGAGACCGTCGTCCCGCGCGCGCAGTGGGCGACGACCGCGCTCGCCGAGGGCGACCGCGTAGAAGTCCTCACCGCCGTACAGGGAGGCTGAACCATGGCCGACGATCCTCTGGTCCTCGGAGACCTCGCCTTCTCCTCCCGGCTGATCATGGGCACGGGCGGGGCGCCCAGCCTGGATGTGCTTCAGCGGGCCCTGGTCGCCTCCGGCACGGAGCTGACGACCGTGGCGATGCGCCGGGTGGACCCCTCGGTGCACGGCTCGGTGCTGTCGGTGCTGGAGAAGCTGGGCATCCGGGTGCTGCCGAACACGGCGGGCTGCTACACCGCGGGCGAGGCCGTGCTGACCGCCCGGCTGGCCCGGGAGGCGCTGGGCACGGACCTGGTCAAGCTGGAGGTCATCGCCGACGAGCGGACGCTGCTGCCGGACCCGGTGGAGACGCTGGAGGCGGCGGAGACGCTGGTCGACGAGGGCTTCACGGTGCTGCCGTACTGCAACGACGACCCGGTGCTGGCGCGCAGGCTGGAGGACGTGGGGTGCGCCGCCGTCATGCCGCTGGGCTCGCCGATCGGGTCGGGGCTCGGCATCCGCAACCCGCACAACTTCCAGCTGATCGTGGAACAGGCGCGCGTGCCGGTGATCCTGGACGCGGGGGCCGGTACGGCGTCCGACGCGGCGCTGGCGATGGAGCTGGGGTGCGCGGGGGTGATGCTGGCCTCCGCGGTGACCCGGGCGCAGGACCCGGAGCTGATGGCGTCCGCCATGAGGCTCGCGGTGGAGGGGGGCCGGCAGGCCCGGCTGGCGGGCCGGATCCCGCGCAGGTACCTCGCCGAGGCGTCGTCTCCGGCCGAGGGGCTGGCCCGGCTGGACCCGGAGCGCCCGGCGTTCTGAGTCCCGGTGGGCCCGGCTTTCCCCGTGTGTCGCGTCACAGGTCGGCTTCAGTACCGGTGCGGTACCCGGCGGACGGGCGGGCCCGCCGGGCGGGTCCTCGTAGACTCGCCTGCGTGGATACGACCCTTCAGGACCCCCTCGTCGGCCGGGTGCTCGACGGCCGGTACCGCGTCGACGCGCGGATCGCGGCGGGCGGGATGGCCACGGTCTACCGGGCCATGGACACCCGTCTGGACCGTGTGCTCGCGCTGAAGGTGATGCACCCGGCGCTCGCCGCCGACGGGGCCTTCGTCGAGCGGTTCATCCGGGAGGCCAAGTCGGTCGCCCGACTCGACCACCCCAACGTGGTGCAGGTCTTCGACCAGGGCACCGACGGGTCGTACGTCTACCTGGCGATGGAGTACATCGCCGGCTGCACCCTGCGGGACGTGCTGCGCGAGCGCGGCGCCGTGCAGCCGCGGGCCGCGCTGGACGTCCTGGAGCCGGTGCTGGCCGCGCTGGGCGCCGCGCACCGGGCCGGGTTCGTGCACCGGGACATGAAGCCCGAGAACGTGCTGATCGGCGACGACGGCCGGGTCAAGGTGGCCGACTTCGGGCTGGTGCGCTCGGTGGACACGGTGACCAGCACGACGGGCGCCGTGCTCGGCACCGTCTCCTACCTCGCGCCCGAGCAGATCGAGAACGGCACCACGGACCCGCGCGTCGACGTGTACGCGTGCGGGGTGGTGCTGTACGAGATGCTGACGGGCGCCAAGCCGTACTCCGGGGAATCCCCCGCCCAGGTGCTCTACCAGCACCTGCACGCCGACGTGCCGCCGCCCTCGGCGCTGGTGCCGGGGCTGCCGGGGGCGCTGGACGAGCTGGTGGCGTCGGCCACCGCGCGCGCCCGCGAGGACCGGCCCGAGGACGCGGTGGCGCTGCTCGCCCAGGCGCGCGGGGCCCGGCTGACGCTGACCGAGGAGCAGCTGGACGCGCTGCCGCCGCAGGCGCTGACCGCGGAGCACGACAACGCCGAGGACCGTACGAGCGTGATCCCGCGCGCGCTGACCGTGCCCCGGCCCCGGCCGGTCGGCGGGGACCTGCCCGAGGACCCCGGCGCGGACGGTGTCGACCGCACCGCCCGGCTGCAGACCCCGCCCGTGCCGCCCCGCCGGCGCCCGGCCCGGCCCCCGCGCTCGGTGCTGGCGCTGGTCGTGGCCGTGCTGGTGGTGCTCGGCGTGGGCGCCGGGGTCTGGTACATCAACTCCGGCCAGTTCACCAAGGTGCCGCCGCTGCTGGCGAAGACCGAGGCGCAGGCGCGGGACCGGCTGGAGTCGGCCGGGCTGGACGTCGGCCAGGTCAAGCGGGCCTACAGCGACACGGTCGAGCGGGGCACGGTGATCGGCTCCGAACCGGCGCCCGGCGCGCGGATACGGGACCACGGCAAGGTCACGCTGACCGTGTCGCTGGGCCCGGAGACGGTGAACGTGCCGAACGTGGAGGGGCAGACCCTGGCGAAGGCGCGGGCGCGGCTGAAGGCGGACGGTCTGGAGCCGGGCATGGTGACCCGCGAGTTCAGCGAGGACGTGCCGGCGGGCTCGGTGGTCCGTACGACGCCGGACGCGGGTACGAAGCGGCACGCGGGCTCGGCGATCGCGCTGACCGTCAGCAAGGGCAGCCCCGTCGACGTGCCGGACGTCACCGGCGAGGACCTGGACAGCGCCCGGGACGAGCTGACCGAGGCCGGGCTGAAGGTGAAGGTGTCCGCCGAGCGGATCCACTCCTCCGATTACGACAAGGGCACCGTGGCCGCGCAGACCCCGGACGAGGGAAGCGAGGCCGCCGAGGGCGACACGGTGACGCTGACGCTGTCCGAGGGCCCGGAGATGGTGGAGGTCCCGGACGTGGTCGGCGACAGCGTGGACGACGCCCGCGACGCCCTGGAGGAGGCGGGCTTCGAGGTGAAGGAGGACCGCGGGCTGCTCGGGCTGTTCGGTGACACCGTGAAGAAGCAGTCGGTGGAGGGCGGCGACGAGGCTCCCAAGGGCTCCACGATCAAGATCACCATCCGGTGACCGGACTCGCCACGCCGATCACCATCCGGTGACCGGGCTCGCCGTCGATCACCGTCCGACGGCCGGTCACACCGCGGCTCACGTCCGGTGACCGGTCTCACCGCCGGGCCCGGTCCGGGTGCGGGGGCGGACATGACACCCTGAACGGGTGAGTCCCGTTCAGTCCTCCCTCCCCCGCAACCCCGTCGGCAGCCATGTCCCGGTGGCCGGCGGTCTGCACTCCGTCGGGCTGTCCTACGCCCGCGACCTGAAGGCGGAGACCGTGCAGGTCTTCGTCGCCAACCCGCGCGGCTGGGCCACGCCCGCCGGGAACCCCCGGCAGGACGAGGCGTTCCGCGCGGCCTGCGCCGAGGAGTCGATCCCGGCGTACGTGCACGCCCCGTATCTGATCAACTTCGGCTCGCACACCGAGGCGACCGTGGAGCGGTCGGTGGAGTCGCTGCGGCACTCGCTGCGGCGCGGGCGGGAGATCGGCGCGCTCGGTGTGGTGGTGCACACCGGGAGCGCGACCGGCGGCCGGACCCGGGAGGTGGCGCTGAAGCAGGTGCGCGAGCACCTGCTGCCGCTGCTGGACGAGCTGACCCACGACGACGACCCGTTCCTGCTGCTGGAGTCGACGGCCGGGCAGGGCGCCTCGCTGTGCTCGCGCACCTGGGACCTCGGCCCGTACTTCGAGGCGCTGGACGCCCACCCGAAGCTGGGCGTGTGCCTGGACACCTGCCATGTGTTCGCCGCCGGGCACGACCTGACCGGGCCGAGCGGCATGCACCAGACGCTGGACCTGCTGGTGGAGACCGTAGGCGCGGGCCGGCTGAAGCTGATCCACGCCAACGACTCCAAGGACGTGGTGGGCGCGCACAAGGACCGGCACGCGAACATCGGCGCCGGCCACATCGGCGAGGACCCGTTCCGGGCCCTCATGACCCACCCCGCGACCGAGGGCGTGCCGCTGGTGATCGAGACGCCCGGCGGCAAGGAGGGGCACGCGGCGGACGTGGAGCGGCTGAAGAAACTCCGCGACAGCTGACCGGGAATACCCCCGAGGGGTATACGGTTCCCGCTCGGTGCGGGAACCACCACCTGACATGGGGGCAGTCATGCGGCACGAAGCACACGCGGAACACGGACACCACCACGCCCACCAGCACACGGACCAGGGGCAGCACGGACACCAGGGGCACCACCACACCCCCGCCGCCACCTGGTCCATGGCCGCCCGGGCCACGCTGCACTGCCTGACCGGCTGCGCCGTCGGCGAGGTGCTGGGCATGATCCTCGGCACGGCGCTCGGCTGGGGCAACCTGCCGACCATGCTGCTCGCGATCGCGCTGGCCTTCTTCTTCGGCTACTCGCTCACCCTGCGCGGGGTGCTGCGGGCCGGCGTCGACTTCCGTACGGCCTTCCGGGTGGCGCTGGCGGCGGACACCCTGTCCATCGCGGTGATGGAGCTGATCGACAACGGCGTGATCCTGATCTGGCCGTCGGCGATGGACGCCATGCTGGGCGACGCGCTGTTCTGGGTCTCGCTCGCCGTGTCGCTGGCGGTCGCCTTCCTGGTGACCACCCCGGTCAACAAGTGGACGATCGGCCGGGGCAAGGGGCACGCGGTGGTGCACCAGTACCACCACTGAGCACCGCGACGCCGGGAGTTCAGAGCTCGGGGCCGTCCCCGGGCTCCTCCTGGTAGGAGTAGCGCTGTTCCTTCCAGGGGTCGCCGATGTTGTGGTAGCCGCGCTCCTCCCAGAAGCCGCGGCGGTCGGCGGTCATGTACTCCACGCCCCGGACCCACTTCGGGCCCTTCCACGCGTACAGGTGGGGCACGATCAGGCGGACCGGGAAGCCGTGCTCGGCGGTGAGCAGCTCGCCGCCCTTGTGGGTGGCGAAGATGGTCCGCTCGGAGCGGAAGTCCGACAGCCGCAGATTCGAGCTGAAGCCGTACTCCGCCCAGACCATCACATGGGTGACGTCCGGCGCCGGCGGCGCGAGGTCCAGGACGGCGCTCGCCGGGACGCCGCCCCACTCCGCGCCGAGCATGCTGTACTTCGTCACGCAGTGCAGGTCGGCCACCACCGTGGTGTACGGCAGGGCCGTGAACTCCTCGTGCGTCCAGGTGTGCTTGCCGCCGTCGGCGGTGGCGCCGAAGACCCGGAACTCCCAGCGCTCGGGCCGGAACTTCGGCACGGGTCCGTAGTGCGTGACCGGCCAGCCCCGCTGGAGCCGCTGACCCGGCGGAAGCTCGGACCCCGCCGCCGCCCCAGACTCGCGCTCCACCGGATGACCCATGTATCCATCCTGACAGACCCCGGACAGTGCCCCTGACCACCCACCCCCGAATGGGACAATTGCCTACAACTCAGTTCTTACTTACTAAGTACGCACTTACTGGACGATCTTCTCCGCCGGTGCAATCATGCGGCGCTATCGGGCCGGTCCACCTGGAAGGAGTCCACCCCATGCAAGGCGACCCCGAGGTCATCGAACTGCTGAACGAACAGCTGACCGCCGAGCTGACCGCGATCAACCAGTACTTCCTGCACGCCAAGCTCCAGGACCACAAGGGATGGACCAAGCTCGCGCGGTACACCCGGGCGGAGTCGTTCGACGAGATGCGGCACGCCGAGATCCTCACCGACCGCATCCTGCTCCTGGACGGCCTGCCCAACTACCAGCGGCTGTTCCATGTGCGGGTCGGGCAGACGGTGACCGAGATGTTCCAGGCGGACCGGCAGGTCGAGGTCGAGGCCATCGACCGGCTGCGCCGGGGCGTGCAGCTGATGCGGGAGAAGGACGACATCACGTCGGCCAACGTCTTCGAGGCGATCCTGGCCGACGAGGAACACCACATCGACTACCTGGACACCCAGCTGGAGCTGGTGGACAAGCTGGGCGAGGCGCTCTACCTGTCGACCGTGGTCGAGCAGAGCCAGCCGGACTCCTCCGGTCCGGGCACGGGCGGCTTCTCCACCCACTGAGCCACCGCGCGGGCAGCCCCGGACGCGAACGGCTAGGCCGCGTCGTCCAGCCGTACCAGGGCCGGGGCCCGCTGGTCGATCAGTTCCCGGCGCGGGCAGGCGCCGCGGCCGAGCAGGGCCTGGATGCGCCGGACACAGCCGCCGCAGTCGGTGCCCGCCTTGCAGGCGGAGGCGATCTGGCGCGGGGTGCAGGCGCCGTTCTCCGCGTGCTGCTTCACCTGGTCCTCGGTGATGCCGAAGCAACTGCAGACGTACACGCGGGTTCACCTCCCCGAGGGGTTCGCTGGTCCATGCACTCCCCGTTCCGGTGAGGCAAACCTAACCTTACCCACGCGCTGGCACCCGGGAAAGCGGCTGGGGCGCGGATCGGGTGTGATCCGCGCCCCAGGGTGGCTCATCGGCCGCCGGTCACTGGTCCCGGTACATCTCGGCCACGAGGAACGCCAGGTCCAGCGACTGGCTGCGGTTCAGCCGGGGGTCGCAGGCCGTCTCGTAGCGCTGGTGCAGGTCGTCCACGAAGATCTCGTCGCCGCCGCCCACGCACTCGGTGACGTCGTCGCCGGTCAGCTCCACGTGGATGCCACCCGGGTGGGTGCCGAGCTCCTTGTGGACCTCGAAGAAGCCCTTGACCTCGTCGAGCACGTCGTCGAAGCGGCGGGTCTTGTGCCCGGAGGCCGCCTCGAAGGTGTTGCCGTGCATCGGGTCGGTCACCCAGGCCACCGTCGCCCCGGACGCCGTGACCTTCTCGACCAGGTCGGGGAGCTTGTCGCGGATCTTGTCGGCGCCCATCCGGACGATGAAGGTCAGCCGGCCCGGCTCCCGCTCGGGGTCGAGGCGCTCGATGTACTGCAGCGCGTCCTCGGCCGTGGTGGTCGGGCCGAGCTTGATGCCGATCGGGTTGCGGATCCGCGAGGCGAACTCGATGTGCGCGTGGTCCAGCTGCCGGGTGCGCTCACCGATCCACACCATGTGCGCGGAGACGTCGTACAGCTGCCCGGTGCGCGAGTCGACCCGGGTGAGGGCGGTCTCGTAGTCCAGCAGCAGTGCCTCGTGCGAGGAGTAGAACTCGACGGTCTTGAACTCCTCCGGGTCCGCCCCGCAGGCGTGCATGAAGTTCAGCGCGTTGTCGATCTCGCGCGCGAGCTGCTCGTAGCGCTGGCCGGACGGCGAGGTGCGCACGAAGTCCTGGTTCCAGGCATGCACCTGGCGCAGGTCGGCGTAGCCGCCGGTGGTGAAGGCGCGCACCAGGTTCAGCGTGGACGCCGACGCGTGGTACATGCGCTTGAGCCGCTCCGGGTCCGGGATGCGGCTGGCCTCGGTGAAGTCGAAGCCGTTGACGGAGTCGCCCCGGTACACCGGCAGCGTCACGCCGTCGCGGGTCTCGGTCGGCTTGGAGCGCGGCTTGGAGTACTGCCCCGCGATGCGGCCGACCTTCACCACGGGCACGGAGGCCGCGTAGGTCAGGACGGCGCCCATCTGGAGCAGCGTCTTCAGCTTGTTGCGGATCTGGTCGGCGGACACGCCGTCGAAGGCCTCCGCGCAGTCGCCGCCCTGGAGGAGGAACGCCTCTCCCTTGGCGACGGCCGCCATCCGGGCGCGCAGCTGGTCGCACTCGCCCGCGAAGACGAGCGGCGGGAAGCTCTCCAGTTCGGTGATCACCTTACGGACAGCTTCCTGGTCCGGATACTCCGGCTGCTGTGCCGCCGGGAGGTCTCGCCAGGTGTTCATGTCGACGATGGAGGCGTTTGCGTTCACGCACCCAGACTAAGGGCTGCGTGCGCGGTGTCGGTCCCGCGCCCAAACTCTGGGACGCCGGATCCCGTGGACCCGGCGCCCGGCCCCCGCGGAGGCGGGGAGGTGCGAGCCGCACGTGGCTCACCGAGCGCGCGCCCCGGTGGACACGGGCCCCGCGAGAGCCCTATGGTCTCCGGCATGTTCGCGCTTTCGACCCAGAACTGGTGGTGGACCGCTCATCCGGCGGCCCACTGATCGCGCGTACGACGACTTCGCGAAGGCCGCCCGAGGGGCGGCCTTCGGCGTTTCCGGGGCCGTTCCTCACCGACACCGACGGAACGAGGAACCCATGGACCTGGCACGGCTCGCGCACGACGACCGCCCCTTCGCCCTGCTCCGCCGCCGCACCCCGGGCCGCGACGAGCAGCTGGTGGAGGTGCTGATCGGCCCGGTGACCCGGCGGGAGAAGCTGGCCGGCCTGCCCGACGAGGGGCTCGCCCTGGTGCCGTTCCGGCAACTGGGCGAGCGCGGCTTCGACGTCCGCGACGACGGCACCCCGCTGCTGGTGCTCACCCCCGAGGAGTCCTGCGAACTCCCGCTGGCCGAAGCGCTGGACCAACTGCCCGCGCACGAGGTGCGGGTCGAGGACGGCGGCTTCGACGTGGCCGACGACGAGTACGGCGAGATCGTCGGCCGGGTGCTGCGCGAGGAGATCGGCCGGGGCGAGGGCGCGAACTTCGTGATCCGGCGCACGTACGAGGGCCGCGTCCCCGGCTTCGGCCGCGCGGACGCGCTCGCGCTGTTCCGGCGGCTGCTGGTGGCCGAGCGGGGCGCGTACTGGACGTTCGTGGTGCACACCGGGGAGCGGACGCTGGTGGGCGCGAGCCCCGAGGTGCACGTGCGGATGAACGGCGGCACGGTCGTCATGAACCCGATCAGCGGCACGTACCGCTATCCGGCCGGGGGGCCCACCCCCAAGGACCTGCTGACGTTCCTCTCCGACGCCAAGGAGACCGAGGAGCTGTCGATGGTCGTCGACGAGGAGCTGAAGATGATGTGCACCGTCGGCGACATGGGCGGCGTCGTCGTCGGCCCCCGGCTCAAGGAGATGGCGCACCTCGCGCACACCGAGTACGAGCTGCGCGGGAAGTCCTCGCTGGACGCGCGGGAGGTGCTGCGGGAGACCATGTTCGCGGCGACGGTGACCGGGTCGCCGGTACAGAACGCCTGCCGGGTCATCAAGCGGTACGAGCCCACCGGGCGCGGGTACTACGCGGGGGCGCTGGCCCTGCTCGGGCGGGACGCCGGGGGCGCGCAGACCCTCGACTCGCCCATCCTGATCCGCACCGCCGACATCGGCGCCGACGGCCGGCTGCGGGTACCGGTCGGGGCGACGCTGGTACGCGGCTCCGACCCGGCCGGCGAGGTCGCCGAGACCCACGCCAAGGCGGCGGGCGTGCTGGCCGCCCTCGGGGTGCGGCCCGCCCGGCCGCGGGCGGAGCGGGAGCGGCCCCGGCTGGCCGACGACCCCCGGGTGCGGGCCGCGCTGGACGGCCGGCGGGCCGGGCTCGCGCCGTTCTGGCTGCGGATGCAGGAGCGGTCCGCGGACCTGGCGGGCCACGCCCTGGTGGTGGACGGCGAGGACACCTTCACCGCGATGCTGGCGCACGTCCTGCGCTCGGGCGGGCTTGAGGTGACCGTCCGGCGCTACGACGAGCCCGGGCTGCGCGCGGCGGTGCTCGGCCACGACGGGCCGGTCGTCCTCGGGCCCGGCCCCGGCGACCCGCGCGACCTCGCCGACCCCAAGATGCGGATCCTGCGCGAGCTGGCCGCCGAGCTGACCGGGACGCACCCGCACGGGGTGCTCGGCGTCTGCCTCGGGCACGAGCTGATCGCGGCCGGGCTGGGCCTGGACATCGTCCGCAAGCGGGTGCCGTACCAGGGGGCGCAGACCGTGATCGACCTGTTCGGGCGGAGCGAGACCGTCGGCTTCTACAACAGCTTCGTCGCCCGCTGCGACGAGCAGACGGCCCGCGAACTGGCCGCGCACGGCGTGGAGGTGAGCCGCTCGCCCGACGACGAGCTGCACGCCCTGCGCGGCCCCGGCTTCGCCGGCGTCCAGTTCCACCCGGAGTCGGTACTGACGCTGAACGGGGCGGCGATCGTGCGGGAACTGGTGGCCGGGCTGCGCCGCACCACCGTGTAGCCGTCCCCCCGGGGGTCAGCCGAAGAAGACCCCGGCCTCCTGGTAGAGCCGGGGGTCGACGGTCTTCAGCCGGGCCGTGGCCTCGGTGAGGGGGACGCGGACGATGTCGGTGCCGCGCAGGGCGACCATCCGGCCGAAGTCCCCCTCGTGCACGCAGTCGACGGCGTGCAGGCCGAAGCGGGTGGCGAGCCAGCGGTCGAAGGCGCTGGGGGTGCCGCCGCGCTGGACGTGCCCGAGGACCGTGGTGCGCGCCTCCTTGCCGGTGCGCTTCTCGATCTGCTTGGCCAGCCACTCCCCCACCCCGGACAGCCGGACGTGCCCGAAGGAGTCCCGCGAGTCGTCCTTGAGCACCATCTCGCCGTCCTTCGGCATGGCGCCCTCGGCGACGACCACGATCGGCGCGTAGGCGGACCGGAACCGGGAGGTCACCCACTCGCAGACCTGGTCGACGTCGAAGCGCTGCTCGGGGATGAGGATGACGTTGGCGCCGCCGGCCAGTCCGGAGTGCAGGGCGATCCAGCCGGCGTGCCGGCCCATCACCTCCACCACCAGCACCCGCATGTGGGACTCCGCGGTGGTGTGCAGCCGGTCGATGGCCTCGGTGGCGATGTTGACGGCGGTGTCGAAGCCGAAGGTGTAGTCGGTGGCGGACAGGTCGTTGTCGATGGTCTTCGGCACACCGACGCAGGGCATGCCGTACTCGTCGGACAGCCGTGCCGCGACCCCCAGGGTGTCCTCGCCACCGATCGCGATGAGCGCCTGGATCTCCTGCTTGGCCAGGTTGTCCTTGATCCGGCGGATGCCGTCGGACACCTTGAGCGGATTGGTCCGGGAGGAGCCGAGGATGGTGCCGCCGCGGGGCAGGATGCCGCGCACGGCGGGGATGTCGAGACGGACGGTGTCGTTCTCCAGGGGACCGCGCCAGCCGTCCCGGAAGCCGACGAAGTCATGGCCGTACTCCTGCACGCCCTTGCGGACGACGCCCCGGATGACGGCGTTGAGCCCGGGGCAGTCGCCGCCTCCGGTCAGTACTCCGACCCGCATGGAAATGTCCCTTCGCCGCGGTTACCTGACGTTTGGTCACGCTAATGGTGATTCAGGTCACACCGGGATAGGCGAGAAGGGTGATTCGGGGGCGGACGGCGGATGCGCCCTGTGCGCGCCCTACTCCTCGTCGAGTCCGCGCTCTATGGCGTACCGGACCAGCTCCACCCGGTTGTGCAGCTGGAGCTTGCCGAGGGTGTTCTGGACGTGGTTCTGCACGGTGCGGTGGGAGATGACGAGGCGTTCGGCGATCTGCTTGTAGCTCAGCCCCTTCGCCACCAGCCGCAGCACCTCCGTCTCCCGGTCGGTCAGCCGGGGGGCGCCCGGCTCGTCGGCGTCCGCGGCGGGCGCGGGTTCGGCGGCCAGCCGCCGGTACTCGCCGAGGACCAGCCCGGCCAGGCCCGGGGTGAACACCGGGTCGCCGACGGCGGTGCGGCGCACCGCGTCCAGCAGTTCCTCGGTGGAGGCCGACTTCAGCAGATAGCCGGTCGCACCGGACTTCACGGCCTCCAGCACGTCCGCGTGCTCGCCGCTCGCCGACAGCACCAGGACCCGCAACGCCGGGTTGTGACCCACCAGTTCCTTGCACACCTGGACACCGGGCTTGGCCGGCAGGTTCAGGTCCAGCACCAGCACGTCGGGGGCGGCGGCCTTGGCGCGGCGGACCGCCTGCTCGCCGTCGCCGGCGGTGGCGACCACCTCGAACCCGGACTCGGCCAGGTCCCGGGCGACCGCGTCCCGCCACATGGGGTGGTCGTCGACCACCATGACCTTGATCGGGTCCTGCCGCTCAGTCATCACCGTTCCGCCTTCTTCCCCCGCGCCCGCACGGCGCCCTTGGGTACCTTCAGTTCGACCTCCGTGCCCTGCCCGGGCACGGAGAGGATCTCGGCACCGCCGCCGAGGTCGCGCAGTCTGCCCCGGATCGACAGGGCCACCCCGAGCCGGCCCTCGCCCTCGGCCTGCGCGAGCCGGCCCTCGGGGATGCCGGGGCCGTCGTCCCGGACGGTGACGACGATCTCGTCCGGCTCGTCCTCCACCAGGATCCAGGCCCGCGCCCCCTCCCCGGCGTGCGCCCGTACGTTGTCCAGCGCGGCCCCGACCGCGGCGGCCACCTCACGGGCCGCGTCCGGCGACAGCGGCACCGGGGCGCCGGGCTCGGCCAGGCTCACCCGGGCGCCCGCGTACGGCGCGAGCAGGGCGCGCAGATCGAGCGGACCGTCGTCGTCCGGTTCCTCCACCGCGCGGACCACGGCACCCTCCGCCAGGTCCTCCGAGACCCGGGAGACGGGGACCAGGCCGCCCGAGACCAGCGTGCGCAGGGCCACCTCCTGCTCCCCGGCCAGCCGGCCCAGCTCGGCCGCCTCGCCGCCCAGGGCCGCGCCCCGGCGCTTCACCATCGCCAGCACCTGGAGCACGCTGTCGTGGATGTCCCGGGCCAGCCGCTCCCGCTCCCGGGTCGCTGCCTCGATCTCCAGCGCGCGGGCGAGGGTGCGCTCGGAGGCGCGGGCCACCTCCACGACGTAGCCGATGGCGATGGAGGCCACCCAGACCAGGATCACGTTGTGCACGGTGTCCCGGGCGGGGTGGCCGCGCTCGATCAGGTTGGCCGCGGCCACGGCCGTGGAGGCGATGGCCGCCCAGCGCCAGCCGCCCTTGACGGCGAAGGCCAGCACCGCGCCGGCGGTCCAGATCGACGGCAGGGTGGGGCCGCCGCTCGCGATCCGCTGGTGATTGTCGGCGAGGGGGGTGAGCAGGATGCCGGCGAGGGCGATGGCCAGGTCGGCGGCCAGGAAGCGCCGGGTGCAGCTCGCCGCGCCGGACACCTTGGGCAGGGTGGCCAGGGTCCACACGGCCAGGACGGCGTAGTAGGCGACGGCGACCCAGGGCCGGGTGAACCGGTCGTAGGCGGTGGCGCACAGGCCGATGGCGTACAGCATGGTCAGGACGCGGTAGCCGGCGAGCGCGCGCCACAGCGGCAGCTCGACCGACATCCGCATGACGCGTTCGCGCTTGGGCATGCCCCCGGTTCCCCCCGACTCCCCCGGCTACTGCCCGGCCTGCTTCTTCCCCGCCTTCTCCGCTTCCTTCGCCGCCTTCGCCGCCTTGGCGGCCTCGGCTATCTGCCGTTTGGCGGCGGTGGCGTACATGTCGACGTACTCCTGGCCGGACAGCTTCATGATCTCGTACATGACCTCGTCGGTCAGCGCGCGCAGCACGAACCGGTCGTGCTCCATGCCCTGGTAGCGGCTGAAGTCCAGGGGCTCGCCGATCCGGATGCCGGGCCGCATCAGCTTCGGCACCACCTGGCCGGGCGGCTGGATCTTCTCCGTGTCGATCATGGCGACCGGGATGACGGGCGCGCCGGTGGCGAGCGCCACCCGGGCCAGGCCGCCGGGCTTGCCCCGGTACAGCCGGCCGTCGGGCGAGCGGGTGCCCTCCGGGTAGATGCCGAACAGCTCGCCGCGCTCCAGCACCTCGATGCCGCTGCGCACGGCCGCCTCACCGGCGCCGCGCGCCCCGGAGCGGTCCACCGGGAGCTGGCCGACGCCCTTGAAGAAGGCCGCGGTGAGCCGGCCCTTGACGCCCGGGGTGGTGAAGTACTCGGCCTTGGCGATGAACGTGACCTTGCGGTCCAGCACGGCCGGCAGGAAGAAGGAGTCCGAGAAGGACAGATGGTTGCTGGCCAGGATGGCCGGGCCGGTGGCCGGGATGTTCTCCAGGCCCTCCACCCAGGGCCTGAAGGCGACCTTCAGCGGCCCGCCGATGGCGACCTTCATCGTGCCGTACAACACCCGTGTGCCTCCTGTTTCCGTCGGCAAGACCTTAACCCCAAGGACCGGCAATGAACCCGACGACCCTGGTCGGTGTCGGTGCGGTCGCGTACGGTGAAGCACATGCCAGTTCTCCCCGGAGCAGAGCCGTACCGCCACGAGGGCGGCGAGGTGGGTGTCCTCCTCTGCCATGGCTTCACCGGCTCACCCCAGTCGCTGCGCCCCTGGGCGGAGCACCACGCGGCCCACGGGCTGACCGTGTCCCTGCCGCTGCTGCCCGGTCACGGCACCCGCTGGACGGACCTGCAGCTCACCACCTGGCAGGACTGGTACGCGGAGGTGGACCGCGAACTGCGCGCGCTCACCGACCGCTGCTCCCGGGTGTTCGTGGCGGGCCTGTCGATGGGCGGGGCGCTGGCCCTGCGGCTCGCGGCCCGGCACGGCGGCCGGGTGGCGGGCGCGGTGGTGGTCAACCCGGCGAACAAGGTGCACGGCCTGTCGGCGTACGCCCTGCCGGTGGCCCGGCACCTGGTCCGCTCGACGAAGGGCGTCGCCGGCGACATCGCCAAGCCGGGCGCGGCGGAGCTGGGCTACGACCGGGTGCCGCTGCACGCGGCGCACTCGCTGCGGCGTTTCCTGCGCCGGGTGGACGGCGAGCTGCCCCAGGTCACCCAGCCGTTGCTGCTGCTGCGCAGCGCCGAGGACCACATCGTCCCGGCGGCCGACCCGGCGCGGGTGCTGAGCCGGGTGTCGTCCCGGGACGTCACGGAGATCGTGCTGGAACACAGCTACCACGTGGCGACGTTGGACGTGGACGCGGACCGGATCTTCGAGGAGAGCCTCGCTTTCATCGGCCGGCTCGCGCCCAGTGTCGGCAAGGAAGGGACGGCCGCAGTTGGCTGAGCACGACTCCGACCGTGAAGGCCGTGAAGGCCGCGAGGACCGGGACGGACGCGACAGCCGGGACGAAGGCACCGGCCGCGAGTCCCACGACGGCCCGCAGGCCCGCGAGCCGCACCGGCAGGAGGGGCGCTTCGACGAGGACGCCGCCTGGCGGGCCATCGTGGCCGGGTACGGCGAGGAGCCGCCCGACCCGCCGGGCGCCCGGCCGTTCAAGGCCGTGGAGGACCTGGCGCTGCTGGAGAAGAACGCCGCGCCGGACACCGGCAAGGACGCCGGGGGCGAGGAGCCGCCCCCGCGTCCGCTGGGCGGCTCGGTGTCCTTCGCGCCCGGGGTCGGCCCGCGCGACTTCAGACCGGCCGAGCCCTCCGACGACGACTTCGACGAGGACGACGAGGGCCACTTCGTACCGCCGGAGCCGCCGCCGCTGCCGACCGCGGACACCACCGCCCGGTTCGCCTGGCTGGGTGTGGTCGGCGGGCCCGTCCTGCTGCTGCTGGCGGTGCTGCTGCGCTGGGACATGACCTGGTGGCTGGCGACCCTCGGGATCGGCGGCTTCCTCGGCGGCTTCGTGACGCTGGTGGCCCGGATGCGGACCGACGACGAGGAGGACGACGACCCCGGGCGCGGGGCGGTCGTCTGAGCCGGCCGGCCCGAGGCCGTGTGCCGCCGGGACGGCTGCGACGCCGGGACGGCCCGGAATTCCTATGCCGCCGGGACGCGCAGGGCGGCCAGCACCGGGAGGTGGTCCGAGGCCGCCCGCAGGTCCGCCTCGCGCACGCCCGGCTGGTCCAGCGGCACCCCGCAGCCGAGCACCTCGATGCCCTTGGTCGCGAAGATCGCGTCGATGCGCTGGTGCGGGTCGGCGGGGGTGGAGGTGAACTCGCCGCCCCAGGGCGCGGCCGTACGGCAGTCCGTCAGGCCGGCGGCCAGGCGGCGGAAGGCCGGGCCGTCGGGGCGTTCGTTGAGGTCGCCGCCCGCGACCGCGTGCTCCGTCCCGAGTCCGGCGAGCCGGTCGAGGAGCATCCCGCCCTGGTCGTAGCGCTCCTCCCGCTGGAGGGACAGGTGGCAGCTGAGCACGCCGAGGCGGGCGCCGCCGAAGCGGACCACCGCCGTGGCGAAGCCGCGCCGGTGCAGGCCCGGGGTGAGGGGCAGCAGGACGTCCTCGGTGCGCTCGACGGTGGCGCGCAGGCCGCACAGGATCGCCGGGCCCGCCGCCGTGCCGCCTCCGGTGAGGATGACCTGGCCGGAGGCCGCCGCGAGCCGCGCCAGCTTCTTGCGCCAGCGGAAGAAGCGGGGGGCCTCCTGGAGCAGGACCAGGTCGGGGGCGCAGGCGGTGATCACTCGGGCGAGGGCCGCGGTGTCGTCGCGCATCGAGCGGATGTTGTAGCTCAGGACGCGGATGGTGGCCGAACCGTCGGGCTCTGTTGCGGAGTCGGGGAGCAGCGCCATGTGGATCAATGTACGCCCCGCGGCTCGGGGCACGAGGTCAGGGGCGACCGCCGGTCGCGCCGTTCCCCGCGCCCCGCGGGTGCTACATGACCGGGTCGGGTTCCCGGGCCAGGTCCGCGGCGCCCACCATGCCCGCCTTGTTGCCGAGCTGGGCGGCGATCACGTCGGCCACCGGGCGCCAGTTGCCGCCCACCAGCCAGCGCTTGTACGACTTGCGGATCGGGTCGAGGACCAGGTCCCCCTCGTCGGAGAGGCCGCCGCCGACGATGAACGCGGACGGGTCGAAGAGGGAGGCCAGGTCGGCGAGGCCGGCGCCGGCCCAGCGGGCCAGCTCGCGGTAGGAGTCGACGGCCACCGGGTCGCCCTGGCGGGCGGCCATGGAGATGTGCTTGCCCTCGATGCCGTCCGGGGTGCCGTCGCCGAGCGCGAGGAGGACCTCGGCGCGCTCGGGGGTGGCGTTGGCGCGCTGCTTGGCGTAGCGGACCAGGGCGCGGCCGGAGGCGTACTGCTCCCAGCAGCCCTGCGAGCCGCAGCCGCACAGCAGGCCGTCCGGGACCATCCGGATGTGGCCGAATTCGGCCGCCACGCCGAAGTGCCCGCGGCGCAGCTTGTTGCCGATGATGATGCCGCCGCCGAGGCCGGTGCCGAGCGTGATGCAGATGACGTTGCGGTGGCCCTTGCCCGCGCCGAACTTGTACTCGCCCCAGGCGGCGGCGTTGGCGTCGTTCTCGACCACGACCGGGAGGCCCGTGCGGGCCTCGACCTTCTCCTTGAGCGGCTCGTTGCGCCAGTCGATGTTGGGCGCGAAGTACACCGTGGAGCGCTGGCGGTTGACGTAACCGGCAGCGCCGATGCCCACGCCGACGATCTCGTGCCCGGCCCGCGCACCCTCCACCGCCGAGGCGATGGCGTCCACGATGGCCTCGGGCGTGGTGGGGGTCGGCACCTTGAAGGTCGAGAGGATGTTGCCTTCCTCGTCGACCACGCCGGCCGCGATCTTCGTGCCGCCGATGTCGACGCCGATGGTGAGTCCCATGAATCCCTCAGTTTCGGTCGAGCCCCGCTACGGCCAACCGTACCCGAGGCCCCGCCGCGGCAGGGCGTCAGTCCAGGTCGATGCGCTCCCCCGGACCCGCGCCCGCGCCCCCCTCGCCCCGGTCCGGCCGGTCGCCCGCCGGGTCGGAGGTGCGCTCGGTCCAGCGCCGCTCCTGGCCCTGGACGGCGGAGCGGTAGGCGGCGAGCAGTTCGCCGCCGGCCGCGGCGAGATGGTCGAAGACGTCCGGGTTGCGCTCTATGACGGGTTCCACGGCGGCCTTGGCCTGCTGGACGGCCTGGCGCACCATCTGCTGGGCGGCCGGTCCGGCGAGGCCGCCGAGCAGCGGGGAGCGCAGGTCGGACAGCTTGTCGGCGACGGCGTCCACCAGCTTCTTCAGCTCCTCGGCGGCCGAGCCGGGCGGCGGTCCGTGCTCGGCGCGGCGGCGGGCCTGCTCGGCGGCGAGGTCCTCGGCGCAGGCCGTGGCCCAGGCGTCGGCGTCGGTCGCCCGCTCCGGCGGCGGCTCGTGTGCGGGGCTCTCTTCGCTCATGGCGGACTCCTGACTACGGTTCGCCCTTACGACGTTACCCGAACGGGCGTGCCCGGTTCACCGTCCGGCGACGGGCCACAGGTCCGGGTCCGGGGCGAACCGGACGCGCAGTTCGCCGTCGCGCAGTCCGGCTCCGGCGACGGTGCAGCGGCGCAGCGCGGAGGGCAGCGGAACGATCCGGCGGAAGGGGCCCGCGGTGATCACGAGTTCGTCGCCGCGCCGGACGAGGTCCAGTTCGTCCCGTATCGCCCCGGGCAGCGGGAGGTGCCAGACCAGCACGCCGTCCTCGGCGATCCGGTCGGTGACGGGCCACTCGACCGGGGCGGTCCCCGGATTGACGGCGGGCACGGCGAGCGCGGTGAGGTCGTCACCGCCCTGCGGGTCGCGGCCGAGGTGCGGGACGGGGTGGACGTCGTACGCCTCGCGCCACTCGCCGAGCGTCTTGCGCTGCTGGGCGGTCAGTGCGGAGAGCCAGGCGTCACCGGCGGTCTCCGGCAGGGTGCGGTTGGCGATCAGGGCCTCGGTGGCGAGGCCGCGCAGGGCGAGGCCCAGGGTGGCGGTGCGCAGGGCGTCGGCGCCGGCCGGGCCGGGCTCGGCGACCAGGCGTACGCCGGTCGCCCGGTCGGTGAGGACGGCCTCGACGGCGGCCAGTTCGACGTCCCAGCGGGCCGCCGTCTCGTAGAGCCACTCGGCGGGCATGGGGACGCCGGCCAGCCGGCCGAGGACCGGGCGCAGGGCACGGGCGGCCTGCCGCTCGGGCGGCAGCAGGCGGCGCAGATAGCGGCGCAGTTCCTCGGGCAGGGCGAGCAGGGCGAGGGCCCGCGGGAGCGGCGGGAGGTCCACGACGAGCAGGTCGTAGCGCTCGGAGAGGGCCGCGTGGCGCAGGGCGCGCAGGAAGGACAGTTCCTCGGCGCCGGGCAGCGGGGTGACCTCCTCGGCGTCCAGGCGGGCGGCGCCGAGCAGGTCGAGGACGTTCTCGGCGCGGGTCTGGAAGGCGGTGAGGTCCCGGCGGAAGCCTTCGGCGGCGTCCGGGCGCCAGACGGTCAGGTGCGGCGCGGCCTCGGCGGGGGCCGGTCCTGTCGGGGTGCCCAGGGCCGCGCCCGGGGTGTCGGTGCGGTCGGCGCTCAGCAGGAGGGTGCGGTGGCCCGCACGGGCGGAGGTGAGCGCGGTGGCCGCGGCGACGGTCGTCCGGCCACTGCCGCCCGGGCCCATGATCAGGAGGGTGCGCATGAGGCTGAACCGTACCGTCGGGGGCGGGGGGAAGACCGGGGAGGCCCCGCTCCGGGGCGTCGGGGAGCCGCGCAAGGCTTCGGGGGCTGCTTCCCCAGGGAGCCTCGGGAAGTCACTTCCCCGGAAAACCTCGGGGAGTTACTTCCCCAGGGACTCGACCCGCTCCTTCAGGCCCGCCAGCGCCCGGTCGATGACGACCTTCTCCGCCTTGCGCTTGATCATGCCCAGCATGGGGATCTTGACGTCGACGGTGAGCTGGTAGGTGACCTCGGTGGCGTCCCGGCCGGCCGGCTTGAGCAGGTAGGAGCCGTCCAGGGAGCGCAGCATCTGGGACTTGACCAGGGTCCAGGAGACCTCGTGGTCGCCGTGCCAGGTGTAGGCGAGGGTCTGGTCGTCCTTGATGGCGCCGGCGTCCATGACGAGGCGGACCCGTTCGGCCCGGCCGTGCTCGTCGCTGGAGAGGACCTCGGCCTCCTTCACCTCGCCGGTCCAGTCCGGGTAGCGCGCGAAGTCGGCGATCACCGCCATGACGTCGGCGGGGGCCGCCCCGATCGTGATGCTCGAACTGGTGTGTTCCGCCATCGCCGTGGCTCCTCCGGATGCGCGCCGTGTGGGAGAGGTCGTGTGTGCGCCGGGCCGCGCACGTGTGTGCAGCGTGAAGGCTACCGCGCCGCCGACCTGCCGCCTTCACCCCACCTGCGGTGCCTCACCACTCCAGTGCCCAGGGGGTGCCGGTGCCCGCGAAGTGGCCGACGTTCACGCACTCGGTGGCGCCGATCCGCATCCGGCGCGCGAGCGGCTGGTGCACATGGCCGAAAAGGGCGTACCGGGGCCGGGTGCGGCGGATGGCGTCCAGCAGGGCCCGGCTGCCCCGCTCGAAGCGGCGGGCCACGGTGTCGTAGACGAGTTCGGGCACCTCGGGCGGGATGTGGGTGCACAGCACGTCGACCTCGCCGACGGCCTCGATCTTCGCCGCGTACTCCTCGTCGCCGATCTCGTACGGCGTGCGCATCGGGGTGCGCAGGCCGCCGCCGACGAAGCCGAAGGTCCACCCGCCGATCTCCACCCGCTGCCCGTCGAGGACCGTGGTGCCGGGCCGGGCGTACTCCTGCCAGAGCTGCGGCATGTCGACATTGCCGTAGGTGGCGTACGTCGGGGCGGGGAACGCGGCGAACAGCTCTTCGTACTGCCGGCGCACCGCCTTCTCGATGGCGGCGGCCCGGTCGGTGCCGATACCGCCCCACAGCCGGGCGCCGAACTCGCGGGCCTCGGCGAACCGGCGGGCGGTGCGCAGCTCGACGATGCGGTCCGCGTTCTCCTTGCCGAACAGGTCGGGGAAGATGCCGCGCGAGTGGTCGGCGTAGTCGAGGAAGAGGACGAGGTCGCCCAGGCAGATCAGGGCGTCGGCACCGTCGCCCGCCCGGGCCAGGTCGCGGGCGTTGCCGTGCACGTCGCTGACCACGTGGACCCGGGTCCGCCGGTTGCCGGTGCGTGTGGATGCCATGGTGATCAAGCGTAGGCGTGTGGGGTGGAGGTGAACAGTGGCGGTCCGGCCTGCGGTTACTCGCCGGTCGGCGGAGCCGTGGACTACTGTGCGCGGAGGAGAGCCCGGGTGTGTGACGCACCGAACATCTCACCGGGACCCCCTGTCGTAGACGCCATACCGGCGGGTAACGTCCGGGCAGTCCAGTCGTGCTCGGATTTCAGCCACCGAAGACCCGAGCACCTGCCCGAGCCTTGGACCGCACCGTCGCATCGCACAACGTCGTGGCGTCGGCGCCCTATGAGGAGCAGCAGTCTTGCGCGAGTTCAGCCTTCCGGCTTTGTACGAGGTCCCTGCGGACGGAAATCTGACCGATATCGTCCGCAGAAACGCCGCGCAGCATCCCGACGTCGCCGTCATCGCCCGCAAGTCGCAGGGGGTCTGGCAGGACGTGACGGCCCGGGAGTTCCTGGCCGAGGTGCGCACCGCGGCCAAGGGCCTGATCGCCGCCGGGGTGCAGCCGGGCGACCGGGTGGGCCTGATGTCCCGGACCCGCTACGAGTGGACGCTGCTGGACTTCGCGATCTGGAGCGCGGGCGCCGTCACCGTGCCGGTGTACGAGACCAGTTCGCCGGAGCAGGTGCGCTGGATCCTGTCCGACTCGGGCGCGACGGCCTGTGTGGTGGAGCTGGACCATCACGCGGCGGCCGTGGAGTCGGTGCGCGAGTCGCTGCCCGCGCTGAAGCACGTCTGGCAGATCGAGTCCGGGGCCGTGGCCGAGCTGGGCCGGCTCGGCCAGGGCGTGTCGGACGAGACGGTGGAGGAGCGCGGTTCGCTCGCCCGGGCCGACGACCCGGCGACCATCGTGTACACCAGCGGCACCACCGGGCGCCCCAAGGGCTGTGTGCTCACCCACCGCAGCTTCTTCGCCGAGTGCGGGAACGTGGTGGAGCGGCTGCGTCCGCTGTTCCGCACCGGTGAGTGCTCCGTGCTGCTCTTCCTGCCGCTCGCCCATGTCTTCGGGCGGCTGGTGCAGGTGGCGCCGATGATGGCGCCGATCAAGCTGGGCTGCGTCCCGGACATCAAGAACCTCACCGACGAACTCGCCGCGTTCCGGCCGACGCTGATCCTCGGTGTGCCCCGGGTCTTCGAGAAGGTCTACAACGGGGCGCGCGCCAAGGCGCAGGCCGAGGGCAAGGGGAAGATCTTCGACAAGGCGGCGGACACCGCGATCGCCTACAGCAGGGCGCTGGACACCCCGTCCGGCCCGTCGTTCGGGCTGCGGCTGAAGCACAAGCTCTTCGACAAGCTGGTCTACGGCAAGCTGCGCGCGGTCCTCGGCGGCCGGGGCGAGTACGCCATCTCCGGCGGTGCCCCGCTCGGCGAACGGCTCGGCCACTTCTTCCGGGGCATCGGCTTCACGGTGCTGGAGGGGTACGGCCTGACCGAGTCCTGCGCGGCGACCGCGTTCAACCCGTGGGACCGGCAGAAGATCGGCACGGTCGGGCAGCCGCTGCCCGGTTCGGTGGTGCGGATCGCGGACGACGGCGAGGTGCTGCTGCACGGCGAGCACCTGTTCAAGGAGTACTGGAACAATCCGGGCGCGACGGCGGAGGCACTGGCCGACGGCTGGTTCCACACCGGTGACATCGGCACCCTGGACGAGGACGGCTACCTGCGCATCACCGGCCGGAAGAAGGAGATCATCGTCACGGCGGGCGGCAAGAACGTGGCCCCGGCGGTGATCGAGGACCGCATCCGGGCGCACGCGCTGGTCGCGGAGTGCATGGTGGTGGGCGACGGGCGGCCGTTCGTGGGCGCGCTGGTCACCATCGACGAGGAGTTCCTGGGCCGTTGGGCCGCCGAGCACGGCAAGCCGGCGAACTCCACGGCGGCGTCGCTGAAGGACGACCCGGACCTGCTCGCGGCGGTCCAGGCGGCGGTGGACGACGGCAACGCGGCGGTGTCCAAGGCCGAGTCGGTGCGCAAGTTCCGTGTGCTGTCCGCCCAGTTCACGGAGGAGTCGGGGCATCTGACGCCGTCGCTGAAGCTGAAGCGGAGCGTGGTGGCGAAGGACTACGCGGACGAGATCGAGGCGATCTACGCCAAGTAGCCGACGGCGCCGTCCGGGGTGCCGGGTGCGGTACGTCGGCGGCCTCCCGTGTTACGTGGTTGCTCGCGCCGTTCCTCGCGCCCCTTTCGGGGCGCTGCACTACAGCAAAGCCTTCAGGTTCTCCGCCAGCAGGTCCCAGCGCCACTTCTCCTCCACCCAGCGGCGGCCCCGCTCGCCCATCCGCCGGCGCAGTCCGGCGTCCTGGAGGAGGGTCACGATGCGGTCGGCGGCCTCGGCGGGCTCGCCGCCCCTGACCACCCAGCCGGTCTCGCCGTCCAGGACCGCGTCGGGGGCGCCGCCCGAGTCGCCCGCGACGACGGGCAGGCCGGTCGCGGAGGCCTCCAGGTAGACGATGCCGAGGCCCTCCACGTCCAGGCCGCCGCGCCGGGTGCGGCAGGGCATGGCGAACACGTCGCCGGCGCCGTAGTGCGCGGGCAGTTCGGACCAGGGCACGGCGCCGGTGAAGCGCACCGAGCCGGCGACACCGGTCTCCCGGGCGAGGCGGCGCAGGTCGCGTTCGTAGGGGCCGCCGCCGACGATCAGCAGGACGGCGTCCGGTTCGGCGGCCAGGATGCGGGGCATGGCCCGGATCAGGGTGTCCTGGCCCTTGCGCGGCACCAGCCGGGAGACGCAGACGACGACCGGCCGGTCGGTGAGGCCGAGCCGCGCGCGGACCGCGTCGCCGCCGGAGCCGGGGTGGAAGGTCTTCTCGTCCACGCCCGGCGGCAGTTGCACCATCCGCGCGGCCGCCTGCGGGGTCAGGGCGGTGGCGATCCGGGAGCGGGTGTACTCGCCGAGGTAGGTGAGCGTGTCCGTGGACTCCCCGATCCGGCGCAGCAGTTGCCGGGCGGCGGGCAGCTGGGCCCAGCCGGCCTCGTGCCCGTGGGTGGTGGCCACCAGCCGCCCGGCGCCGGCCCTGCGCAGTGCGGGCGCCATGAGCCCGAGGGGAGCCGCGGCGCCGAACCACACCGCGGTGCAGCCGTGCTCGCGCAGCAGCCCGGCCGCGCGCCGGGTGGCCGCGGGGGTGGGCAGCAGCATGGTGGCGCGGTCGCGGACGACGGTGAAGGGCTGCTCGGCGTCGAAGGCCGCGGTGGCCTCGGCGCCCTCCCGGCCGCGCTTCCAGGTGGAGGCGTAGACGACCAGCCGGCCGGGGTCCAGGCGGAGGGCCATGTTGTGCAGGAAGGCCTGGATGCCGCCCGGCCGGGGCGGGAAGTCGTTGGTGACGATCAGGGTCTTTCGCATCGCCGCCGACCCTACCGAACGGGCCGTACCCGGCCGGGCGCGGCCGGGTCCGTGGCACGCGCACAGGATCGGGGGACATCATGGTCGCTCGCAACGGATTCGAGCGGATTCGAACGGCAGGGGATCACGTGGACACCAAGGGCGCCGGACGGTCCCCGCTGTGGCTGCTCGCGGCCTGGGCGGTGACCCGCGCGGCGCTGCTGCTGTTCGTGTTCCGGGTCCACGTCTTCCCGGGCCCGGACGTCACCACGGACGTGTCGGTGATCTACCGCGGCTGGTACGAGGTGCTGCGCCAGGGAACGTTTCCGCTGGACGACGTCACCTGGCAGTACCCGCCCGCCGCGGCCCTCGCGATCCTCTCCCCCGCCGTCCTGCCCTTCCTGTCGTACGCGCACGCCTTCTTCGTCCTGGCGTGCCTGTCCGACGCCGTGGTGCTGGCGCTGCTGGCGTACGCGGGCGGGCGGCCCGGCCGGTCCCCGCGCGGGGCCTGGGTGTGGGTGGCGGGCGTGCCGCTGCTCGGGCCGACGGTGTACGCCCGCTACGACCTGATGGTGACCGCCGTCGCCGTGGCGGCGCTGCTGGCCGGGGCCCGGCACCCGCGGGTACTGGGGGCGCTGGCCGCGGTCGGGGCGCTGGTGAAGGTGTGGCCGGCGCTGCTGCTGGCCGGTGCCGTCCGGCGGCGGGCGTGGGTGTCGGCGACGGTGACCGGGGCGGGCGTCGCGCTGCTGTTCGCGGTGTCCGTGCCGGGCGCGTTCGCGTTCCTGACCTTCCAGCGGGACAGGGGCACCGAGGTGGAGTCGCTGGGCGCCCTGGTCTTCCACGTGGCCCGGCACTTCGGCTGGCGCGGCGAGGTGCTGCTGAACTACGGCTCGATCGAGTTCCTGGGCCCGTGGGTGAACGTGGTGAGCACGGCCGCGCTGGCGCTGACCGGGGCCGCGTTCGGCTGGCTGCTGCTGTGGCGGCTGCGGGCGAGGGAGCTGACGGGCGCCGTCCTCGCCGACGCGGCCCTGACGGCGGTGCTGCTGTTCACGGTGACCAGCCGGGTGATCAGCCCGCAGTACCTGGTGTGGCTGGTCGGCCTGGCCGCCGTGTGCCTGACGCACCGGGCGAGCCGCATGGGCGGGCCCGCACTGATGATCACGGGGGCGTCCTTCCTGACGGTCCTGGAGTTCCCGCTCGGCTTCTCGCACGTGGTGCTGAGCGACGGCTACGGCATCACGCTGCTGGTGCTGCGCAACGGCCTGCTGGTCGCGGCCACCCTCACCGCGGCCCGCCGCCTGTGGCGCGCGACGGTCCCGCCCCGCCCGGCCACCCCGCCACCCCCTCACCCCACCCGCACCACCCGGGCCCCGCTCTCCTCCTGACCCCGGCCCAGCCTCGCCGGCACCACGAGGCCCGCGCACTGCACGGCCATCGCCAGCGCCATCGCCAGACAGATCCCGGGCAGGCCGGCCCCGCGGAGCGCGGAGGCCAGAGCGAGCTGGACGGCGGTGCCGAGCAGGGTGACCCACATGAGCGCGGATGCCGCCCCGCTGCCCTCGAAGACCCCGCCGAGCGCGATGAAGCAGGCCATCAGCAGCAGGTACGGGCCCGTGCAGCGCAGGAACAGCACGCTCTGGCCGGCCACTTCGGGACCGGCTCCGAAAGCGGCCGTGATCCACGGGGCCGTGACCGCGAACAGGACGGCGGCGAGCAGGCCGAGCGCGCCGGACAGCAGCACCGCCTGGCGCCCTATGTCCCGGCGCGCGTCCAGGCCGGCGCCCCGGGTGTGCGCGGTGTGGATGGCCGCGGCCTGGCGTACGGCGTAGAAGGCCATCGTGGCGAGGTAGAGGACCTTGTAGGCGATCGAGTAGGCGGCCACCGCCGTCACCCCGAGCCGGGCCACGATCGCCACCAGCACGAGGGCCCCGCCCTGCCGCACGGTGAAGTCGGCGGCCATGGGCAGCCCGGTGGTGAGGGTGCGGCGCAAGGCGGCCCGGGTGCCCTCGGCGGGCCGGGCCCCGTCTCCGGAGCGCGGCAGCGCGGCGCGGCGCAGCGCACGCAGCCCGGCCGCCAGGGCCACCGCACGGCACAGCACGGTGGAGGCGGCGGCGCCCCGGACGCCGTAGAGGTGGATCAGCACCGGGTCGCAGAACAGGATCAGCCCGTTGGCCAGCAGGGCGAGCCGCATGGGGGTGCGGGTGTCGCCGGTGCCCTTGAGGATGCCGTCGACGAGCTGCTGGGCGAAGAAGACGGCCATGCCGGGCAGGGAGATCGCGAAGTAGGCGGCGGCCAGGCGCGTGGCCGTACCCTCGGCGCCGCCCAGTACCAGGGCGGCCAGCGGCTCGCGCAGCAGGAAGCCGCCCACCGCGACCACGGGCGTGATCAGGGCGCACAGGACCCGGCCGGCACGGATCGCGGAGCGCAGCGCGGCCGGGTCCCGGGCCCCGCGCGCGTGTGCCACCAGCACGGTCGTCCCCGAGGCGAAGACGAGGGCCACGCCGAGCAGCACGTTCTCGGTGTTGGTGGCGACGGCCACAGCGGCGACGGCGGGGCCGCCGAGCCGGGAGACCCAGACGGTGTTGATGATCCCGGAGGCGACGGAGGCGAGCAGGGAGAGGTAGACGGGGGCGGCGAGGGTGACGAGCTGCTTGCCGTGGGCGTTCATACGCCGACTCCTCAGGTTCCTCGAATCGAGCTACCACGATTCGAGGTAGCTCGATAAGAGGTAGCATGGGGGCGGGTTCCACGCAACGAGCGGGCCGCGAGGAGGAAGCGCACGTGCTGGAGTTGTCGATCCTGGGGTTCCTCGCCGAGGAACCACTGCACGGCTACGAGCTGAAGGAGCGCATCAAGGCCCTCAGCGGGCACGTCCGCCCGGTCAGCGACGGCGCGCTGTACCCGGCCATCAACCGGCTGGTCGCCGCCGGTCTGCTCGACCAGCACAGCGAGGAGGGCGCGAGCGCCGCCCCGCGCCGGGTGCTGTCGCTGACCGCGAAGGGCCGCGCGGAGCTGCTGGAGCGGCTGCGCAACCCCAAGCAGGCGGAGATCACCGACCAGGTCCGCTTCAACACGGTCCTCACCTTCCTGCGCCACCTGGACGACCCCGCCGCGCAGGCCGCCGTCCTGCGCCGCCGGCTGGACTTCCTCGACACCCCGGCGAGCTTCTTCTACCGGGACGGCGAGCCGGTGCGCGCCGAGGAGGCCGGGGACCTGTTCCGGGAGGGTGTGCTGCGGGTCGCCCGGGCCACCGGGCAGGCCGAACGGGCCTGGCTGCGGGAGGCGATCGGCGTGCTCGGCGGGGCGTAGGCCCGCTCAGCGCAACTGGGCCGTGACGTACGTCCGCCAGCGGGCGGTGAACGCCTGCGGGGTGGTGCCCAGGACCTCGCGCAGGGCCTTTTCGATCGCGCCGGGGCGTTCGGCGTGGGCGCCGACCGCGCGGTAGAAGGCGCCGAGCCGGGCCGCGCCCCACTGCTCGGCGATCATCCGGCAGGCCAGCCAGCCGCTCTCGTAGGCCCGCGCCAGCTGCACGGGGTCGCTGGTGAAGCCGAAGTCCTTGTCGGCGGGCAGGGCCCGGGGCACCTCGCCCTCCCGGACCGCGCGGGCCAGTTCGGGGGCGGCCTCGGCCGGGGTGCGGCCGGTGCCCAGGTAGCCGATCCAGTCGGCGTAGCCCTCGGACAGCCACAGCGGGGTGGCGGCGGTGGTGTCCGCCCGGGTGGCCACATGGGTCGTCTCATGGGTGAGGACGATCTGCTTGCCGGCGTCGCCGAGCATCGCGTACGCCTCCGGGTTGACCACCACCCGGTCCGCGGGCGCCCGCCCCGAGCCGCCCGCCTCGCCCGTGGTGACCGCCGCGATGCCCTTGTAGTCGGCGGCCGGCGCGCCGAGGAGGGCCGCCATGCCCGCCAGCGACTCGGGGACGAGGACGACCACCCGGCGGCTCCAGCGCGTACCCCACACCCCGGAGACGGCCGGGACCGCCCGGTCGGCCAGCCGCGCGAACCCGGAGAGGCCGGCCGGGCCGCCGGTGCCGAGCACCAGGCTGTGCGCGCCCCGGACGGCGCTCACCGTGCCCTGGTCCCACAGCTGCTGCCCGGCCTCCCGGGCGGGCCGGTCGGTGGCCACGTACCAGTGGCCGTCGGCGGTGCGGCCCAGGGTGAGGGTGCGGCGGGCGTCTACCGGGGCCTTGTCGTAGCCGGCGACGCGGTAGCTCAACTCGGCGTCGGCGGTGGCCCCGGAGGGGGTGCGGCGCACGGCGGTGACCCGGTAGGCGAAGGAGGCCAGCGGCAGGGCGCGCAGCCGGGCGTACTGGGCGCGGGTGCCGGTCTCGGCGTACGCCTGCTCGTCGCGGCCGAGCAGCGCGGCCGAGCGCCGGTCCAGCATCCGCTGCACCTCGGTGCGCACCGGATCGGCCGCCGGCCGCCCCTCGCACCCGGTGAGCGGCAGCAACAGCGCGAGCCCTACGGCTCCGATCCTCCACGCCCGCCCGCGACCAGCCACTTCCCGATGGTACGGCGCGCGGCCCGGTCAGGGCCGGGTGACCGAGGAGACCGGCATTATGCCGACCGGGTCGTACCGCACCGGGGCACCGGGATAGGGCGCGTGGATGACCTGGCCGTGGCCCGCGTACAGCGCCACATGGCTGGCGTCGGAGCGGTAGACGACCAGGTCGCCGGGGCGGGCCTGGGAGAGCGGGACCCGCCGGCCGGCGAACCGCTGCTCCTGCGAGGTGCGCGGCAGCCGGATGCCGGCGTGCGCGTACGCCCACTGCGTCAGCCCCGAACAGTCGAAGCCCGCCGGGCCGTTGGCGCCCCACACATAGGGGCGGCCGAGGGCGGCGCGGGCGGCGGCCAGGGCGGCTGCGGCCCGGCCGTCGGGTGCGTCGGCGGCGGCCGGACCGGGCAGGTCCGGGCGGCTGCCGCGGGAGGCCCGGTCCAGGGCGGCGCGTTCACCCGCGGACATGGCGTCGATCAGCTGCCGGGCCCGGGCGAGCTTGCGCTCCACGGCTCGCTTGTGGGCGGCCACGGCCCGGCGGCCGCGCTCCAGTTCGGCGAGGGCGTCATCGGCCTCCGCGCGCTCCTGGGCGAGTTCGCGCAGCGCGGACCGCAACTCCCCCAGCCGGCCGGCCTGGCGGGCGCCGAGGCGGTCGAGCAGGGCCGCCTTGTCCAGGTAGTCCTCGGGTCCGGCGGAGAAGAACAGGGCCACGGCCGGGTCGAGGCCGCCGGACCGGTACTGCGCGCCGGCCAGCGAACCGAGCTGTTCCCGCAGGTCGTTGACGCGCTGCTGCTGCCGGGCCAGGCGGTCCTGGGTGAGGCGCAGCCGCCGGCGCAGTTCACCGGTGCGCTCGGCGGCCTCGTCGTAGTCCTGGGTGGCCTTCTCGGCCTGCGCGTACAGCCGGTCCAGTTCGGCACGGCCGCCGGTGTCCGGCGCCGCGTGCGCCGGTGCGGCGCCGAGTGCCGCCGCGGCCGACAGCACGCACAGGGCGGCGGCGCCCCGGTCGAATCCGGACGGTGCAAGGCGGCGATGGGACCCCACGGCAGTCCTTCTGCTGGCGGACGTCTGATCCGTTGCCCCGGCGCCGGGGACGGGGAGGCCCCGGCGCCGGGAAACGCGGCAGACAGTAGCCGCGCGCGGGGGCCCGGACCAAAGACCTCGGCGTCAACACATGCTGACGCCCCGCCGCTGACGCAGGTCACCGGCGGGGCGTGGGGTCAATTCCGGTCCCGGCGATTCGCCCGTTCGGGCGCTACCGGGTCCGCGTGTCGCGGGGTGTCAGACGCGCACGCCCCACATGAACGGACCACCGATGGTGTTCATGGACTCGTACCGGACGACCGTGCCGGTGCGCGGGGCGTGCAGGACCTGGCCGTTGCCCGCGTACAGGCCGACGTGGTGCAGGTCGTTGAAGAAGAAGACGAGGTCGCCCACCTTCAGGTCGCTGACCGAGGTGATCCGCGTGCCGATCTGGGACTGCGCCTCGGAGGTGCGCGGGATGGAGACGCCGGCTTGGGCGTAGGCCCAGGAGGTCAGGCCCGAGCAGTCGAAGGAGGAGGGGCCGGTGGCGCCGTAGACGTACGGCGAGCCGAGCCTGGTCTGGGCGGCGGAGAAGGCTCCCTGGGCCCGGCCGGAGCCGGGCAGGGACCCGCCGAGGTCGGGACGCTCGCCGGTGCCGGTGGAGCGGCTGGCGCGCTCCTGGCTCTCCTGGGCGCGCTTCTGCTCCTGTTCGGCGAGCTGCTGCTTCTCCTTGGCGGTCAGGGTGTTCAGCAGCCGCTGCGCCTCGCCGAGCTTGGCCTGGACTTCCTTCTTCTTGTTGCCCAGTTCGGTGCGGGTGGCGGAGAGGTCCTTGAGCTTCTCGGTGGCCTCGGCCCGCTCCTGGGCGAGTTCGCGCTGCTTGTCCTGGATCTTCTTCAGCGCGTCGACCTGCTGGCTGCTCAACTGGTCGAGCGTGGACGCCTTGTCGAGGTAGTCGTCCGGGTTCGAGGACAGGAACAGCTGGACCGAGGCGTCGATGCCGCCGGAGCGGTACTGGGCGGTGGCCAGCGAACCCAGGCCGTCGCGCAGCTTGTTGAGCTCCTCCTGGCCGCGGGCGACGTTGTCCTGGATGGTGGAGATTTCCTTCTGCAGCTTCTGCTGCTTCTCCTTGGCGCCGTTGTACTTCTCGGTCGCCTGCTCGGCCTGCTCGTAGAGCTTGTCGACCTTCGCCTTCACCTCGTCCTTGCTCAGCTTCTCGCTGGGAGCGGCGTTGGCGGCGTTCGCGCTGAGCGCGACGGCAGCGGCGGCTGCGGTGGTCAGCACGGTCACGCGGGTGCGACTCGGCTGCTTGGGTCGACGATGGGACGCCACGGAGGGAGAACTCCTTCTTGAGAGTGATCACCCGTTCGGAGGTTCGAGCCAGACCCTAGTGACCTAGTTGTGATCAGTTCAAATCCTCACGGCAAAAAAACCCGTCACGCCATGCATTCTTTGCACACAACTCACGTGCAGTGAGACACGACTGACCCTGCGTCGCGTGTCGAGGCGGCCAATTCGGGCGTTATCGGCGCCTGCTGGGCCTTCGTGGCACCTTCAGGACAACCGCTTCAGAAGCACCGCGGAAGCCACCGGCCGGGCACCCGCCTTGGCAACCCCGTCGGCCACCTCCCGGTCGGTGGAGGCGACGATGACGGGGCGTCCCGGCGGCTCGGCGCGCACCAGTTGCCGGATCAGCTCGTCGGCGGTCACGCCCGGCTTCGAGAACAGAACCCGCACCCCGCGCGGCGGCGCGAGCAGGACCGGCGCGGCCAGTTCGGCACCGTCGAAGACACAGGTGACCTCGGCCCCCGTCTGCGCGGCGAGCGCCGAGAGCTGGCCCAGCAGCCTGAGCCGCTGCTTCTCCAGCGGCATCTGCGGATAGCCGGTCTTGGTCACGTTGTAGCCGTCGACGACCAGGTGCGCCTGCGGCAGCGCCAGCAACTGGTCGAGAATGGCCGGGTCGTTCTCCGACAGGGCGCGCGCCGCGATGTCCTTCGGGGTCATCCGGCCCGGCTCCACCGCGTCGACCGTCTCGGCCGGGCGCACCGACACCGGCGGCAGGGCGAGTTCGCGCCTGAGTCCCTGGGTCGCGTCCAGCAGGGTGTCCAGCAGCAGCCGTACCCGCATGTCCTCCACGCTGCGGCCCTCCCGGGCCGCCCGGCGGGTGGCCTCCAGCGCCGCCTCGGCCTCGCCGAGGCGGGCCTTGAGCCGCCGGGACTCGCTCTCCGCGGCCGACACCCGCGCGTGCGCCTCGGCACGTACGGCGTCGATCTCGCCGTGCGCCTTGCGCAGCGCGGCCTCGCCCCGCTTGACGTCGCTGAGCGCGGCGCGCAGCTTGCGGTGCAGCGACTCCGCTTCCTTCCGCGCCGACTCCAGCTCCGTACGCAGCCGTTCGGTCTCGGTCCGGGTGTGCTCGCGGGCCTGCGCCAGCTCCGCGCGCAGCCGCTCCAGCTCGGCCCGGCTCTCCTCGCCGGCCCGCTCGGCGTCCGCGCGCTGGGCCTCCTCGCCGGCCGCGGTGACCAGCTTCACCCAGCCCGCCGGGCGCAGCACGTAGGCCGCGGCCGCCACGTCGAGCGGGTCGGCGGCCGGGGGCGGGGAGCCGGCGTCGAGGGCCCCGGCGAGTTCCGGCTGCGCCTCCCGGAACCGCTCGCCGATCCGCTGCCGGAACAGCGCGTCCGTCTCCAGCGCCGCCGCCATCGCGTTCCCGGCGAACTTCGCCCGGCGGTTCGGGGCGAACCTGGCGTACTGCCTGAGCTGGGCGGGCAGTTCCGACAGGGTCAGCCCGCCGAAGCCGTCCGACACGATCTGTACGACCCGCCGGCGCACGCCGTCGGGCAGCGGACGGTCAAGCACCTCAGCGGTGCCGTCGCCCGGCCCCCCGCCTGCGGTCTCCACCATCCGTCACACACCCCAATACGAAAATGTCTCTCCGGGGGCCGCTCCGCTCAGGAGCCGGCGCCCGGCCTGTCCACGAGTTCCACCTGGTCCACCGCGTTGCACCAGCGGCAGCGCACCGACTCGATGGTCTCACTGACCACCTCGCGCTCCTCCACCGTCGGCTCACCGGCCAGGTCCAGGTGCGTGAACTCGACGACCTTCGACGAGCGGGTCACGTCGAAACGGGTGAGGTTGCCGCAGAGGGTGCAGCGCCACCGGGTCGTGGCAGTCGGCAGGGGAACCGTCATCGCGCTGGTCCGCTTCCTTCTCGTGTCGGTCCGCGCCGCTCCCCGACGCGTGTGGCTCGTAACCCTACGGCCTGGCGGGCGCCCGCCGCCTGTCCCTTCCGTGCGGCGAGGCGGTCTGTCAGCTTGCGTCCCGTTACGTCATGCTCTGTAGTCATGATCAGCTCCAGGAGCACGGCGGCCGGCAGGACCCTCAGAGCGGTCCGGGACACCCCGGCGCCGGTGACATACGGCCTCATCGCCCTGTGCTGTGTGCTCTTCGCCCTCGGCCCGGCCTCCGGGCTGGTCCCGGGGTACGGCACCGGGGACGCGCTGCTCGCCGCGCAGCGGGCGTACTTCCGGCGCTGGGGGGTGGTCCCGGCCGAGCTGTTCGACGGGCCGGCCGGGGCCGCGCTCACCCCGGCCACCGCGCTGTTCGTGCACGGCAGCTGGGTGCACCTGCTCGGCAACATGCTCTTCCTCTTCGTCTTCGGAGCGATGACCGAGGAACGGATGGGCCGGGTGGAGTTCGCCCTCTTCTACGTCGGCTGCGGCTGCGGCGCCCTGCTCGGCTACGCGGTGGCCAACGCCGCCTCCGGAGAGTCGCTGGTCGGCGCCTCCGGTGCGGTCTCGGCGGTCCTCGGAGCCTTCCTGTACCTGTTCCCCCGTGCGCGGGTGACCAGTCTGCTGCCGTTCCTGTTCTTCCTGCCGCTGCGCTTCCCGGCCTGGGTCGTGCTGCCCTGCTGGGCGGCCCTGCAGTGGCTGGCGGCCGAGCGCGCGCCCGACGGGCCCGGGGTGGCCTACCTCGCCCACCTGGTGGGTTTCGGCCTGGGCTTCGGCTACGCGTGGGTGCGCTACGGCAGGAGGAAGGGCGCGAAGGGCACAGCGGCGGGTGACGGGCGGGCGACTAGAGTGAAGGACGCACCGGCTCCGGTCACCGAGGGAGAGAGACAACCGTGATCACCGCGATCGTCCTGATCAAGACCAGCGTGGACCGGATCCCCGAGATCGCCGAACGGATCGCCGCGCTGGAGAACGTGAGCGAGGTCTTCTCGGTCACCGGCACCTACGACCTGATCGCCATGGTCCGGGTCGCCCGGCACGAGGACCTCGCCGAGGTCATCCCCGGCCGCATCAGCAAGATCCCCGGCGTGCAGGGCACGGACACGCACGTCGCGTTCCGCACCTACTCCCAGCACGACCTGGAAGCCGCGTTCGCGATCGGCCTGGACAGCTAGACCGGCGCCGCACCGCCGCACCGCCGCACCGCCACCGCCGGTGCCGCCGCGGCAGGCCGCGGGCCCGGGAGCCGTCGGCGGCCCGGCCCGCGAACAGGGTGGTGCCCACGAGGGCGACGGCCCGCGTGTCCGTGCCCGCGGGCATCCGCCGCGTCCTACGCGCCCGCCCGGCCGCCGGGCGCCGCTCACACCGCCGGTACGCAGCGGCCCTCCTCCGTGCGGTACTGCCACTTCGCGCCGTCCCGGACCAGTTCCCTGACGGCGTTCACGAAGCGGTCCACGTGCTCGTCGGGGGTGCCCGCGCCGAAGCTGACGCGGATGGCGTTGAGGGACTTCTCGCCGGGGGCCGCCTCGGGGGCGCCGCACTCGCCCTGGGTCTGCGGGTCGCTGCCGAGCAGGGTGCGCACCAGCGGGTGGGCGCAGAAGAGGCCGTCGCGGACGCCGATGCCGTACTCGGCGGAGAGCGCGGCGGCGAAGTGGGAGCTGTTCCAGCCGTCGACGACGAAGGAGAGGACGCCGACGCGCGGGGCGTCGTCGCCGAACAGGGACAGCACGCGCACCTCGGGCACCTCGGCCAGGCCCGCGCGGACCTTGGCGATCAGGTGCTGTTCACGGGCGACCAGGGTGTCCCAGCCGGCCTCGGTGAGGGCCTTGCAGGCGGCGGCGATGGCGTAGGCGCCGATGACGTTCGGGGAGCCGGCCTCGTGGCGGGCCGCGGTCTCGTGCCACTCGACGGCCACCCCGCCGTCCTCGCGCCGGGTCACCCGGCGGCTGGCGCCGCCGCCCGCGAGGTAGGGCTCGGCCGCCTGGAGCCAGTCGGCGCGGCCGGCCAGCACACCGGAGCCGAAGGGGGCGTACAGCTTGTGGCCGGAGAAGGCGATCCAGTCGACGTCGAGGTCGGTGACGGACACCGGGTGGTGCGGAGCGAGCTGGGCGGCGTCCAGGACGATCCGGGCGCCGTGGGCGTGCGCGGCGGCGGCCAGTTCGCGCACCGGCCACAGCTCGCCGGTGACGTTGGAGGCGCCGGTGACACAGACCAGGGCGGGGCCGTACGGGTCGCGGTCGGCCAGGGCCCGCTCCAGGATCTCGACGGCCTGGCCGGGGGTGCGCGGGGCGTCGAGGTAGGTGACGTGCGCGTGCTGCCAGGGCAGCAGGGAGGCGTGGTGCTCGGTCTCGAACACGAAGACCTGGCAGCCGGCCGGGATCGCCCGGGCCAGCAGGTTCAGGGAGTCGGTGGTCGAGCGGGTGAAGACGACCTGGTCGCCGGCCCGGCAGCCGAGGAACTCCGCGACCGTCCTGCGGGCGTTCTCGAACAGGTCGGTGGAGAGCTGGGAGAGGTAGCCGGCCCCGCGGTGGACGCTGCCGTAGTACGGGGCGTAGGCGGCGACGTCGTCCCAGACGCGCTGGAGGGCGGGGGCGCTGGCCGCGTAGTCGAGGGCCGCGTAGGTGACCTCCCCGCCGGTGACCAGCGGGACGGTGACATCCCGCCCCAGAACGGGCAGAGGGGTGCAAAGCGACTGGTCGGCGGCAGCGGTGGAGACGGACATGGCGGACTCCCGTGACGGAATACGAGGAAAGCTGAAGGAAAGCGAGAGAAAAGGGAAAGGGTGTGCGGAGGCGGGGCTCTGCGGCCCTAACGCATTCGCTTGCTCACGGAAGACTCCTCGACGACCAGGATCCCTGGTGGCACGAGGGATCCGCGCTTGCCGTGGACCTTGCTGTCCACGGCCTGGTCTTCACCCGGGGCACCCCGCCACGGACGGAGGGTTGCCGGACAGTCGGCCGGGGCCTCATGACTGTCACTCATGACCTGGTAGAGGAACGTACGTGAAGTGATCGCCGTCCCGCAACCCGGTGTCCGGATCGCGGGACGGCCCGCCCTGCCGGGCCGGTCAGGCGTTGCTGGCGGCCACCCAGCGCTCCAGCGCCCGCCGGGCCGCCCCGGAGTCGATGGACTCGGCGGCCTTCGCGAGCCCCGCGCGGATCTGGTCGGCGAGCGGCTCGTCCGTCGGGTCCAGCGCCACCAGCGCCGCCGCCGCGTTCAGCTCCACGGCGTCCCGTACGGCACCCCGCTCGCCGTCCAGCAGCCTGCGGGCGACCTCCGCGTTGTGGGCCGGGTCGCCGCCGCGCAGGGCCTCCACCGGGACCAGGTCGATGCCGACGTCCCGGGGGTCGAAGGACTCCTCGGTGACCTTGCCGTCGCGCACCACCCACACCCGGGAGGTGGCGGTCGTGGTCAGTTCGTCCAGCCCGTCGTCACCGCGGAAGACCAGCGAGGAGTTGCCGCGTTCGGCGAGCACGCCCGCGACGATCGGCGCCTCGCGGGCGACGGCCACGCCGATCGCCTGGGCCCTCACCTGCGCCGGGTTGGTCAGCGGGCCGAGCAGGTTGAACACCGTCCGGATGCCCAACTGGCCGCGCGCGGCGCCGACGTGGCGCAGCGCGGGGTGGAACTTCACGGCGAAGCAGAAGGTGATGCCGGCCTCCTCCGCGACCTCGGCCACCCGGCGGGGCGTCAGGTCGAGGTTGACCCCGAGCTTCTCCAGCACGTCGGAGGAGCCGGATGCCGAGGACGCGGCCCGGTTGCCGTGCTTGACGACCTTCGCGCCCGTGCCGGCGACGACGAGCGAGGCCATCGTGGAGATGTTCACCGTCTTGGCCCCGTCGCCACCGGTGCCGACGATGTCGACGGTGCGGCCGGGCACCTCGATCACGTTCGCGTGCCGGTACATGGCGCGGACCAGGCCGGTGATCTCCTGGACCGTCTGTCCCTTCGCCCGCAGGGCCACCGCGAACCCGGCGATCTGCGCGTCGGTCGCCTCGCCGCGCATGATCTTGTCCATCGCCCAGGCGGTGTCGTCCGCGGCGAGGTCCCGGCCCTCCAGCAGGCCGTTCAGCAGGGCGGGCCAGGAGCGGCCCGCCGCGGTGTCGCCTCCAGCGGGGGTCACAGCGCTCATCAGCCGCTCCTTGTCCAAGATGCCTGCTCGTCGTACACCACCCTATCCAGCCGCAGGCGCGCCGAGGGGCCCCGTCCGGGTCGCGGACGGGGCCCCTCGGCGCGCCGGGGACCGGCCGGGGATCAGTGGTGGCCGTGGCCGCTCGCGATCTCCTTGTACTCGTCGACGGTCGGCTTGGGGATCTGGCTGTCCTCGCCGTAGTAGGCGTGGGACAGCTTCACGCGCAGCTTCTCCGAGGCCGGGACCTTGCGCTCGACGCCGTTCTCGTCGACCGTCGGGCCGATCTCGGCCGGCGTGTACTGCTTGTGCGAGGTGAGGGTGTGCAGCTGCTCCTGGCTGAGCGGCTCGTGCACCTCGATGTACTCGCCGTGCGGGAGCCGCTTGACGATGCCGGTCTCGCGGCCGTGCAGCACCTTGTCGCGGTCCCGGCGCTGCAGGCCCAGGCAGATCCGCTTGGTGACGATGAAGGCGATGACCGGGCCGACGAAGTAGGCGATCCGGACGAACCAGGTGACGGCGTTGATCGACAGGTGGAAGTGGGTGGCGACGATGTCGTTGCCGCCGCCGATCAGCATCACGAAGTACACGGTCAGCCAGGCGACGCCGAACGCGGTGCGGGTGGCGGCGTTGCGCGGGCGGTCCAGGATGTGGTGCTCGCGCTTGTCGCCGGTGATCCAGGACTCGATGAACGGGTAGACCGCGATGGCCACGAGGATCAGGCCGAACACGAGCAGCGGGATGAACACGCCCAGGACGAGGGTGTGCCCCAAGAAGTCGATCTCCCAGCCCGGCATGGCGCGGATGAGGCCCTCGGCCATGCCCATGTACCAGTCGGGCTGGGCGCCGGTGGAGACGTGGTCGGGGCGGTAAGGGCCCATGGCCCAGATCGGGTTGATCTGGGCGACGGCGGACAGGGCCGCGAGGACGCCGAAGACCAGGAAGAAGAAGCCTCCGGCCTTGGCCATGTAGACCGGCAGCAGCGGCATGCCGACGACGTTCTTCTCGGTCTTGCCGGGACCCGCGAACTGGGTGTGCTTGTGGTAGAAGACCAGGATCAGATGGGCCACCACGAGACCCAGCATGATGCCCGGCAGCAGCAGGATGTGGATGGTGTAGAACCGGGCCACGAAGTCCTGGCCGGGGAACTCGCCGCCGAAGAGGAAGAACGACAGGTACGTGCCGACGATCGGCACGGACAGGATCGCGCCCTCCATGAAGCGGACACCGGTGCCGGAGAGCAGGTCGTCCGGGAGCGAGTAGCCGGTGAAGCCGGTGAACATGCCGAGGACGAACAGCAGGAAGCCGAACAGCCAGTTCAGCTCGCGCGGCTTGCGGAACGCGCCGGAGAAGAACACGCGCATCATGTGCACGAACATCCCGGCGATGAACACGACCGCGCCCCAGTGGTGGATCTGCCGCATGAGCAGGCCGCCGCGCACGTCGAAGGAGATGTGCAGAGTCGAGCGGAACGCCTCGGACATCAGCTGTCCCTGGAGCGGGACGTAGCCGCCGTGGTACTCCACCTCGTTCATCGACGGGTGGAAGAACAGCGTCAGGTAGACACCCGTCAGGATGATGATCAGAAACGAGTAGAGGCAGATCTCGCCCAGCATGAACGACCAGTGGTCGGGGAAGATCTTGCGCATGTTGGCCTTGGCCAGGGCGTACAGCCCCAGCCGTCCGTCGGCCCAGTCGGCGAGGCGCTCGCCGGCCGGCGCCTTCCCGCGGGGGCGGCCGGCCGCGCCGGGTCGAGGGGTTTCGTTCGGTGCAGTACTCATCCGCGCTCCCAGAAAGCAGGACCGACGGGCTCCTCGAAGTCGCCGAGCGCCTGGAGGTAACCCTCGCTGTCCACGCCGATGCGCAGCTGCGGCAGGGCGTGGCCGGCGGGGCCGAAGATCACTCGGGCGCCGTCGGTGAGGTCGAAGGTGGACTGGTGGCAGGGGCACAGCACGTGGTGCGTCTGCTGTTCGTACAGCGAGATCGGGCAGCCCACGTGGGTGCAGATCTTCGAGTAGGCGACGATGCCCTGGTGCGACCAGTCGAGTTCGCGCTTGTCCTTGATGTCGTCGGGCTGGAGCCGGACGATCATCAGGGCGGCCTTGGCGATCTCGTTCTGGAAGTCCTCGTCGTGTTCCGCCAGGCCGTCGGGCATGGCGAAGGTCAGCGAGCCGACGGCCACGTCCTCCGGGCGCAGCGGCTGGTTGGTGTTCATGTTGACCAGGCGCTTGCCCTTGGCCCACAGGGTGTGGCGCAGCTTGGTGCCGGGTGCCGGTCCGAGGCCGCCGAGCAGCATCAGGCCGGTCAGCGGCACCAGCGCCATGGCGCCGAGCAGGGTGTTGCGGATCAGCTTGCGGCGGCCGAAGCCGGACTCCGCGGCACCCTGGCGGAAGTCCGCGTGGACCTTGGCCCGCACCTCGGGTGACGCCTCGATCGGGTGCCGGTCGTCGGCGATCTCCACGTCCGACATCAGGGTGCGCGCCCAGTGGACCGCGCCCGCGCCGATGCAGAACAGCGCCACGCCCAGCGTCAGGCCCAGCGCGAAGTTCATCGCGCTCAGGTGGCCGAGAGGGAAGACGAAGACCGACTTGTCGTTCGGGATCAGCAGGTACGAGACGATGAAGCCGATGGTGGCCAGCATCGACACCGTGAACAGCAGTGCCACCGCGCGCTCGGACCGCTTGGCGGCCCGCTCGTCGATGTCCTGGATCCGGTGCTCGTGCGGCGGCACTCCGGGGTCCGCGAACGGGTTCTCCTCGTCCGCCACGGAGACGGCACCGTGCACACCGTCGCCGGCGGACTGCTCGGCACGCGGGCGCCCTTCCGGCATGTCCCGGTTTCCCATAGTGCTCCAGACCGCCGTGATTTGGTGTATTCACACCGTACTACGCAGATTGTCCGGATAGCCGGGCCATTACTCCGGCCGGGGGTGTTTCGAACACAAGGGCCGGAACCGCCTGTCGGCCCCTCCGCCGGAAGGGCCGCGCACGCCCGGCCGGAAGGGCCCGCGCACCGCCGGACGGCCGGGCTCCGACACCACCCGACCCCGGCGCCGTCCGGCACCGCGTAATCCGGCCAACGGTGAATCGCCGTTAGAAAGCTCACGTTTGGCGGTCCAATGCGGTAAATCAGCCGCGCAGCGGAACCCGACGGATCATCAACTCGCTGCGGTATGACGGGATTCGGTCAAACACCCAACCGAACGTTATCATCTGGTTACTTCGCCGGTATCGATCCGTTATCGCCGTGATCATAAGGTGATTTTCGTTCTCACCGCGCTAGGGAATTCCCCTCCGTCGCCGGCGCACACGACGGGGGAAGCGGGGCCGGCCAACGATCTCCTTCATTGTTCTCACGGGGCCCCGACGTATGTCCGAACGGCATTTTCCGCGGGCAGCATCAGTACAAAGACGGGGATAATTCGTGTCACAAACTCGCATTGTCGACGTGGTTAATTTCATGCCGGAGCGGGTGGTCAGGAACAGCGAGTTGCCGAGCGAGGGCGGCGAGCTCGGCGACCACGCCTTCTTCGCGGGCGTGCACGAGCGGCGCTTCGCCTGGCCCGACTACACGTCGGCCCAGCTGGGCGCGAAGGCACTCGAGAAGCTCCTGGAGCGCAACGGCGTACCGGCGGCCGACGTCGATCTCATCATCTGCGCCTCCCAGCTGAACGACGCCTTCTCGCCCGGCACGGGCACGGCCATCCAGTACGCGGTCGGCGCCACCAAGGCCGCCGTGCTCCAGGTGGACAACGGCTGCTGCTCCTGGATCTCCTCCATCAACACGGCCCGGGCCTTCATCGACTCCGGCCAGTACCGCACGGTCGCGGTGGTCACGGTCACCAACTTCGTCTCCCGCCTCGAGGAGTTCCAGAAGGCGCCCGAGTCCCGGGTGCTCGGTGACGGCGCGTCCGCCACCCTCGTCACGGCCGGCGACGAGCCGACCATCCTCTCCATCCACGAGCAGGCGTTCGGGGAGAACTGGGGAGCGCTCAAGGTAGAGCCGGACACCGTCGAGGGCATGGAGATCCCCTACTGGTCGGCCGGCTCCGGCGCGCTGACCGTGAAGTTCGACCAGTCCATGCTGGCGCGTCTGTACACCGTCACCATGGAACAGCTTCCCCAGGCGGTCGACATCGCGCTGGAGAAGGCCGGTGTGCAGAACGAGGACGTCGCTTTCCTGATCACCCACCAGCCGAACGAGAAATACGTCGCCGAGTGGCGCAAGCGTTGCGGATTCGACGATTCCCGGGCACACGACACGCTCGGCACCTACGGCAACATGTTCCAGGGCACTCTTCCGGTGACGTTCGCCGACGCCCTCGACAAAAAGATGATCTCGCCCGGCGATCTCATCGCGTTCGCGACCTTCTCGCACGGCGGAGAACTCGTCGGTTCCATGGTCTGGCGCTGGAACTGACTTTCCGGGGCAACCCCGCCTGCCCGCTCCCTTTCACTTCATTTCTTTCGTTCTTTTACCACTGCATGAGGAGAAGTATGTCCCAGCGCGTTCCCGACGAGTCGGGTCTGGCCCAGAACTACGTCCTGGACCGGTCCGACCTGGAGGGCCTGGACCTGGTGTGGAACGAGAACACCGGTATGGACGACATGATGAAGCTCATGGAGAGCCGGACGAAGGAGACGTACGACCACGGCGAGATCTTCGGTCAGTACTGCTCCCTCGCCGAGCACATCAACGTCCCCTACGACATCGTCTTCGAGTACGCGGCCAACGCCCGCTCCCTGGAGGAGTGGACGTACAGCATCCGCAACATGAAGCACCTCGGCGGCGGGCTGTACCGCGCGGACGAGATGATCCAGCCGAACACGGACATCTACATCCGCGCCGACGCGCAGAAGGGCCCCGAGCACGGTCTCGTGGTCTACCCGTGCGCCTGGGACCAGGGCCACGAGCTGTGGATGCGCTACTACATGACGATCATCGACTCGTCGAAGGTCCTCGACAAGCCGGGCACCGTGGTGCTGTGGACCAACTGCAAGCACCCGTACTACGACCGTACGACGGAGAACGTCCCGGACTACATCGCCGAGGGCCGGGCGCGCACCGACCGCGTCTGGGTCGGTGACATCTGGCCCGTCTTCCACGCCGGCCACAGCATCGAGATGGGCAACCTGAAGCGCATCCTGGAGCACCGCTTCGGCGCCGGCAAGGCCTGAAGCCCGCCGTGGGGCGGCCGCGGCCGCCCCGCACCGCACCACGACGAAGCACACGCCACACATGGGGGATCAATGCGGCTGGCCGATGCCTTGGTCACGGTACTGCGCGACCTGGACACCAGATACGTGTTCGGCGTCAGCGGCGCGAACATCGAGCACGTCCACGACGCGATCGACAGGCTCGGTCAGGGCCGTCTGACGTCCGTACTGGCCAAGCGGGAGGACGGGGCGGCGAACATGGCGGACGCCCGCGCCCGGGTGCACCGCACACTGGGGGTGTGCTGTTCGACCTCCGGCGGCGGGATGATGAACCTCGTCGCCGGGCTGGCCGAGTCCCACGCGGAGTCGGTGCCGGTCCTCGCGCTGGTCGGGCAGCCGCCGGCCGCCCTGGACGGCCGGGGCTCCTTCCAGGACTCCTCCGGGATCGGCCGGACCGTGGACGGTCCGGCCCTGCTGCGGGCCATCACCAAGAAGACCGTCCGGGTCACCGGTGCCGAGGGCTTCTGGGACCTGCTGCGCGACGCCGTCTCCACCTGCCTGAGCGGCCGCAAGGGCCCGGTGGCCCTGCTGCTGCCCCGGGACGTGTACGAGCTGGAGGTCGGTGACGTCCCGGCCGACTGGCCGACCCACCTCGGCGGCTTCATCGAGCCCGAACCGCTGCCCGAGCCGCAGGTGTCCGCCCTCTTCGACCGGCTGCGCGAGGCCAGTGCCCCGGTGCTGCTGCTCGGGCACGGCAACCGCCGCTCCTGCGACCCGGAGGCGGTGCGCGTCTTCGCCGAGCGGACCCGCATCCCCGTGGTGACCACCATGGGCGCGCGCGGCGAGTTCCCCAACGACAGCGACCTGTACCTGGGCGTCGTCGGCGAGGGCGGCCACCCCTCGGCCGCCGAGTACGTGGCCAAGTCGGACTTCGTGGTCCTGGTGGGCACCGGACTGGCCATGATGACCCGGCGGGCGCTGGGCGACTGGGACCCGGCACGGGCCGGCGCGGTCAACATCGACCTCGGCGAGATCGAACGCTCGGGCCTGGCGGACACCACGGTCCGCGGGGACATCGGCGAGGTGTTCCGGCTCATGGAACGGCTGCGCGCAAAGCGCCCGTTCACGGCCCCGCCGGTCACCGGCTACGAGCTGACCCGCTTCGTGGCCCGGCCCGCCGTACCCGTCCCGGGGCGCACCGGCGAGCGGGACGGGGACGCGCTGCTGCAGAGCGAGGCCGTCCGGCTGCTCCAGGAACACCTGCCGCGGGGCGGCCACCTGCTCTACGACGCCGGGAACTGCGCCGTCGCCGCCATGCACTACGGGTCCGTGCCGGCCGGCTCCTCCTCCACCATCGCGCTGGGCATGGGCGGCATGGGCTACAGCGTCGGGGCGGCCGTCGGCGCCCAGCTCGGCTCGCCTGAGGGCACCCGGACCGTGGTGTTCTGCGGTGACGGGGCGTTCCTGATGAGCGGTCTGGAGGCGCACACCGCCGTGGAGCTGGGCCTGCCCATCCTGTACGTCGTCTTCAACAACGGCATGCACGGCATGTGCGCCACGCGCCAGCAGCGGTTCTTCGACTCCCGGATCACCGCCGTGGACTACACGCCGGTCGACGTGCGCACGGTGGCGCGGGGCCTGGGCTCCCCCGACCGGCTGTGGGTCGGCAGCGCCGGCACCGCCGCCGAGCTGGCCGGGCGACTGGCGGAGTACCGGCGCCACGCGCACCTGCCCGGGGTCCTCGAACTGAGGCTCACCGTGGAGGAGGAGCCGCCCTTCGCCTCCTTCCTGCCCGCCGACGCCCCCACCGTGCCGGTGCCCGGGCCACGACAGGCCGCCGTCTCCTACGAGATGACCGGCAGCGCTCTCTGACGCGTCGCCCTCCGTACGCCTTCGTCCGCAGCTCCCCGTGAGGCACCCCGCCGCCGCATCCGGCCGGGCGGGGCCGCGGGGACGCGCGGACCCCATCGGAAAGAACTCACATGACAGTGCAAGAGCTGGACCTCGCAGGCATCACGGACTCCGGGCTGCGCGCCGACTACATCGCGAGCTCCCAGCTGTTCCGCAAGATCGGACGGGGGCGCTTCCTCGGCCGCTACATGATGCACCCGGCCAAGCGGCCCTACTTCGACACCTTCTTCTCCTTCGTCTGCTACATCGACGACCTGGCCGACGACATCAACCTCAGCGTCGACGTCCGGGCCCGCAGGCTGGACGAGTGGCAGCGCACCTACATGGCCGTCGCCAAGGGCGAGGACCTGCCCAGTGAGCACCCGCTGTCGCTGTCGGAGCGGACGGACGCCGCCCTCGCCCGCGCCCTGGTCCACACCCTGCGCACCTGGGACCTGCCCTACCTGCGCGTGCCCGAGTTCGTCGACGGCCACCGCAAGGCCCTGACGACGTACGAGTACGCCGACGAGGAGGAGCTGGACGACTTCCTGGAGACGGTCACGCTGCTGCCCGCGATCTGGATCAACCAGATCTTCGAGCCGCTGAGCGAGGACGCCGAGGAGCTGTGCCGGCACACCATCACGGCCTTCCAGCTGCTGGACTTCATCTGGGACCTGCGCGAGGACCTGGACCTGGGCCGGCTGTACCTCCCGCTGGACCACCTCGCCCGCTTCGGCCTGACCCGGGCGGACCTGGACCGCCAGATCGGCAGCGGCTACATCAGCGACTCGCTGCGCGAGCTGATCCAGTACGAGATCGACATCGCCCGGGGGCACCTGGACGCCGGCCGCTCCTGGCCGCAGACGCTGCACCCGACGGCGCGGATCTTCATGGAGACCGACATCCAGACGCACGACTCCATGTTCCCGGAGATGATCAAGGACGACTACGCGTTCTTCAAGAACCCCCGGCGCGGCATCGACTTCGTCTCCGGCCGGATGATCCCGCGCACGGCCAAGGCCATCGCCCGCGCCCGCAAGGCCAACCAGCGGGCCACCCGCGCCGGTTACCGCATCCGGCCGCCGTACCGGGGCACCGGGGTATGACCCGCGGGGCGATCCTGAGCGGCCTGGGCACCTGGCTCCCGCCGCAAGTGGTCACCAACGACATGCTCTCGTCGGAACTCGACACCTCCGACGAGTGGATCCGGACCCGCACCGGCATCGGCCGGCGGCACATCGCGTCGCCGGGCATGAGCACCGGGCACCTCGCCACCGAGGCGGCGCGCCGGGCGCTGAAGTCGGCCGGCACCGACCGCGTCGACGTCGTCATCGTCGCCACGAGCACCCCGGACCGCCCCTGCCCCGCGACCGCCCCGGTGGTCGCCTCCGCACTCGGGCTGACCGGGACCGGCGCCTTCGACGTGGCTGCGGTGTGCACGGGCTTCGTGTACGCGCTGGCCACCGCGGCGGGGCTGATCACCGGTCAGGTCGCGGACAGCGCCCTGGTGATCGGGGCGGACACCTTCTCCACCATCCTCGACCCGCGGGACCGCACCACCCGGGTGATCTTCGGCGACGGCGCCGGCGCGGTCGTCCTGCGCGCCGGCGACCGGGCCGAGGAGGGCGCCCTGCGCGGCTTCGACCTGGGCAGCGACGGCACCGGCGTGGACCTCATCACGGTGCCCGGCGGAGGCTCCGAGCAGCGGCTGAGCGGGACCGAGGCGGCCCCGGGCGACCAGTATTTCCACATGGACGGCCCGCAGGTCTTCACCCGTGCCGTCCGGTACATGACCGGGTCCGTGCGCAAGGTCCTGGACGCCGCCGCGCTGGCCCCCGAGGATCTCGCCCACCTGGTCCCGCACCAGGCGAACGTCAGGATCCTCGACACCTGCGCCCGGGAACTCGGGCTGCCCGCCGAGCGCGTCGTGAAGAACATCGACCGGGTCGGCAACACCGTGGCCGCCTCCATCCCGCTCGCGCTCGCCGCGGGTGCGGCCGACGGGCGGCTGCGGGCGGGCGATCCGGTGGTCCTCACCGGCTTCGGCGGCGGCCTGACCTGGGGCTCGGCACTGCTCACCTGGCCCGGCGGCCTCACCGTGATCGACGGCTGACCACACCCTCCCCACAGACCACGGAGAAGAGAGTCATGAACACCATCGACCAGAACCTGAGGGCGCTGCTCGACGAGCGGTTCCCCCAGTCCACCGACCGCCTCTTCGAGGGCGCGTCGTTCAAAGACGCCGGCATGGACTCGATGGGGGTCGTCGAGTTCATCGTGGCCCTGGAGCGGCAGTTCGGCACCCCGACGCTGAACGGCAACGAACTCGGCGCCGACTCCACGCTCCAGGACGCGCGCGACCTGCTGACCTCGGTGGGCGTCGGCTGATGCCCCAGCCGCATCGGCTCACCCTCAACGAGCACCCGCTGCCGCCGCTCGACTCCGTCGCCGCCGAGATCGCCCGGCACGCCGCCGCGGTCAACCGGTACCCGGAGTTCTATCCCGAGCGGCTGCGCGGGATCGTCGCCGACTGGCTGGGGCTGCCCGGTGAGCAGGTCGTGCTCGGCGCGGGGTCCGTGGGCGTCGCGCTCCAGGCGCTCCAGGCCAGTGTGTCCGCCGGCGGGGGGCTGGCATACGGCTGGCGCAACTTCGACGCCTATCCCCTGCTCGCCGGCATGGTGGGGGCGCGCCGCGTCGAGGTGCCCCTGCTCCCGGGCGGGCATCAGGACCTCGACGCGCTGGCGAAGGCGGTCCAGGACGCGGACGCGGTCATCGTGTGCAACCCGCACAACCCGACCGGCCGGCTGGTCCCCGGCGACGAGCTGAAGGAGTTCGTCGCCCGGGTCCCGGAGCACGTCCTGGTGGTCCTGGACGAGGCGTACATCGAGTTCGTCGCCCCGTCCGGCCGTACGGACTCGCTGGGCTGGGTCCGGGAGTTCCCGAACCTGCTGGTGCTGCGCACCTTCTCCAAGGCATGGGGGCTGGCCAACATGCGCGTCGGGTACGGCGTGACGTCCCCCGAGTGGGCCGAGAGGATCGGCCGGTACCAGCTGCCGTACGCCCTGAGCACCCTGTCGGCGGTGGCGGTGGAGACGTCCCTGCGGGCCCAGCCGGAGCTGGAGGAGCGGATCGCCGTCATCGTCGGCGAGCGCGAGCGGCTGTCCGGCGGGCTCGCCCGCGGCGGCTGGAAGGTGCTGCCGAGCCACACCAACTTCCTGTGGCTGGACGAACCGGAGCGGACCGAGGACATCCGCCTGGCCCTGGCGGGCGAGGGCGTCCAGGCCCGCTGCTACGCCGGCGAGGGCGTCCGCGTCACCGTCGGCGACACCGAAGCCAACGACAGCGTGCTGCGCGCCCTGGCCTAGGCGCTCGCGCGAAAGAGCCGCTGCCCACGGTCTTCCCGTGGGCAGCGGCTCTTTCGCGGGTCAGGGGGTGGTCACCAGCCGCCGCCCGGCGCGACGTGCCGTACGCCCGGCAGGGCCGCCTCCAGCACGGTGGGGAACCACGCCGAGAAGCTGGTCTCGGCCCGCAGCGCGGCCAGCTCCCCGGGGGTCACGAAACGGTAGTCGTGGATCTCGGCGGGGTCCGGCTCCGGGATGTCCTTCACCAGGCCGACGAAGAGGTGGTTGTACTCCTTCTCGACCAGGCCGGAGATCTCGTCCGGGTGCTCGTAGGTGACCGTGCCGGCCGGTTCCAGCGGGATGCCGTGCAGGCCCAGCTCCTCGCCGACACGGCGGGCCGCCGCCTCCTGCGCGGGCTCGTCCGGGTACGGGTGCCCGCAACAGGTGTTGGACCACACGCCCGGCGAGTGGTACTTCGTCAGCGCCCGCTGCTGGAGCAGCATGCGCCCCTCGGTGTCGAACAGGAACACCGAGAAGGCGCGGTGCAGACGGCCGGGCGCCTGGTGCGCCGAGAGCTTCTCGGCGACGCCGATCGTCCGGCCCTCCTCGTCGACGAGTTCGAGCAGGATCGGCTCCGTGGCGGCGCTGCCGGAGGTTTCCGTGGTCATCGGATCAGCCCACCCTCGGAGTCGTGGTGACGGGGAGCCGGGCCGGGCCGCGCAGCCACAGGCCGGGCTTCAGGGCGACCTCGTCGTCGTCCGGCTTGATCGAGGCGCAGCGCTTGGCGAGCCCGATCAGCGCCTCCTTGGCCATCAGGCGGGAGAGGTTGTCGCCGAGGCAGTAGTGGATACCGCGGCCGAACGACAGGTGCCTGCGGCCGTGCTTGCCGAGGGCCAGGGTGTCGGGGTTCTCGAAGGCCCGCTCGTCCCGGTTGGCCGCGGCCAGCATCAGCAGCACCACGGCGCCGGGCTCCATGGTCCGGCCGTGCAGGGTGACCGGCTCGTTGACCACGCGCCAGGAGGCGTGCGTGGGCGGCTCCAGGCGCAGCACCTCGTCCAGCACGTCGTCGGCGAGGGAGGGGTCGGCGGCGAGCCGCTCCAGCACGTCCGGGTGCTCGGCCAGGATGACCGCGGCGTTGCCGATGAGGTTGGCGAAGGTGTCCAGGCCGGGCACGATGAGCAGCACGCACACCGCGGCGACCTGCTGGATCGTCAGGCCCTCGATGGTCTCGCCGGCCCGGGTCAGCTCGGTGATCAGGTCGGTGCCGTCGCCGCCCGCGCGCTCCTGGAGCACCTTGACGAAGTACTCGGTGCACTGCGCCACCGCGCGCTGGCAGGCGATCGCCACATCCTCCGACGGCGCGGCGCCCAGCTCCAGGATGTGCGCGATCTCCGTCGACCAGGCGGCGAGGAGCTTCTGGTCCTCGCGGTCGATGCCCATCATGTCACCGAGCACGCGCACGGGCAGTTGGGAGGCCAGCACCTCCATGACGTCGAACCGCTCGGGGAGGTCCGCCAGCAGGTCGTCCACGACCGCGGTGACGGACTTGATCAGCGCCTCCACCGCGGACGGGGTGAACGGCGCGGCGACGAGGTTGCGCAGCTTGGTGTGGTCCGGCGGGTCCAGCAGCCGGAAGAGGCCCGCGTCCCAGCCGTCGAGGCCGAGGCCGAGGAAGGGCGGCGGCTCCTCGTCGGGGCCGGTGCCGGCCACCTGGGCGAAGAACTGGGTGCCCCCGAGGTCCTTGCCGAGCCGGCGGTCACGCAGCAGGGCCTCGACGTCCTCGTAGCGGCTGACCACCCAGGAGTTGAGCGGGCCCGCGAGGAGGGGGTGTGCGTCCCGGAGCTTCGCGTAGACCGGGTAGGGGTTCCGGCGGAAGCCGGGGTCGGTCGGATCGAAGAAGAATTCCGGCTCGGCAGGTTCTGCCATCAGTGACTCCCCCATTATCACGCCGTGGGCGGCCCGCGCGGGCTTCTGGCCCCGGCTCAAGATCACGACAGTGTGATCATAGCCTCGATCTGGCGACAGCCGTATAACGGGTCGATAACCGCCGACACGTCCCGTACACAAAAAGGCGGCCCCACGGACCGGGTCCGTGGGGCCGCCTGCGTGGCGATCAGTGACGGCGGATCAGTGGTGGCCGTGGCCGCTCGTGATCTCCTTGTACTCCTCCGCCCTCGGCTTCGGGATCTGGGCGTGCTCGCCGTAGTAGGCGTTGGACAGCTTCGCCCGCAGCTTCTGCGAGGCCGGGACCTTGCGCTCCACACCGTTCTCGTCGACCGTCGGGCCGATCTCGGCCGGCGCGTACTGCTCGTGCGCGGTGAGCGTGTGCAGCTGCTCCTGGCTGAGCGGCTCGTGCACCTCGATGAACTCACCGTGCGGCAGGCGCTTGATGATGCCGGTCTCGCGGCCGTGCAGCACCTTCTCGCGGTCCCGGCGCTGCAGGCCGAGACAGATCCGCTTGGTGACGATGTACGCGATGACCGGGCCGGCGAACAGGAAGATCCGGACGAAGTACGTGACGGCGTTGACCGACAGGTGGAAGTGCGTCGCCCACAGGTCGTTGCCGCCACCCACCATGGCCATCGCGAAGAACGTCAGCCAGGCGACACCGAGAGCGGTGCGCGTCGGGGCGTTGCGCGGGCGGTCCAGGATGTGGTGCTCGCGCTTGTCACCGGTGATCCAGGACTCGATGAACGGGTAGACCGCGATCGAGACCAGCATCAGACCGAAGACGATCAGCGGGATGAGCACACCGAGGACCAGCGTGTGGCCCGCGACGTTGATCTCCCAGCCCGGCATCACACGCACGAAGCCCTCGGAGAAGCCCATGTACCAGTCGGGCTGGGCGCCGGTGGACACCTGGTCCGGACGGTAGGGGCCCATCGCCCAGATCGGGTTGATCTGCGCGACCGCGGCCAGCACCGCCAGGACACCGAAGACCAGGAAGAAGAAGCCTCCGGCCTTGGCCATGTAGACCGGCAGCAGCGGCATGCCGACGACGTTCTTCTCGGTCTTGCCGGGACCCGCGAACTGCGTGTGCTTGTGGTAGAAGACCAGGATCAGGTGGGCCACCATCAGGCCCAGCATGATGCCCGGCAGCAGCAGGATGTGGATCGAGTAGAACCGGGCCACGAAGTCGTGACCGGGGAACTCGCCGCCGAAGAGGAAGAACGACAGGTACGTGCCGACGATCGGCACGGACAGCACCAGACCCTCGGCGATGCGCACACCGGTGCCGGAGAGCAGGTCGTCCGGGAGCGAGTAACCGGTGAAGCCGGTGAACATGCCGAGGACGAACAGCAGGAAGCCGAACAGCCAGTTGATCTCACGCGGCTTGCGGAACGCGCCGGTGAAGAACACGCGCATCATGTGCACGAACATGCCGGCGAGGAAGACCACCGCGCCCCAGTGGTGGATCTGCCGGATGAGCAGACCACCGCGCACGTCGAAGGAGATGTGCAGGGTCGAGTTGAACGCCTCGGACATCAGCTGTCCCTGCATCGGGACATAAGAGCCGTGGTACTCCACCTCGTTCATCGACGGGTGGAAGAACAGCGTCAGATACACACCCGTCAGGATGATGATGATGAAGCTGTACATGCACACTTCGCCCAACATGAACGACCAGTGGTCGGGGAAGATCTTGCGCATGTTGGCCTTGGCCAGGGAGTAGATCCCGAGCCGGCCGTCGGCCCAGTCGGCGACGCGCTCGCCGGCCGGTGCCTTCCCGCGAGAGCGGGACTGTTCGTTCGGTGCAGTACTCATCCGCGCTCCCAGAAAGCAGGACCGACGGGCTCCTCGAAGTCGCCGAGCGCCTGGAGGTAACCCTCACTGTCCACGCCGATGCGCAGCTGCGGCAGGGCGTGGCCGGCGGGGCCGAAGATCACTCGGGCGCCGTCGGTGAGGTCGAAGGTGGACTGGTGGCACGGGCACAGCACGTGGTGCGTCTGCTGCTCGTACAGCGAGATCGGGCAGCCCACGTGGGTGCAGATCTTCGAGTAGGCGACGACGCCCTGGTGCGACCAGTCGAGCTCGCGCTTGTCCTTGATGTCGTCCGGCTGGAGCCGCACGATCATCAGCGCCGCCTTGGCGATCTCGTTCTGGAAGTCCTCGTCGTGCTCCGACATCCCGTCGGGCATGGCGAAGGTCAGCGAGCCGACGGCCACGTCCTCCGGACGCAGCGGCTGGCCGGTGTTCATGTTGACCAGACGCTTGCCCTTGGCCCACATCGTGTGCCGCAGCTTCGTCTTCGGCGCCGGGCCCAGACCGCCCAGCAGCATCACGCCGGAGAGCGGCACCAGCGCCATCGCGCCGAACATGGTGTTGCGGATCAGCTTGCGGCGGCCGAAGCCGGACTCCGCGGCACCCTGGCGGAAGTCCGCGTGGACCTTGGCCCGCACCTCCGGCGAGGCCTCGATCGGGTGCCGGTCGTCGGCGATCTCCACGTCCGACATCAGGGTGCGCGCCCAGTGGACCGCGCCCGCGCCGATGCAGAACAGCGCCACGCCCAGCGTCAGGCCCAGCGCGAAGTTCATCGCGCTCAGATGCCCGATCGGGAAGACGAAGATCGACTTGTCGTTCGGGATCGCCAGGTACGAGACGATGAAGCCGATGGTGGCCAGCATCGACACCGTGAACAGGAACGCCACCGCGCGCTCGGACCGCTTGGCGGCCCGCTCGTCGATGTCCTGGATCCGGTGCTCGTGCGGCGGCAGCCCCGGGTCCGCGAACGGGTTCTCCTCGTCCGCGGTCGCTACCGCGCCGTGCGCGTGGTCCTGCTCAGCGGGCAGGTTCTCTTCAGGAATGTCTTGGCTACTCATGACTTCTTGGCCTTTGCGGTCCGAGCGGCGACCCAGACGGCGACCGCGATCAGCGTGCCGAGGCCGAAGATCCAGCCGAACAGACCCTCACTGACCGGCCCGAGGCCGCCCAGCTCCAGACCACCCGGGTTCTCCGTCTTGTCACCGTTGACCGCGTTCAGGTACGCGATGATGTCCTTCTTGTTCTTCTCCGACATCGTGGTGTCGGGGAAGGACGGCATGTTCTGCGGGCCGGTCTGCATGGCCTCGTAGATGTGCTTCGGAGCGACACCCTCCAGCGTCGGGGCGAACTTGCCCTTGGTCAGGGCACCGCCCTTGCCGGTGAAGTTGTGGCACTGCGCGCAGTTGGTGCGGAACAGCTCGCCGCCCTTGGCGATGTCCGCGCCGTCGGGGCCGTACTGCTGCTTGGTGGGCACACTCGGGCCGGCGCCCAGCGACGCGACGTACGCGGCGAGCTGGTCGATCTGGGCCTGCGTGTAGATGGGCTTCTTGCGCGGGACCTGGGCGCCCTGCGAGGTCGCGGCGGGCATACGGCCGGTGCCGACCTGGAAGTCGACGGCCGCGGCGCCGACGCCGACGAGGCTCGGGCCGTCGGAGGAGCCCTGGCCACCGGTGCCGTGGCAGCTGGCGCAGCCGACCTCGTAGAGCTTCTTGCCCTCCTTGATGGTCAGGGACTGGGAGGATTCATCGGCCTGCGCCTTGCCCGCGGGCGCGAACGCGGCGTACAGCCCCCCAGTGGCCGCCAGCGCGAGGAGTAGGACGACGACCGCCGCCAGCGGATGGCGTCGTCGTGCGGAGAGCTTTTTCACGGATTACCCCGGTGTCAGGATCTTCTGCGTCGGTGCTTCTGGATGTGCGGGAGCGATCCCGGCTACTTGATCAGGTAGATCGTGGCGAAGAGGCCGATCCAGACGACATCGACGAAGTGCCAGTAGTAGGACACGACGATGGCGGCGGTCGCCTGCTCGTGGGTGAACCTCTTGGCCATGTAGGTACGGCCGAGGACCAGCAGGAAGGCGATGAGGCCGCCCGTCACGTGCAGGCCGTGGAAGCCGGTGGTCAGGTAGAACACCGAGCCGTACGGGTCCGAGGACAGCGAGATGCCGTCCTTCTTCACCAGCTCGGTGTACTCGTAGATCTGACCGCCGATGAAGATCGCACCCATGATGAAGGTGATGATGAACCAGCCACGGAGCTTCTTCACATCGCCGCGCTCGGCAGCGAACACGCCGAGCTGGCAGGTGAGGGAGGAGAGCACCAGGATCGTGGTGTTCGTCGCGGAGAAGGGCACGTTGAGCGCGTGCGCCATCTCCTTCCAGTGGTCCGGTCCGGTCACCGACCGGAGGGTGAAGTACATCGCGAAGAGGGCCGCGAAGAACATCAGCTCGGAACTCAGCCAGATGATGGTTCCGACGCTGGTGAGGTTCGGCCGATTGACCGACGGGTGCGCGTGCCCGGTTTCTACTGTCGTTGCTGTCGCCACGACCGACATTATGTCGGTCGCTTATCTCGCGCTCACTCCGGGGGGTGCCGTTCGGAGTGTTGCCGCCCGCCGAACCGGTGCTGACGTGGTGTTCGGGGGAGTAGCATCCGCCCAGACGGCCCTGCCCGTCCCGTCCGTACGACGCCGACGTCCCGGAGGAACAATGCAGCCGACCGCCACGGTGCTGGTCTATAGCGACGACTCCAACACTCGCGAGCAAGTACGGCTGGCCGCCGGGCGCCGGCCCGCCCCCGACGTCCCCCTGGTGGAGTTCGTGGAGTGCGCCACCCCCGAGGCGGTGGTGCGGGAGCTGGACAAGGGGGGCATCGACGTCTGCGTGCTGGACGGCGAGGCCGTGCCGATGGGCGGCATGGGCGTGTGCCGGCAGATCAAGGACGAGGTGTTCGGCTGCCCGCCGGTGCTGCTGCTCATGGGACGGCCGCAGGACGCGTGGCTGGCCACGTGGAGCCGTGCGGACGCGGCTGTGACGCTGCCGGTGGATCCGGTGGAGTTCGCCTCCGCGCTGGCCTCTCTGCTGCGTCAGAAGAGGCTTGTGGGCGCCTAGGTGCTCGGGGGCGCGGAGGAGCGTGCGCGAGTGCCAGTTCGTCGTGGCTTGTCGCGCAGTTCCCCGCGCCCCTTTCGGGGCGCCTATGCGGCCCTTGGCTGGAGGCGTACCGCCTCTGCCGGGGTGTCCTGGGGCCTGTTCGTCAGGGCGCTGCCCGTGCGCCACTTCTTCCAGTCGACGTTCCAGTCGCCGAAGCCGTTGCCGAAGGGCTCCATGGTCTGGCCCTGGGAGTTGACGACCTTGACGATGTCGCCCTCGCGGATGTTGTCGTAGAGCCACTCGGCGTTGGACGTGCTCATCCCGACGCAGCCGTGGCTGACGTTCTCGTAGCCCTGCGAGCCGACCGACCAGGGCGCGGCGTGGACGTACTCGCCGGACCAGGTGACCCGGGTGGCGTAATACACCGGCAGGTCGTAGGAGTCCGAGGTGCCCTCGGCGATGCCGACGGTGGTGCCGCGCATCCGTACGAAGTACTGCTTCTCCAGTACGACCTTGACGCCGTTGCGGGTCTCGAAGCCGGGCTTGCCGGCGGTGACCGGGATCTGCTCGACGGGCTGGTCGTTCCTGTAGTACGTCAGCTGGTGCGCGGCGGCGTCCGCGACGACCTCGACCTTGTCCCCTGTGGTGATCTTCAGCGGCTGCGACTTCGCGCCCCACAGCCGGTCGCCCACGCGGACGCCCTCCAGGTTGCTGTGCACCCGGATGGTCGCGTGGGCCGGCCAGTACTCCTTGGGCCGGTAGTGGAGTTCCTTGTCGTTCACCCAGTACCAGGAGCCCTGCACGGCCGGCGTGGACTCCACCCGCAGGGCCCGCTCCACCACGGCACGCTGCGCCTTGTCCTTGATCCCCTGGTCCAGTTGGGCCGTGATGGGCTGTCCGACGCCGTAGGTGCCCGCGCCCGGCCCGAAGCCGACGTTCAGGCGCTTCTTGCCCGCGGGCTTGCCGGTGTCGAACGTGAGGGTCTTGCGGCCGGGCGCGCCGTCCTCGTCCTCGGTGCTCACGGTGACCGTGTAGTGGGCGCCCGCGGCCAGCGGGGAAGTGCTGTGCCAGCGGCTGCCGTCGGCGGCCAGTTCGCCCGTCACATAGCGCCCTGTGGAGTCCCGGGCGGTGACGTCCGTGATCCGGCCCTCACCGCTGTTGGCGGTGACCTCCAGGGGCTTGTCCGGGTCGGCTCGCTTGCCCGCTTCGGCGGGGCCGTTGAAGGAGATCAGGTCCGCTGCGTCGTACGGCCTGGCCGACAGGGGGTTGCCGTCCGAACCGCAAGCGGTGACGCCCGCACCGAGGGCGGTCACCAGCAGGGTGCAGCCGACGACGGTACGGGTCCGCACAGTGTGGTTCATGCGATCACGCTATGAGATCAAATGATTACCGGCACGGCGGGTCATTCATCCGAGCGAACGATGCTCCGGCAAACGAGGAGAGCCCGGACCCTCCGTGAGGAAGATCCGGGCTCCCGGTGCGTCCGGCGCCCTACTGGGTCCGGTTCTCACCGTGGTAGTACTCGAACACCCAGCCGAACAGGCCGATCAGGATGAACGGGGCGGAGAAGTAGATCAGCCACCAGCCGACCGCGATGCTGAGGAAGGCGATCGCGCCGCCGAAGCCCAGCATGAGCGGCTGCCAGCTGTGCGGGCTGAAGAAGCCCAGCTCGCCCGCGTCGTCCGCGACATCGGCCTCCTTGTCGTCCTGGGCGCCCGCGTCGACCCGCCGGGCGGTGAAGCCCAGGTAGAAGCCGATCATGACGGCCAGGCCGAAGGCCAGGAAGAGCGCGGTGGTACCGGCCGGCTCCTTCGACCACACGCCATACACGATGGCCATGATCAGGATGAAGACGCTCAGCCAGATGAACATCCGACCCTGGATCTTCACTTGCCGGCCTCCTTGCTGCCCGCGACGGCGGTGCCGTGACCGGCGTGCTCAAGCTGCTCGAGCGCGGCGATCTCGGGGTGGTGCAGATCGAACGCCGGGGATTCGCTGCGGATCCGCGGCAGGGTGAGGAAGTTGTGCCGCGGCGGCGGGCAGGAGGTCGCCCACTCCAGGGAGCGGCCGTAGCCCCACGGGTCGTCCACGCCGACCGGCTTGCCGTACTTGGCCGTCTTCCAGACGTTGTAGAGGAACGGCAGGATCGACAGGCCGAGCAGGAAGGAGCTGATGGTCGACACCGTGTTCAGCGCGGTGAAGCCGTCTCCGTTCAGGTAGTCGGCGTACCGGCGCGGCATGCCCTCGGCGCCCAGCCAGTGCTGGACCAGGAAGGTGCCGTGGAAGCCGATGAACAGCGTCCAGAAGGTGATCTTGCCGAGGCGCTCGTCCAGCATCTTGCCGGTCCACTTCGGCCACCAGAAGTGGAAGCCGGAGAACATGGCGAAGACGACCGTACCGAAGACCACGTAGTGGAAGTGGGCCACCACGAAGTACGAGTCGGAGACGTGGAAGTCCATCGGCGGCGAGGCCAGGATGACACCGGTCAGACCACCGAAGGTGAAGGTGATCAGGAAGCCCGTGGCCCAGAGCATCGGCGTCTCGAAGGACAGCGAGCCCTTCCACATCGTGCCGATCCAGTTGAAGAACTTCACACCGGTCGGCACGGCGATCAGGAAGGTCATGAAGGAGAAGAAGGGCAGCAACACCCCGCCGGTGACGTACATGTGGTGGGCCCACACGGTCACGGACAGACCGGCGATCGCGATCGTCGCGGCGATCAGACCCATGTAGCCGAACATCGGCTTACGGGAGAACACCGGGATGACTTCGGAGATGATGCCGAAGAACGGCAGGGCGATGATGTACACCTCTGGGTGTCCGAAGAACCAGAAGAGGTGTTGCCACAGCAGTGCGCCGCCGTTGGCCGCGTCGAAGATGTGGGCGCCGAACTTCCGGTCCGCCTCCAGGGCGAACAGCGCGGCGGCCAGCACCGGGAAGGCCAGCAGGACCAGCACACCGGTCAGCAGCACGTTCCACACGAAGATCGGCATGCGGAACATGGTCATGCCCGGGGCACGCATGCAGATGATCGTGGTGATGAAGTTGACCGAGCCGAGGATCGTGCCGAAGCCGGAGAAGGCCAGACCCATGATCCACATGTCGGCGCCGACGCCCGGCGAACGGACCGCGTCCGACAGCGGGGAGTAGGCGAACCAGCCGAAGTCGGCGGCACCCTGCGGGGTGAGGAAGCCGGCCACCGCGATGAGCGAGCCGAACAGGTACAGCCAGTAGGCGAACATGTTCAGCCGCGGGAACGCCACGTCGGGCGCGCCGATCTGGAGCGGCATGATCCAGTTCGCGAAACCGGCGAACAGCGGCGTCGCGAACATCAGCAGCATGATCGTGCCGTGCATCGTGAACGCCTGGTTGAACTGCTCGTTCGACATGATCTGCAGGCCCGGACGGGCCAGCTCGGCGCGCATGACGAGCGCCATCACGCCACCGATCAGGAAGAACGCGAACGACGTCGCCAGATACAGCGTGCCGATCGTCTTGTGGTCGGTGGTCGTCAGCCACTTCACCACGACATTGCCGGGTTGCTTGCGCCTGACCGGCAGCTCGTCGGCGTACGAGCCTTCAGCTGCCGCGGCACCCTGGGGTTCGTTGAGGATGCTCACAGGTTGTTCGTCTCCCGGTTCTTCTCGTGGCTCGTCTGCGCGATGCCGGCGGGAATGTAACCGGTCTGCCCCTTCTTGGCGAGGTCCTTGAGGTGCTGCTCGTAACGCTCGGGGGAGACGACCTTCACGTTGAACAGCATCCGGGAGTGGTCGACGCCGCAGAGCTCGGCGCACTTGCCGAGGAAGGTGCCCTCCTTGTTGGGGGTCACCTGGAAGGCGTTGGTGTGGCCCGGAATGACGTCCTGCTTCATGAGGAACGGCACCACCCAGAAGGAGTGGATGACGTCACGCGAGGTCAGGACGAAGCGGACCGTCTTGCCCTTGGGGAGCCAGAGCGTCGGACCGGGGTTGTTCGTCTGCGGGTTCCGCGTGCCGGGCGTACCGACGTCGTAGACGCCGCCGGCGTTCGCCGGGAATTCCTTCTTGAACCGGTCCGGAATGGCGTCCAGGTTCTTGTCGGTCTTGGCATCGCCGGTGGAACCGGGGACGTTCTCGATGTAGTTGAAGCCCCAGCTCCACTGGAAGCCGACCACGTTGACCGTGACGTCGGGCTTCTTGGAGGTGTCCAGGAGCTTCGACTCGTCCCGGGCCGTGAAGTAGAAGAGCACCGAGATGATGATGATCGGGACCACGGTGTACAGGGCCTCGATCGGCATGTTGTACCGGGTCTGCGGAGGAACCTCGACCTTGGTGCGGCTGCGCCGGTGGAAGAAAGCACTCCACAGGATCAGGCCCCACACCAGCACGCCGACGGCGAGCGCGGCAGCCCAGGAGCCCTGCCACAGGGAGAGGATCCGCGGAGCCTCTTCCGTGGTCGGGGTGGGCATGCCAAGGCGGGGGAAGTCCTTGTATGTGCAACCGGTTGCGGTCGCCAGGACCAGGCCCGCGGTCAGTGCCTGCAGCAGCTTCCGCCGCATCGGGCGCCGCGGCGAGCGGTCGGAGCCGTTGGGACTCACGTAGCGCCTTCCCGAGAGTCTCGCCCGCGCGGTCGGCTGCGGCCTTCTCGCTGGTCGGTCGCCGCCCTGCGTCGGGCAGGGGTTTGGATGTTTATGCGGACCAAACCCTAGCCCACCCTCTCCGAGGGTTCGCGAGGAGGGGTGCCTACTAGGTGGGGTGGTTCGCTTGATTGGCGGCTGCGGGTGCGTTGTGGCTGGTCGCGCCGTTCCCCGCGCCCCTTCGGGGCGCTGCCCTGACCGGCGGTTTAGCGTTGCCGTATGGCCTACTTTGACGCTGCTTCCGCCACTCCCCTGCATCCCGTGGCCCGTCAGGCCCTGTTGGCCTCTTTGGATGAAGGGTGGGCCGATCCCGCGCGGTTGTACCGGGAGGGGCGTAAGGCGCGGATGTTGCTGGACGCGGCCCGGGAGGCGGCCGCGGAGGCCGTCGGCTGCCGGGCCGACGAGGTGGTGTTCACGCCGTCCGGGACGCGGGCCGTACACACCGGGATCGCGGGGGCGTTGGCCGGGCGGCGGCGGGTCGGACGCCACCTGATCGTGTCCGCCGTCGAACATTCCTCCGTACTCCATTCGGCTGAGGTGTGGGAGGCGGACGGCGGGACCGTCACCCAGGTGGCCGTCAACCGGGCGGGAGCCGTCGACCCTTCGGGGTACGCGGAGGCGCTCCGCGCCGACACCGCGCTGGCCTGCCTGCAGTCGGCCAACCACGAGGTGGGCACCGAACAGCCGGTGGCCGAGGTGGCCGAGGTGTGCCGGGCCGCCGGGGTGCCGCTGCTGGTGGACGCGGCGCAGTCGCTGGGCTGGGGGCCGGTCGGGGGCGACTGGTCGCTGCTGACGGCCAGCGCGCACAAGTGGGGCGGGCCCTCGGGGGTGGGGCTGCTCGTCGTCCGCAAGGGGGTGCGGTTCGCCGCCCAAGGGCCGGTGGACGAGCGGGAGTCGGGCCGGGCGCCCGGCTTCGAGAACATCCCGGGCATCGTGGCGGCCGTGGCCTCGCTGCGCGCGGTACGGGCCGAGGCGGCCCGGGAGGCGGTACGGCTGCGGGAGCTGACGGAGCGGATCCGGGCCCGGGTGCCGGAGCTGGTGCCGGACGTGGAGGTGGTCGGCGACGCCGGGCGCCGGCTGCCCGGGATCGTCACCTTCTCCTGCCTCTACGTCGACGGCGAGGCCCTGCTGCACGAGCTGGACCGGGCCGGCTTCTCGGTCTCCTCCGGCTCCTCCTGCACGTCCGGCACGCTGACACCCAGCCATGTGCTGAAGGCGATGGGGGTGCTGAGCGAGGGCAACGTCCGGGTCTCGCTGCCGCCCGGCACGGCGCAGGAGGACGTGGAGCGGTTCCTTCAGGTGCTGCCGGCGGCGGTGGCGGGCGTCCGGGAGAAGCTGGGCGCACCGGCCCCGGCGACGGCCGTACGGGCCGAGGAGCTGGTCGTCGACTCCCTCGGCAAGCGCTGCCCGATCCCGGTCATCGAACTGGCGAAAGTGTTCGGCGGGGTCCCGGTGGGCGGCCTCGTACGGGTGCTGTCGGACGACGAGGCCGCCCGCCTGGACATCCCGGCGTGGTGCCAGATGCGGGGGCAGGAGTACGTGGGCGAGGAACCGGCGGAGCGAGGGGCGGCGTACGTGGTCCGCCGGGTGAGCTGAGGGGGCCGGGGCGCAGCCCCGAAGGGGCGTGGGGAACTGCGCGACCAGCTCCCCACGCGCCGCACTCGGCAACGGCGGACCAGGGGCGGACGAGTAGTCGAACAGCCGAATCCGGCGTCAGCCCAGGTGGGCCCGGACCTCCTCCCCCGCCTCGTCGCCGTACGCCTTCACGAACCGCTCCATGAAGTGGGTCCGCCGCAGCTGGTACTCCTGCGTCCCCACGGTCTCGATGACCAGCGTGGCGAGCATGCACCCGATCTGCGCCGCGCGCTCCAGCGAGACGCCCCAGGCCAGCCCGGACAGGAACCCGGCGCGGAAGGCGTCGCCGACGCCCGTGGGGTCGGCCTTGCAGTCCTCCTCCGGGCAGCCGACCTCGATCGGGTCCGCGCCGGTCCGCTCGATGCGCACGCCACGCGAGCCGAGCGTGGTGACCCGGTGGCCGACCCTGGAGAGGATCTCCGCGTCGCTGTAACCGGTCTTGGACTCGATGAGCCCCTTCTCGTACTCGTTGGAGAAGAGGTAGGTCGCGCCGTCCAGCAGTATCCGGATCTCCTCGCCCTCCATGCGGGCGATCTGCTGGGAGAAGTCGGCGGCGAACGGGATGTTCCGGGAGCGGCACTCCTCGGTGTGGCGGAGCATCGCCTCGGGGTCGTCGGCGCCGATGAGGACCAGGTCGAGGCCGCCCACGCGGTCCGCGACGGTCTTCAGCTCGATGAGGCGGGCCTCGCTCATCGCGCCGGTGTAGAAGGAGCCGATCTGGTTGTGGTCGGCGTCGGTGGTGCACACGAAGCGGGCGGTGTGCAGGGTCTCGGAGATGCGGACGGAGTCGGTGTCCACGCCGTGCCGGTCGAGCCACGCCCGGTACTCGTCGAAGTCGAAGCCGGCGGCGCCGACCAGGATCGGGCGGGTGCCGAGCTGGCCCATGCCGAAGGCGATGTTGGCGGCGACGCCACCGCGGCGGACGTCGAGGTTGTCGACCAGGAAGGAGAGCGAAACCGTGTGCAGCTGGTCCGCGACGAACTGGTCGGCGAAGCGGCCGGGGAAGGTCATGAGGTGGTCGGTGGCGATGGAGCCGGTGACTGCGATGCGCACGACGGGGATTCTCCTGGGGAGGCTGGATTGACAGTTCACGCTACCGGTTCGGCCGCCTGCGCAGAAGCTGATGAAACTACCCGATAGTAGATCCTTCTTCGCGGCCCGCCCCGCGCGTACGGTGCGTTCATGACGTACCCCGAGGTCCTCTCCCCCGCCCCGGCCGAGCCCGACGGCGGCCTCGCCTCCCTGTGGGGCGACTGCGCCCGGATGGTTCCGCACTGGGCGGCCCCGGAGCGGGCCGAGTCCCGTCCGGTGTCCCCGTCCCGCATCCACGGGGTGTCCGTGCCGGCGCGGTCCGCCCGGCTGCTGGACGCGATGTCGGACTACGGCGACTGACCCGGGGCACGCCCGGGAACCGCGCGCCGCCGTGCCGCGTCCCATCGCCGTCCCCCGCGCGGGGAGCGCGGGACACGACCAGCGAGGAGCGACGCGGTGAACACCGAGCACCTTGAAGACTCCGGCGCCCCGGAGCGCCACGGGACCGGGCGGACGAGGCGGCGCCCCACCGCGCTCGTCGTCTCCGTCGTCACCGCCGCCGTGCTGCTCGTCGGCAGTGGCGGGGCGTACCTGGCGGCCGGCGGCCAGGGTGAATCCACGGACGACCCGGCCGCGCCCACGGGGGTCCGCACTCCCCCGCCGCTCCCCCTGGACGGCTGGACCGGTTCCGGCACGGGCGGTGTCGCGCCCGGCGAGCCCGACCCGTCCGGCGCCCGGTACGTGGCCGCCGGCGAACTGCCGGACGGGCCCGGGTCGGCACCGGTGTACGAGCCGGGGGCCGAGGTCGGCCGGGAGCGGGTGGCACGCCTGGCGCGGGCGCTCGGCATGGACGGGACCCCGGTGGCCGAGGGGCGGAGCTGGCGGGTCGGCGGCCAGGACGGCTTCGGGCCTTCCCTGACGGTGCACCGGGACGCGCCGGGCGGCTGGTCGTACAGCCGGTACGCGCCCGGCACCGACGACTGCCGCAAGGTGACCGTCTGCTCCCCGGCCCCGGGCACCCCGGCCGGCGGTCCGGTGAGCGTGGCCGACGCCGAGCGGGCGGCGAAGCCGGTGCTGGAGGCGGCCGGGCTGGAGGGCGCGCGGACCGACGCGAGCCGGGTGTCGGGCGGCGGGCGGGTGGTGACCGCCGATCCGGTGGTGGGCGGGCTGCCCACGTACGGCTGGACGACCGGCCTGACCGTCGGCCGCGGGGGCGAACTGCTCGCCGGCCACGGGCTGCTGGCCGCGCCGGTGAAGGGGGACACGTATCCGGTGCTGGGCGCGGCGCGCACGCTGGAGCTGATGAACGGGGCGGCCGGGGGCGGCCACCGGGCGGGGATCGGCGGGTGCGCGAGCCCGGTGCCGCTGAAGGACCGGCTGGAGGAGCCGTGCGGGGCGTCCACGGGGGCGCCGAAGCGGCTGCGGGGGACGGTCACCGTGGACGAGGCGGTGTTCGGGCTGGCCGCGCACTCCGTGGGCGGGCGGCAGACGCTGGTGCCGTCCTGGCTGTTCCGGGCGCGGGGGGCCGGCGGGGGCGAGGCGGTCACGGTGACGCGTCCGGCGGTCGACCCGGCCTACCTGGCACCGGCGTCCGCGTCCGCTTCCCCCGCGCCGGCGCCGTCCGGGAAGAGCCGGAGCGGGCCGGTGACCTCGTACTCGGCGGACGGGCGGAGGCTGAGCGTGCGGTTCTCCGGCGGGGTGTGCGCCGACTACCGGGTCTCGGCGCGGGAGAGCGGCGACCGGGTGACGGTGACGGTCACCAAGACGCCCTGGCCGGACGGGATGTGCGTGATGATCGCCAAGGAGCACGTGAAGACCGTGACGCTGGACGCGCCGCTGAACGGGCGGACGGTGACCGGCGCGGACGGCCGGGAGATTCCCGAGGCCGGGCCGGACGTACCGCGCCCGGAGGCGTCGGCGCAGCCGCGTTGACCGTCCGGTTCCCGGTGGGCGAAGGTCCTCCGGTTCCCGGAATGCCTCCGGTTCCCGGCGGACGAAGGCGGCGGCCCCCGTGGAGGGGGCCGCCGCCTTCACCGTCCGGTGCCGGCTCGGCTCAGCTGAAGGAGTCGCCGCAGGCGCAGGAGCCGGTCGCGTTCGGGTTGTCGATCGTGAAGCCCTGCTTCTCGATCGTGTCCACGAAGTCGACGGTGGCGCCGCCCAGGTACGGAGCGCTCATGCGGTCCGTGACGACCTTGACCCCGCCGAAGTCCTTCACGACGTCGCCGTCGAGCGAGCGCTCGTCGAAGAAGAGCTGGTAGCGCAGGCCGGAGCAGCCGCCGGGCTGGACGGCGACGCGCAGCGCGAGGTCGTCGCGGCCTTCCTGGTCGAGCAGGGCCTTGACCTTGGCCGCGGCGGCGTCGGTCAGGATGATGCCGTCGGTGACGGTGGTGGTCTCGTCCGATACGGACATCTACATCTCTCCCGGGTTGTACGGAGACTGCTTGCCGACGAGTGCAACCGGCGCTTCCGCGGATTCATTCCGGGCCGGGCAATCGCGTTGTCGCGTTTCCTGTCGCTTCCTCATGCTCGCACATGGCCCGCCGGTGGGACAGCGGCCGGGAGAGGCGCCCCGGCGGGATTCACGTCACATCGACGCTATGGCCATCGTCAAAGTGACATGAACCAGTTATGATAGATAGCGTCAGTTAGACGAAAAGTAGAAAGGGTGCGTGTCGTGACCACCGCCCAGACCCCGGAGCTCGACGTGCAGCCGAGTCCGCTCGCCTTGCTGCTGCTCGGCCGCGAGGCCGACCCGAAGAGCGAGCGGGGCGTCGAGTGTCCCGGCGACCTGCCGTCGCCGTCCGACCCCGATCTGGTCGCACGCGCCCGCGCGGCCAAGGAGAAGCTCGGCGACAAGGTCTTCGTGCTCGGCCACCACTACCAGCGTGACGAGGTCATCCAGTTCGCCGATGTCACGGGCGACTCCTTCAAGCTGGCCCGGGACGCCGCCGCGCGCCCGGAGGCCGAGTACATCGTCTTCTGCGGTGTGCACTTCATGGCCGAGTCGGCGGACATCCTGACGTCCGACGACCAGAAGGTGGTCCTGCCCGACCTGGCCGCCGGCTGCTCCATGGCGGACATGGCGACCGCCGAGCAGGTCGCCGAGTGCTGGGACGTGCTCACCGAGGCCGGGATCGCCGAGCAGGTCGTCCCGGTCTCGTACATGAACTCCTCCGCCGACATCAAGGCCTTCACCGGCAAGCACGGCGGCACGATCTGCACCTCCTCCAACGCCAAGCGGGCGCTGGACTGGGCGTTCGAGCAGGGGGAGCCCTCGGCAACAAAGGTGCTGTTCCTGCCGGACCAGCACCTGGGGCGCAACACCGCCGTCCGGGACATGGGCATGTCCCTGGACGACTGCGTGGTCTACAACCCGCACAAGCCGAACGGCGGCCTGACCGCCGACGAGCTGCGGGCCGCGAAGATGATCCTGTGGCGCGGCCACTGCTCGGTGCACGGCCGGTTCAGCCTGGACTCGGTCAACGACGTGCGCGCCCGCATCCCCGGGGTCAACGTCCTGGTCCACCCGGAGTGCCGGCACGAGGTCGTGGCGGCGGCGGACCACGTCGGCTCGACCGAATACATCATCAAGACCCTGGAGGCCGCCCCGGCCGGTTCCAAGTGGGCCATCGGCACCGAGCTGAACCTGGTCCGGCGGCTGGCGAACCGGTTCGCGCCCGAGGGCAAGGAGATCGTCTTCCTCGACCGCACGGTCTGCTTCTGCTCGACCATGAACCGCATCGACCTGCCCCACCTGGTCTGGGCGCTGGAGTCCCTGGCCGAGGGCAACCTGGTCAACCGGATCGAGGTCGACAAGGAGACGGAGGCGTTCGCCAAGCTGGCGCTGGAGCGGATGCTGGCGCTGCCGTAGCCTCCGGCCGTCCGTACGCGGAAAGGGGGGCCGCACCTTCGGGTGCGGCCCCCCTTTCCGTCGTGGCTCAGACCCCGGCCGGCTCCGGCGTCCGCTCCGTGTCCGGCCGCCGCTTCGCCGCCCGCTTCGCCGCCCGGCGCTCCTTGCGCAGCTCCAGCATCGCGTAGAGCGTCGGGACGAGGAGGAGGGTCAGCAGGGTGGAGGTGATCAGGCCGCCGATGACGACCACGGCGAGGGGCTGGGCGATGAAGCCGCCCTCGCCGGTGATGCCCAGCGCCATCGGGAGCAGGGCGAAGATGGTCGCCAGCGCCGTCATCAGGATCGGGCGGAGCCGGTGCCGGCCGCCCTCGACCACGGCGTCCACCACGCCGTAGCCCTGGGCCCGGTACTGGTTGATCAGGTCGATCAGCACGATCGCGTTGGTCACCACGATGCCGATCAGCATCAGCATGCCGATCATCGCGGGCACGCCCAGCGGGGTGCCGGTGGCCACCAGCAGGCCGATCGCGCCGGTCGCCGCGAACGGGACGGAGACCAGCAGGATCAGCGGCTGGGCGAGCGAGCGGAACGTCGCGACCAGCAGCATGAAGACGATCGCGATGGCCGCCAGCATGGCCAGGCCCAGGTTCTTGAACGCGTCGTCCTGGTCGGAGGAGACACCGCCGATCTCGGCCGTGGCGCCCGCCGGGAGCTTCAGCGCCTTGATCCTGGACTGGAGCTTGCCGCTGATCGCGCCGGTGTTGTCCCCGGTCGGCCGGGCCGTGATGGTGGCCGCGCGCTGCCCGTCGATGCGGGTCATGGACACCGGGCCGTCCACCAGCTTCACCGTGGCGATGTCGCCGAGCTTCACCGGGCCGAGGCGCAGGTCCTTCAGCCGGTCCAGCGTGGTCGCGGGCCGCGCGGACCGTACGACGACGTCCCGCTCGGTGTCGTCGAGGACCGCCTTGGCCGCCGTGGTGCCGCGCACCGCCTGCGCCACCGCCGCGCCGAGCTTCTGGTCGTCGAACCCGGCGGCCGCCGCCTTCGCGCCCGCCCTGACCGAGATCCGGGGCACGCTCTGCGCGAGGTCGCTGGTGACGTCCGTGACGTGGTCGAGGCCGGCGACCGTGCTGCGGACCTGCTCCGCCGCCGTCCGCAGCGCCTCGGGGTCGGAGGCCTTGACCACCACGCTCAGGTCCTGGCTGCCGAAGCCGTCACCGGCCGAGACGGTGGTCGTACCGACGCCGTCGAGCTTCTTCAGCCCGTCCTCCAGGTGGCGCTGCACCTCGTCGTAGGAGGCGGAGTCCTCCAGCATGACCTGGTACGACGCCTGGTTGGTGTCGGTGCCGCCGCCGAAGGCCGCCAGGAGGCCGGAGGAGCCGACGGTGACCTGGTAGTCCTTCACTCCCTCGGTGGAGGCCAGCAGCTTCTCCACCCGCCGGGCCTGCGCGTCGGTGGCCGCGAGGCTGGTGCCGGGCTTCAGCTTCTGCTTGATCGTGAGGACTTCCTGCTCGCCCTGGTCGAAGAAGTTCGTCTTCAGCAGGCCGGACATGCCGAAGGTGACGACCAGGACGACGATCGCGATGAGCACGCTGGTCAGCCGGCGCCGGGTGGCGAACCGCAGCACGGGGACGTAGGCGCGCTGGAGGCGGCTGTTCGCCTCCTTCTCCTCGGCCTTGCGGCGGGCCTCCGCCGCGTCCCCGGGGGTGCCCTTGGGAGCGCGCAGGAACCAGTACGACAACACCGGCACGACCGTCAGCGACACCAGCAGGGAGGCCAGCAGGGCCGCCGTCACGGTGATGCTGAACGAGCCGAACAGGGCGCCCACCATGCCGCCGACCAGGCCGATCGGCAGGAACACCGCGACCGTGGTGAGGGTGGAGGAGGTGACCGCGCCGGCCACCTCGCGCACCGCGGTGAGGATGGCCTCCTTGCGTTCCTCGCCGTAGCCGAGGTGCCGCTTGATGTTCTCCAGGACCACGATCGAGTCGTCCACGACCCGGCCGACCGCGATGGTCAGCGCGCCGAGGGTGAGCATGTTCAGCGACAGGCCGCGGGTCCACAGCACCAGCAGGGCGAGGACCACGGACAGCGGGATGGACACCGCCGTGACCAGGGTCGAGCGGACCGACGCCAGGAAGACCAGGATCACCAGGACCGCGAAGAGCAGCCCGAGCGCGCCCTCGGTGGTCAGGCCCTTGATGGACTTGGACACGGCCGGGCCCTGGTCGCTGACCACCGTCAGCTCGGCACCGGAGCCGAGGTCCGCGCGCAGTGCGGGCAGCTTGTCCTTGACCGCGTCGGAGATGGAGACCGCGCTGCCGTCGTGGGCCATCGTGACGTTGACCGCGAGGCTGGGCCGGCCGTCGGTGCGGGCGAGGGAGTCGGCCGGGGCCGGCCGCTCCTCGACGGCGGCCACGTCGCCGAGGCGGACCGGCTTGGTGCCCTGACCGGTGACCATCAGGTCCTCGATCTGCCGCAGCGAGGTGAAGCCGCCGCCGACCTGGACGGTGCGGTTGGCGCCGCCCTCGTCGAAGGAGCCGGCCGGGACGGTCGCGCCGCCCGCCTGGAGGGCCTGGCCGAGGTCGGCGGCGGTGAGACCGGCGCGGGCGAGCTTCGCGTCGTCCGGGGTGACGGTGACCTGGCGGTCGCGGACGCCCATGACCTGTACCCGGCCGACGCCGTCGATGTCCTTCAGGGCCGGGACCACCGTGGTGTCGAGCTGGTCGGCGAGCGCCTGCTGGTCCTTGTCGGAGGTGACGGCCAGGACCACGGTCGGCAGGTCGTCGGTGGACCCGGAGACCACCTGCGGGTCGACGTCGTCGGGGAGCTGGTTGCGGGCCCGGTTCACCGCCTGCTGGACGTCGGCGACGATCCGCTCGGTGTCGTTGCCGTAGTCGAAGGACGCCATGATCACGGCGTTGCCCTCGCTCGCGGTGGAGGTGACACCGGTGACGCCGTCGACGCCCTGGAGGTTGTCCTCCAGGGGCTCGACGACCTGCTTCTCGACCACGTCGGGCGAGGCGCCCTGGTACGGCGCGATCACCGACACCATGGGCAGTTCTATGGTGGGCAGCAGCTGCTGTTTGATCTGGGGTATCGCGATCAGCCCGAAGGCGAGCGCGACCAGCGACACGAGCCCGACGAGGGCCCGTTGCGCGAGGCTGAAGCGGGACAGCCAGGACATGGATCAGGTTCTCTCATCCGGGGACGGCACAGGTCTCCCCCACCCTGAGCCATCCGGGACCGCCGTTCCGTAGGCCCCAGGTCCCGTTCCCCGGCGATCCCCTACTCCGCGCGCAGTACACGCGGGTGGAGATCAGTCCCTCCTCGGACGGACCAGCCCCGACTCGTAGGCGATGACGACCAGCTGCGCCCGGTCCCGCGCGCCCAGCTTGGCCATCGCCCGGTTGACGTGCGTCTTCACCGTCAGCGGGCTGACCGCGAGGCGCTCGGCGATCTCGTCGTTGGAGTGCCCGCCGGCCACCTGGACGAGGACCTCCCGCTCCCGGCCGGTGAGGGCGGCGAGCCGCTCGGCGCGGGCCGGGTCGGGCACGGCGCCGGTGTCGCCCTGGGCGAGGAAGCGGGCGATCAGGCCCTTGGTGGCGGCCGGGGAGAGCAGGGCGTCCCCGGCGGCCGCGACCCGGATGGCGGTCAGCAGCTCCTCCGGCTCGCTGCCCTTGCCGAGGAAGCCGGAGGCGCCCGCACGCAGCGCCTGGACCACGTAGTCGTCCACCTCGAAGGTGGTCAGGATGACCACCCGGACCCGGGCCAGGGCGGGGTCGGCGCCGATCTGCCGGGTGGCGGCGAGGCCGTCGGTGCCGGGCATCCGGATGTCCATCAGGACGACGTCGGGGACGTGCTCGCGGGCCAGCCGGACCGCCTCCGCGCCGTCGGACGCCTCCCCCACCACCTCCATGCCGGGCTCGGAGTCGACCAGCACCCGGAACGCGCTGCGCAGCAGCGCCTGGTCGTCGGCGAGCAGGACACGGATGGTCATACGGGCTCTCCCTGGGCGGCCGTCGGGTGGACCGGCAGGATCGCATGGACGCGGAAGCCGCCGCCGGGGCGGGGTCCGGTGGTCAGGGTGCCGCCGAGGGCGGTGACCCGCTCGCGCATGCCGAGCAGCCCGTGCCCGCCGCCGTCCTCGGGCGCGCCGGGCCCGCCCGCCCCGTCGTCCAGCACGGTGACCTCCAGGCGGGGTCCGGCGCGTACGACGCTCACCTCGGCCCGGGCCTCGGGGCCGGCGTGCTTGCGGACGTTGGTCAGGGCCTCCTGCACGATCCGGTATGCGGCCAGGTCGACGGCGGCGGGCAGTTCGCCGGGCCGGTCGGTGCGGGCCACCTCCACCGGCAGGCCGGCGTTGCGGAAGGTGGCCGCCAGCTCCGCCAGCCGGCTCAGGCCGGGGGCGGGCTCGGTGGGTGCCTCGGGGTCGTCGGACTGGCGCAGCAGGCCGACGGTGGCGCGCAGTTCGTCCAGCGCGCTGCGGCCGGCCTCGCGGACGTGGGCGAGGGCCTCCTTGGCCTGGTCGGGCCGCTTGTCCATGACGTGGGCGGCGACCCCGGCCTGCACGTTCACCAGGGCGATGTGGTGGGCGACGATGTCGTGCAGGTCGCGGGCGATGCGCAGCCGTTCCTCGGCGACCCGGCGGCGGGCCTCCTCCTCCCGGGTGCGTTCGGCGCGTTCGGCGCGGTCCCGGATGGCCTGCACGACCGCGCGGCGGCTGCGCACGGCGTCCCCGGCGGTGGCGCCGATGCCGGTCCAGGCGAGCACGGCCAGGTTCTCCTGGGCGTACCAGGGCAGCGGGCCGGCGAGCATGGCGGCGGCCGTCAGCACGGTCATGGTGAGCAGGCCGAGCCGCCAGGTGGTGGCGCGGTCGGTGGTCGCGGCGACGGTGTACAGGGCGACCACGGCGGACATCGCCACCGGGGCGCGCGGGTCGCCGGTGACGCACTCGACCACGGAGAGCGTGCCGGTGACGGCGAGCACGGCGCGGGGCCGCCGGCGGCGGAAGACCAGCGCGACGGCGCCGAGCAGCATCAGGAACAGGCTGAGGGCGTCCGGGGTGCGCACCCCCCAGGTGACGCCGTGCCCGTCCCTCGGCACCACGAAGGAGCCGGCGACCATGCACACCAGGACGCCCGCGGCCAGGACGGCGTCCAGGGCGAGGGGGTGGGCCTTCAGGCCGCTCCAGGCGCGTTCGAGAGTGCTCACCCCGGAACAGTACGGCGCCCCTCGGGCTCTGTGACCCGGGCCGGAGGACGCCGGGTCGCCCGTTCGGGTGATCACCGGGTGAACGCCCGTTCCGGCGCCCGGCTGCTTCGGCACTCTGGGGTCACACGTGACCAGCGAGACGTATGAGGACGGGTGAGAGCCATGGCGACGCAGGCCGAGCGCGACTACTTCCAGACGCTGTTCCGGCAGCTCGACAGCGACGGGGACGGCAAGATCGCGCAGGTGGACCTCGACCAGCTGGTGCAGACGACGCTGATGCGTTCCGGCGCCGTCCCGGGCAGCGAGCGCTGGCGGCGGATCACCCACCTCGGCAACCGGCTCTGGGACGATCTCCGCGCCGGCCTGGACACCGACGAGGACGGCACGGTCTCGGCCCGCGAGTTCGTCACCGCCTACCGCCGCCCCGAGTTCCTGGAGCGGACGGCCATCCCCTTCGAGGTCGCCGTGCTGGAGATGTCCGACAGCGACGGCGACGGCAAGGTCTCGGTGACCGAGTGGCTGGCGTGGCACCAGGCCAAGGGAGTGCCCGTCCCCGAGGCCCTGCGGGAGTTCTCGGAGATCGACGCCGACGGTGACGGGTACCTCGCCAGGGGCGAGTACACCGACGCCCTGAGGACGCGGTACAAGTCCTGATCCATCCCGGGCCCGGTCAGCCCGGGATCAGGCCCTCGTCGGTCAGCAGCTCCCGGACCTCTTCCAGGGTCGCGTCGGACGACGGCAGGATCAGGTCCGACGGTTCCAGCGCGGCGTCCGGGAGTGGGGTGCCGAGGCGGCGGACGGCGTCCAGCAGCGCGGTGAGCGTGCGACGGAAGCCGTCCTCGTCGCCGCTCTCCATCTCGGCGAGCAGGTCGTCGTCCAGCTTGTTCAGTTCGGCGAGGTGGGTGTCGTCCACCCGCACCTGGCCCTCCCCCATGATCCGTACGATCATGTCGGCCTCCTCGGCTCGGGCCCCGGCGCCCGGCTACTGCTTGTCGAAGCGCGGGGTGTCCTGCGGCTGCTGCTGGGACTGCCCCTGACCGGCGCCGCCGCCCTCGATGGCCTGCTGCGGGGCGCCTCCGGCCAGCTCGGCCTTCATGCGCTGCAGTTCCAGCTCTACATCCGTACCACCGGAGAGCCGGTCCAGCTCGGCCTGGATGTCGTCCTTGTGCATGCCGGACTGGTCGTCCAGGGCGCCGGAGGCGAGCAGCTCGTCGATGGCGCCGGCCCGGGCCTGCAGCTGGGCGGTCTTGTCCTCGGCGCGCTGGATGGCGAGGCCGACGTCGCCCATCTCCTCGGAGATGCCGGAGAACGCCTCGCCGATGCGGGTCTGGGCCTGAGCGGCGGTGTAGGTGGCCTTGATGGTCTCCTTCTTCGTGCGGAAGGCGTCCACCTTGGCCTGGAGGCGCTGGGCCGCCAGGGTCAGCTTCTCCTCCTCGCCCTGGAGGGTGGCGTGCTGCGTCTCCAGGTCGGTGACCTGCTGCTGGAGCGCGGCCTTGCGGGACAGCGCCTCGCGGGCCAGGTCCTCCCGGCCGAGCGCGAGCGCCTTGCGGCCCTGGTCCTCCAGCTTGGCGGACTGCTGCTGGAGCTGGCCGAGCTGGAGCTCCAGGCGCTTGCGGCTGGTCGCCACGTCGGCGACGCCGCGCCGCACCTTCTGCAGCAGCTCCAGCTGCTTCTGGTACGAGTAGTCGAGGGTCTCGCGCGGGTCCTCGGCCCGGTCCAGGGCCTTGTTCGCCTTCGCGCGGAAGATCATCCCCATACGCTTCATGACACCGCTCATGGGCTTCGCGCGCCCCCTTCTGACGGACTCCAGCTCACCGATCCTGCGACAAGACCCACAGTACGGGCCCTGTCTCCATTACCGCACTGTTCGCGGGGCGATGCGCTCCTCCCCGAGGACGACTGCGGACCGCTCCGCTCCCGCTCAAGGAGTAGGTGATCCCGCGCCCCGGTCTCCCCGCGCCCTTCCCGTGTCCCCCTCTGTCCCTTTCAGACGAGTGGCGTTGCCGGATCGTTCCCCACCGGGCTGGGTCCATGCCGGTGCAGCCCTTACCCTTGGGATTTGTGTTCCGTAGCCGTGCCAAGGAAGAGAAGGCCCCCGCCACCAAGGCGGCGGTGACCGACTCCAAGCAGCCCCGTGACCCGCAGGCCCCCAAGGGCAGGCCCACGCCCAAGCGCAGTGAGGCCCGTACCCAGCGCCGCAGCGTCGCCAACACGCCGACGACCCGCAAGGAGGCCGCGAAGCGCCAGCGCGAGGAGCGGCGGCAGGCCCTGGAGCGGCAGCGCCAGGCGCTCGCCAACGGGGACGAGCGCTATCTGCCCGCCCGGGACAAGGGCCCGGTCCGCCGGTTCGCCCGGGACTGGGTCGACTCGCGGTTCAACGTGGCGGAGTTCTTCCTGCCGCTCGCCGTGGTCATCCTGGTGCTGAGCGTGGTGCGGGTCGGGGCGATCCAGAGCCTGGCGCTGCTGCTGTGGCTGATCGTGATCGTGCTGATCGTGCTGGACGCGGCGGTGAGCGGCTTCCGGCTGAAGAAGCGGCTCGCGGAACGCTTCCCGGACGAGAACACCCGCGGCGCGGTCGCCTACGCGCTGATGCGGTCCCTGCAGATGCGCCGGCTGCGCCTGCCGAAGCCGCGGGTCAAGCGCGGAGAGCGGCCCTGAACGCCGACGCGTTCACCGGGGGGGCGTCCGCGGCCAGGCCGCACGAGCTGGGCGGGCTGCGCGACCTCGTGTCCCAGGAGCTGGTGACCCGGCAACTGGACGAACAGATAGCCGGGCGGTTCCCGGTCGGGCGGCGGCTGCGGGTGCTCGACGTGGGGATGGGCCAGGGCGCGCAGGCGCTGCGGCTGGCCCGGCTGGGCCACGAGGTGACCGGGGTCGAACGGGACCCCAGGATGATCGCCGCCGCCCGCGCGAACCTGGCCCGGGAGCCGGAGGGCATCCGGCAGCGGGTGCGGCTGGTGCAGGGCGACGGCCGGGACACCGGGGCGCACTTCCTGCCCGGCGGCTTCGACGTGGTGCTGTGCCACGCCGTACTGATGTACGTGGAGGACCCCGATCCGCTGGTGGCGGGCCTGGCCCGGATGCTGGCCCCCGGCGGACTGCTCTCCCTCCTGGTCCGCAACGGCGACGCGCTCGCCATGCGGCCGGGCCTCGGCGGTGACTGGGCGGGCGCCCTGGCCGCCTTCGACACCACCACCTACCGCAACCGGCTGGGCCTGGACGTGCGCGCCGACCGGCTGTCCGCGCTGACCGCCACGCTCGCCGGCATCGCCGCCCCCTTGCAGGCCTGGTACGGCGTCCGGGTCTTCACTGACACGGCGGCGCACAACGCGGCGCTGCCCCAGGACCTGCCGACGCTGCTCGCGGTCGAGGAGCGGGCCGGGCGCACGGACCCCTACCGCGGGGTGGCGGCGCTGCTGCATCTGTGCGGGGTACGGGGCTGAGCCCGTTCGGGGCAAGCGCACGGGACGGATGATCACCGTGCGGTGACACTCGGGACATGGACGCTTCCCGTATCCGCGCGCGTGCCCGTACGGCCGTCTCCGCCGCCGCGCTGGCGTGCTGCGCGGCCCTCGCCGCCGGCTGCACCACCGCCGCCGCCCCGGCCGGGCGGGACACCCCGGCGAGCCCCGGGGCGGCCGTGCCGATGGCCGCGGACGATCTGCAGAGCCGGTACCTGCGCGTCATCAAGGAGGTGCTGCCCTCGGTCGTGCAGATCCAGGCGAGCCGGGACCTGGGCTCCGGGGTGGTGTACGACGGCGACGGGCACATCGTCACCAACGCGCACGTGGTCGGCTCGGAGACGACGTTCCAGGTGACCACGGCCAACAACGAGGAGCCGCTCACGGCGCGCCTGGTCTACTCCTATCCCGAGCAGGATCTCGCCGTGATCCGGCTGGAGAAGCAGCCGGACGGGCTGCGGCCGGCGGTGTTCGGGGACTCCGGGAAGGTGGCGGTGGGTCAGATCGTACTGGCCATGGGATCGCCGCTGGGGCTGTCGTCCAGCGTGACCCAGGGCATCGTCTCGGCGACCGGGCGGACCGTCAGCGAGGGCGGCTCGGGCGGCGGCACGGGCGCGACCATCGCCAACATGGTGCAGACCTCGGCCGCGATCAACCCGGGCAACAGCGGCGGCGCCCTGGTCGACCTGGACGGGCGGGTGATCGGCATCCCCACCCTGGCGGCGGTCGACCAGAGCCTCGGCGGCGGCGCGGCGCCGGGCATCGGGTTCGCCATCCCGGCGACGATGGTGAAGACGGTCGCCGACCAGATCGTCAAGGAGGGCAAGGTCGTCGACTCCGGGCGGGCGGCCCTCGACATCACCGCGCGGACCGTCGTCGACGACCGCTACCAGCCGGTCGGGGTGGCGGTGGTCAGCACCCGGGCGGGCGGCGCCGCCGACCGGGCGGGGCTCGGGCCCGGTGACATCATCACCAGGCTGGGAGGCCGGCGGATCACCACCATCACCTCGCTGGCCGAGGCGCTGGCCACGGCCCGGCCGGGCCGGCGGACGACGGTGACGTTCCTGCGCGACGGCGACGAGCGCACGGCGCAGGTGACGCTGGGCGAGCAGTGAGGAGAGCGGGCACCGCCAAGAAAGCGGACACCGCCAAGAAAGCGGGCGCCGCCAAGAGAGGGGGCCCTCCGGGAAAGCGGGCCCCTCCCCACCACCCGTGCCGGTCCGGTCAGGCGTCGGCGTGCAGGCTCATCGGCCCGTAGATCTCGGTCCCCTCCTCGAACAGCCGCACCTGGTCGGCCCCGCCCTCCAGCAGCGCCTTCCAGTTCTCGCCGATCCAGGACTCGGCATCGCCCTGCGTGGTGAACTCCTCGGGCAGGACGGCGGGCTGGACCTCCGTCCCGTCGGCCTTCTCGAACCGCCACGTCCATGCCGTCATACAGGCCTCCTTTGATCCAACACCTGCTGGCAGCCTAGCCGGAAGCGCAAGACCCCCCGGGAGGAGCGAAAATCGGTCCGTGGAAATCACTCTGCTCGGTACCGGTGCCCCCGCGGGACTGCCTCGCCCCGACTGCTCCTGCGCCGTCTGCGCCACCGCGCTCGGACCGGACGCGCGGGCCGCGACCGCGGTGCTCGTGGACGACGCGCTGCTGCTCGACCTCACGCCGGGCGCGGCGTTCGCGGCGGCGCGCGCCGGGCATTCCCTGGGCGGGGTAGGGCAGGTGCTGCTGTCGCATCCGCACGACGGCCCGGCGGTGGAGGTGCCGGCCGGGCTGCCGCAGCCCGGCCGGGTCCCGGACGGGCGGGAGCTGGCGCTGCTGACGGGGCATCGGGTGCGGGCGGTGGCGATGGACGCGGGCGGCACCGGGTACGCGGTGACGGGACCGGAGGGGCAGCGGCTGCTGTACCTGCCGCCGGGCGCGGCACCGGCCGGCCTGGAGCAGGCCACCGCGCAGTCCTACGACATGGTCCTCGCGGACGTCGTGGGCCGCCCGGACGCGCTCGCCCGGCTCCGGGCGGTGGGCTCGGCGGGCCCCACGACGGACGTGGTCGCCGTCCACCTGGACCACGACGTGCCGGGCGGCCCGGAGCTGCGGCGCCGGCTCGCGGCGGCCGGGGCGCGGGCGGTGCCGGACGGTACGACGCTGGTGGTCGGGGCGTACGAGGAGGTGCCGGACGTGCCGCGCCGGACGCTGGTGCTGGGCGGGGCCCGCTCGGGCAAGTCGGTGGAGGCGGAACGGCGGCTGGAGACGTTCCCGGACGTGCTGTACGTGGCGACGGGCGGCACGCGCGCCGGGGACACCGAGTGGGCGGCACGGGTGGCCGCGCACCGGGAGCGGCGGCCGGGATCGTGGCGTACGGCGGAGACGACCGACCTGGTGCCGCTGCTGGCCGAGGACGGGCCGCCGGTGCTGATCGACTGCCTGTCGCTGTGGCTGACGGACGTGATGGACGCCGTGGGGGCGTGGGACGACGCGGAGTGGGCGGGCGGGGGCGAGAAGCTGCTGCGGGAGCGCGTACGGGAGCTGACGGACGCGGTGCGCGCCACCCGGCGGACCGTGGTCGCGGTGTCCAACGAGGTCGGCTCGGGCATCGTCCCCGCGACCCCCTCCGGCCGCCGCTACCGCGACGAACTCGGCCGCGTGAACACGGCGTTCGCGAGCGAGTGCGAACAGGTGGTGCTGGTGGTGGCGGGGCAGGCGGTGGTGCTGCGGGGGTGAGCGGGGGCGCCCCGAAGGGGTGCGGGGCTCTGTCCGTGTGCGGCTCCGCCGCGGGGCGCGAACGGCCACGACGCACCCGCGGCCGGCGACGCACCGCGGCTACCCCCTCCCCTTCCGCGCCACCACCCGGTAAGCGTTGGAGAACCGGGTCCGCCGAGCCAGCGGAGCGCCCCCTCGGTCCAGGGCCCGGGCCAGCGCCATCACCGGCGTGGCGGCCAGGTGGAGCAAGGGGTGGGCGTGGGCCAGGGACAGGGCGACGGCCGCCGACAGGTCGTAGGGGATGTGCGGGGCCGCGCGGTCCACGACGAGGATCGCGCAGCCCAGCCCGGTCAGCTCCGCGCACAGGTTGGCCCGCGGCACCAGGTGCAGATGGCGGGGCTGGCCGTAGGGAAGCCACCACCGGCCCAGCAGCGCGGCGAACACGCACGCCGGGTCCGGGACGTCGACGACCAGGTGGCCGCCGGGACGCAGCACGGTCAGCGCGGCGCGGAGTTCGGCGCGCGGGTCGGGGGTGTGCTCCAGATGGCGGAACATGGTGACCACGTCGTAGCGGGCGCGCAGCCGGGCCGCCGTCCCGGGGGTCGTCAGATAGCCGCGGTGCGCCTCCTCCACCCGGCCCTCCAGCAGCGCCTGTTCGACCCGGGCCGTGGGGTCGAGCCCGTCGAAGCTGGTGTACGGGAAGAACTCCTTCGCCGCCTCGGGAAAGCGGGCGTGCCCGGTGCCGACGTCCAGCCAGCTCTCCGGTTCGCCGAGTGCCGACAGGCGCCAGGCGGTGGCCCGGTGCCGGCGCCGCACCGCGCGGGCGGACAGCACCCGGGCGGCGAACTCCTCCAGTTGCCGCTCGTAGAAGTCCCGGTGGAAGAAGGCGAGTCCCTCCGCGCTGAGCCGGGGGTTCTGGAAGGCGTGGCCGCAGTCGCCGCAGGCGTCGACGGTGAAGGTGCCGGCCCGGTGGCGCAGCGGGTCGGGGGCGCGCAGCCGGGTGCGCAGGCGTCTGGAGCCGCACCAGGGACAGTCCTCGCGGCGCGGCTCCTGGAAGGGGTCGTAGGGGGTGGTGAACTGCGGGGTGAGGGGCGTGGTCGGCATGGGCGGCTCCCTGTGCGACATTCCGCGGCAAAGCGGAACGTATGGGATGCCGATCCGGGGTGCAAAGACCTCGTGGGGGTGAGGTGGCGATGTGGCGCGGAGCGGTGCGCGGCCGGGCGGTACTGTTCGGCGAATGAGCAGCCTTAATCTGGACGACTTCACCGATCTGATCGAGCGCCCGGACGGGGGCGTACGCCGTGACGCCGAGGCCCGGCGGGAGCGCCAGATCGTGCCGCCCGGGGCGCTGGGCCGCCTGGACGAGCTGGGCGAGTGGCTGGCCGCCGCGCGGGGCGAGGTGCCGGTGCGGCCGGTCGAGCGGCCGCGGGTGGTGCTCTTCGCCGGTGACCACGGCATCGCCGGGCTGGGCGTCTCCGCGCGGCCCGCGGGCGGCGCGGAGCAGCTGGTGCGGGCGGTGCTGGAGGGCGCGAGCCCCGTCTCGGTGCTCGCCCGCCGGCTGGAGGTGCCGGTACGGGTCGTGGACATGGCCCTGGACTGCCCGCCGGACGCCTTCCCGCCGGACGTGGTGCGGCACCGGGTGCGGCGCGGCAGCGGCCGTATCGACATCGAGGACGCGCTCACCCTGGAGGAGGCCGAGGCCGCGCTGCGGGCCGGGGTCGCGGTCGCCGACGAGGAGGCCGACTCGGGCACCGATCTGGTGGTGCTCGGCGATGTCAGCGTGGGCGGGACCACGCCGGCGGCGGTGCTGATCGCCGCGCTGTGCGGTACGGACGCGTCCGTGGTGACCGGGCGCGGCGGGCTCGCGATCGACGACCTGACGTGGATGCGCAAGTGCGCGGCGATCCGGGACGCGCTGCGGCGGGCCCGGCCGGTGCTCGGCGACCAGCTCCAGCTGCTGGCGGCCGTGGGCGGGGCGGATCTGGCGGCGATGACCGGGTTCCTGTTGCAGTGCGCGGTGCGCAGGCTGCCGGTGATCCTCGACGGGGTCGTGGCCGCGGCGTGCGCGCTGGTCGCCCAGCGGATCGCCTTCCGGGCGCCGGACTGGTGGCTGGCCGGGCACGCGAGCGGGGAGCCGGGGCAGGCCAAGGCGCTGGACCGGATGGCCCTGGAGCCGCTGCTGGAGCAGGGGGTGAAGGTCGGCGAGGGCGTGGGCGCGCTGCTGGCGATGCCGCTGGTGCGGGCCGCCGCCGCGCTGGCCGCGGAGCTGCCCGAGAAGGAGCCGGCGGAGGAGCCGGTGCAGGAGACCACGGAGGAGCCGGTGCAGGGGACGGCGCAGGAGACCGCGGAGAAGGAACAGTCCATGGACTGATGCCACAAGGCGGGTGAAAAGTGCGATTTGCAGCAATTGCGCACTTATGATCCTCGCTTATGGAAGATGCCCGCATTGCCGTGCCGCGGCGACTGAGGGCGCGCCGGCCCGCCGGGGCCTCCCGGCGGGCCGCCGCGTGCGCCGTCTGGTATCTGCGGACCGTCGCGTTCGTGAACTTCCTGAGCGCGGTGTGGGTCTCGCTCGGCCAGGACGTGCGCCGGCACAACCAGGACGACCTCTTCACGCCGTACCTGTTGACGGCCGGCTTCGCCTCCGGTGTCCTCACCGCCTTCCTGGCCATCACCATGCGCCGCCGCAAACGGGCCGCGTGGATCCTGAACCTGGTGATGAGCGGGCTCTTCCTGGCCCTGTTCGCGTTCGCCATGACCTTCCCGGAGATCCGCCGGTACGCCCAGAACTGGGTCTCCCTGGCGCTGACGGCCGCCTTCGTGGGCGCGCTGCTCATCGGCCGCCGGGAGTTCTACGCCAAGGGCGACCGCTCCAACCCCCGGCTCGCGGCGACCGTGGCCGTCGGCGGCGGCCTGGCCGCGAGCCTGCTGGCCGGGCTGCTGGTGACGGTCACCAACCAGGCGCCGGACGCGGCCCGCTCGACGTTCCCCGAGCGCTGGTACTACGGCACCCTGCGGCTGGTGTCGGTGGCGGCCGAGGAGTCCCGCTTTCCCGGCCTCGACCCGCCCAACTGGGCGAACGTGGCCGTCAACGTGCTCAGCACCGCCCTGCTCCTCGCCGTGCTGTACGCCGCCTTCCGCTCCCGGCGCGCCGTCGACCCGCTCACCGAGGACGACGAGAAACGGCTGCGGGAACTGCTGGAGCGGCACGGTGACCGGGACTCGCTCGGCTACTTCGCGCTGCGCCGGGAGAAGAGCGTGGTGTGGTCCCCGACCGGGAAGGCCGCCGTCGCCTATCGCGTCGTCGGCGGGGTGAGCCTGGCCTCCGGGGACCCGCTCGGCGACCCGGAGGCATGGCCGGGGGCGATCGCGCCGTGGCTGGCCGAGGCGCGGGCGCACGGATGGATCCCGGCGGTGATGGGCGCGAGCGAGGAGGCCGGCACGGTCTACGCCCGGCACGGCCTGGACGCGCTGGAACTCGGGGACGAGGCGGTCGTGGAGGTCGCCGAGTTCACGCTGGAGGGGCGGGCCATGCGTACCGTCCGGCAGGCGTACAACCGGGTGCGGCGGGCCGGGTACCGGGTGCGCGTCCGGCGCCACGAGGACATCCCGGCGCCCGAGATGGCGTACCTCGTGGAGCGCGCCGAGCACTGGCGGGACGGCGCGACCGAGCGCGGCTTCAGCATGGCGCTGGGGCGGCTCGGGGACCCCCGCGACGGCCGGTGCGTGATGCTGGAGTGCGTGGACGCCGAGGGGCGGCTGCGGGCGCTGCTGTCCTTCGTGCCGTGGGGCCCGCACGGGCTGTCGCTGGACCTCATGCGGCGGGAACGGGACGTCGACGGCCACGCCAACGGGCTGACGGAGTTCATGGTCATCGAGCTGCTGCGGCGCGCCCGCGAGATCGGGATCACGCAGGTCTCGCTCAACTTCGCGATGTTCCGCTCGGTCTTCGAACGTGGCGCGCGCCTCGGCGCCGGACCGGTGCTGAGGCTGTGGCGGTCGCTGCTCGGCTTCTTCTCCCGCTGGTGGCAGATCGAGTCGCTGTACCGCGCCAACGCCAAGTACCGGCCCGCCTGGGAACCGCGGTTCCTGCTCTTCGAGAAGACCGCGGACCTGCCGCGCATCGGCCTCGCCTCGGCCCGCGCGGAGGGCTTCCTGGAGGCGCCGGGCCTGCCCGGGTGGCCGCGCCGCAGGCAGGTGCGGAACGCACCGACGACCGTACGGGGATGAGGATCGTATGAGGAGAACGCTCGCCCGCTGGGCCCGGGCCGAGTGGGGCCCGCTGTACGCCACCGTGCGCGAGGCCCTGCGCCGGCGGGGGCCGGCCGCGCTGCCGCTGACCGCGGCCGCGGTGGGCCTGACGGGGTTCCTCCACCACGCGCAGCACCAGCCGTGGGGAGACCCACTGGTACAGGACCTGGGCGCCGTACGGGCCGGCGACCCGCTGGGGACGGCCCTGCTGCGCACCCCGCTGTCGCTGTTCGTGCCCGCGCCGGACCTGCCGGTGTGGGGGGCGCTGGCGCAGATCCTGCTGGTGTTCGGGATCGCGGAGCTGTGCCTGGGCCGGTGGCGGACGCTGGCCATCGCCTACGCCGCCACACTCGCCGGGACCCTGTACGCGCGCCTCGGCGTCACCCTCGGCGCGCACGCCCCGTTCGGGCTGCCGTGGACCGACGCGCAGGTGGTGGACACCGGCCCGTCGGCGGCGGTCGTGGGGCTCGCGGTGTATGTGGGCTGGCGGTACGGCGCCTACGCGACGGCGGGCACGGTGACCCTGGCGATGGTCGCCGAGGTGCTGCTGAAGGAGAACCTGGCGGGCAAGGAACACCTGGCCGCGCTCACCGCGGTGGGCCTGCTGTGCCTGCTCGCGGCCCTGCGGGAGCTCGCCCCGGCCCGCCCCCGCCCGCACCGGACCCCGCCCGGCCGGCCGGGCGCCCCACCGGTGCGGACCTGAGCCCGGCACCGGCCCAGCCGCCAAAAGCCCGGACAGGCGGGAAACCGGGGTCCCGAACCGCCCGGTACCCTGCGCCGGTGTTCACGTCGTCCTCGTCGTCCTCGTCGTCCTCGTCGTCCTCGTCGTCCCCGTCCCCTCCGGCCTCCGTCTCCGACGGGCTGCGGTTCGCCTTCGGCACGCTCACCGTGCTGCCCGTGCGGGTGCGCCGGTGGGACCGGGCGGCGGCGCGCGGCGGGATGCTGTGGGCCCCGGTGGCCGGGCTGGTCGTCGGCGGCTGCGCGGCCGGGCTCGGCCTGCTGCTGCTCCTGCTCGGCGCCGGTGCGCCGCTCGCCGCCGTCGCCTCGGTCGCCGTACCCGCCGCGCTGACCCGGGGGCTGCACCTGGACGGGCTGGCCGACACCGCCGACGGGCTGGGCAGCGGCAAGCCCGCCGAAGACGCGCTGCGCATCATGAAGCAGTCGGACATCGGGCCGTTCGGAGTGCTCACCCTCGTCCTGGTGCTGCTGGCCCAGGTGGCCGTACTGGCCCAGCTCTACGACGGCTCCTGGGCGCGGGGCGCCCTGGCGGCCGTGGTCTCGGCGGTCACGGCCCGGCTGGCGCTCACCCTGGCCGCCCGCGCCGCGGTGCCGGCCGCCCGCCCGGAGGGGCTGGGCGCGGCCGTGGCCGGGGTGGTGCCGGGGCCCGCCGCGCTGGGGGCCGCGGCCGCGGTGACGGCGGCGGCCGGGGCGGCGGGCGCCTGCCTCGGCTGGTACGACGGCGTGCGCACCGCCCTCGCGGTGGCCGCCGGTCTCGCGGTCGCCGAACCGCTGCTGCGGCGGTGTGTGCGCCGGTTCGGCGGGGTCACCGGGGACGTGTTCGGCGCGCTCGCGGAGACGGCGGCGACGACCGCGCTCGTGGTGCTCTCGCTGGGCCGCTAGCGTGCGGCGGAGAACCCGGACCGGACGCGACGCCACACGCGGGTGACCACCCGAAGGAATGATCGACCGCACCCACGCGCGTAGTCTCGTTCCGGGTGTTCGCCGACAGGGTGAAGGCCCCGGTTGCCATCTGTCCCCAGGCCTGGACCTAGGGTCGGCTGTCGGGCCCGGTCGACCCACCCCATTTCGGCCACTGCAACTTCACATCGGAAGCGAGAACTCACCACCGTGACTGCTCTGACTCTCAGCACCGCCGCGGCGCCCGGCCTGCGGGCCGACGCGATCGTGATCGGTGTCGCCAAGGGCGCCCAGGGGCCCGTCGTCGCGCCGGGCGCCGAGGCCGTGGACAAGGCGTACGACGGCAAGCTGGCCGGCGTCCTGGAGACCCTCGGCGCCTCGGGTGCCGAGGGCGAGCTGACGAAGCTGCCCGCGCCGGCCGGCTTCAAGGCCCCGCTCGTGGTGGCGGTGGGCCTGGGCGCGGAGCCCTCGGACGACGACGCCGGCTACGACGCCGAGGCGCTGCGCAAGGCCGCCGGTGTGGCCGCCCGCGCGCTCTCCGGGACCAGGAAGGCCGCGTTCGCGCTGCCCGTCGACGGCCCCGGCGCGATCGGCGCCATCGGCGAGGGCGTGCTGCTCGGCGCCTACTCCTTCGACGTCTACAAGGGCGGCGCCCAGGACGCGAAGAACGCCAGGGCCAAGAACGGCAAGGCGCCGCTGGCCGAGGCCGCGCTGCTCGGCGGCAAGCCGCGCGACGCCGCCCACAAGGGCGCGCTCGCCCGCGCGGTCGCGGTCTCCGAGGAGCTGAACCGCGCCCGCGACCTGGTCAACATGCCGCCGAACGACCTCACCCCCGCCGCCTTCGCCGCGCTCACGCAGACCGCGGCCAAGGAGCACGGCATCAAGGTGCAGGTGCTCGACGAGAAGGCGCTGGCCAAGGGCGGCTACGGCGGCATCCTCGGCGTCGGCGGCGGCTCGGCGGCCGCGCCGCGCCTGGTCAAGCTGTCGTACAAGCACCCGAAGGCGGACAAGCACCTGGCGTTCGTCGGCAAGGGCATCACCTACGACTCGGGCGGCATCTCGCTGAAGCCGGCCGGGCACAACGAGACGATGAAGTGCGACATGAGCGGTGCCGCCGCCGTGTTCGCCGCGGTCGTCGCCGCCGCCCGGCTCGGCCTGGAGGTCGAGGTCACCGGCTGGCTGGCGCTGGCCGAGAACATGCCGTCCGGCTCCGCCGTCCGCCCGGGTGACGTGCTGCGCATGTACAGCGGCAAGACGGTCGAGGTGCTCAACACCGACGCCGAGGGCCGGCTGGTTCTCGCCGACGCGCTGTGGGCCGCCTCGCAGGAGAACCCGGACGCGATCGTGGACGTCGCCACGCTGACCGGCGCGATGATGCTGGCGCTGGGCACCCGGACGTTCGGTGTCATGGCCAACGACGACGCGTTCCGCACCGCGGTGCACGAGGCGGCCGAGGAGGTCGGCGAGCCGGCCTGGCCGATGCCGCTGCCGGAGCACCTGCGCAAGGGCATGGACTCGCAGGTGGCCGACATCGCGAACATGGGCGAGCGCTGGGGCGGCGGGCTGGTGGCCGGCCTGTTCCTGCGCGAGTTCGTGGGCGAGGGCATCGCCTGGGCGCACCTGGACATCGCCGGGCCGGCGTTCAACGAGGGCGGCCCGTTCGGCTACACCCCGAAGGGCGGCACGGGTTCGGCGGTGCGGACGCTGGTCCGGCTGGCCGAGCTCACGGCCGAGGGTGACCTCGGCTAAGGGCGCCCGCGAGCCCGGTTCGGGGCGTGGGGGGTCGGTTGTCCGGTTCCCCACGCCCCTTCGGACGCCGAACGTGGGACGTCTCACACACCGGCCCGGCGTCTCGATCTCGTCCGACAAGTGCAAAGATGGAGCCCGGCAGGACAGGGCCCCCACCGAAGGGCCGAAGCATCAAGCGGCCGGACACCAGCCGCCTGCCGGTCATCGCCGACCGGCGCACGGCGCACATGCATGGAGGACGTGACGTGGCGAACGACGCCAGCACCGTTTTCGACCTAGTGATCCTCGGCGGTGGTAGCGGTGGTTACGCCGCGGCCCTGCGCGGGGCTCAGCTGGGCCTGGACGTCGCCCTGATCGAGAAGGACAAGGTCGGCGGCACCTGCCTGCACAAGGGTTGCATCCCCACCAAGGCTCTGCTCCACGCGGGCGAGGTCGCCGACCAGGCCCGCGAGAGCGAGCAGTTCGGCGTCAAGGCCTCCTTCGAGGGCATCGACGTCCCGGCCGTCCACAAGTACAAGGACGAGGTCATCTCGGGCCTGTACAAGGGTCTGCAGGGTCTGATCGCCTCCCGCAAGGTGACGTACATCGAGGGCGAGGGCCGGCTGTCCTCCCCCACGTCCGTCGACGTGAACGGCCAGCGCGTCCAGGGCCGCCACATCCTGCTGGCGACCGGCTCCGTGCCGAAGTCCCTGCCGGGCCTGGAGATCGACGGCAACCGCATCATCTCCTCCGACCACGCCCTGGTCCTGGACCGCGTGCCGAAGTCCGCCATCATCCTGGGCGGCGGTGTCATCGGCGTCGAGTTCGCCTCGGCGTGGAAGTCCTTCGGTGCCGACGTCACGGTCATCGAGGGCCTGAAGCACCTCGTCCCGGTCGAGGACGAGAACTCCTCCAAGCTTCTCGAGCGCGCCTTCCGCAAGCGCGGCATCAAGTTCAACCTGGGCACGTTCTTCCAGAAGGCCGAGTACACCCAGGACGGTGTGAAGGTCACCCTGGCGGACGGCAAGGAGTTCGAGGCCGAGCTGCTGCTCGTCGCCGTCGGCCGCGGCCCGGTCTCCCAGGGCCTCGGCTACGAGGAGCAGGGCGTCGCGATGGACCGCGGCTACGTGCTCGTCGACGAGTACATGCGCACCAACGTCCCGACCATCTCCGCCGTCGGTGACCTCGTCCCCACCCTCCAGCTCGCGCACGTCGGCTTCGCCGAGGGCATCCTGGTGGCGGAGCGCCTGGCCGGTCTGAAGGTCGTTCCGATCGACTACGACGGTGTTCCGCGGGTGACGTACTGCCACCCGGAGGTCGCCTCCGTCGGCATCACGGAGGCCAAGGCCAAGGAGGTCTACGGCGCGGACAAGGTCGTCTCCATCAAGTTCCCGCTCGGCGGCAACGGCAAGAGCCGGATTCTGAAGACCGCGGGCGAGATCAAGCTCGTCCAGGTCAAGGACGGTGCCGTGGTCGGTGTCCACATGGTGGGCGACCGCATGGGCGAGCAGGTCGGCGAGGCGCAGCTGATCTACAACTGGGAGGCGCTGCCGTCCGAGGTGGCCCAGCTCATCCACGCCCACCCGACGCAGAACGAGGCGCTCGGCGAGGCCCACCTGGCCCTGGCCGGCAAGCCCCTCCACATGCACGACTGACGCCTTCCGTCATCGGGCGCGACGACCACAGACTTCCGCAATTCGTTAGGAGCAACCGAAACCATGGCGGTTTCCGTAACCCTTCCGGCGCTCGGCGAGAGCGTCACCGAGGGCACTGTCACCCGCTGGCTGAAGGCCGAGGGCGAGCGCGTCGAGGCCGACGAGCCGCTGCTCGAGGTCTCGACCGACAAGGTCGACACCGAGATCCCCGCCCCCGCCTCCGGCATCCTGGCCTCCATCAAGGTGGCCGAGGACGAGACGGTCGAGGTCGGCGCCGAGCTGGCCCTCATCGACGACGGCACGGGTGCGCCCGCCGCCGCTCCGGCCCCGGCCGCCGAGGCCGCCGAGGCCCCCGCCGCCGAGGCCCCCGCCGAGCCCGCCCCCGCCCCGGCCGCCGAGGCTCCGGCCCCGGCTCCGGCGCCCGCCGCCGAGGCCGCTCCGGCCGCCCCGGCCGGTGGCGCGCAGGGCACCGACGTGGTCCTGCCCGCGCTGGGCGAGTCCGTCACCGAGGGCACCGTGACCCGCTGGCTGAAGTCGGTCGGCGAGACCGTCGAGGCCGACGAGCCGCTGCTCGAGGTCTCCACGGACAAGGTCGACACCGAGATCCCCGCCCCCGCCTCGGGTGTGCTGCTGGAGATCGTGGTCGGCGAGGACGAGACGGCCGAGGTCGGCGCCAAGCTCGCCGTCATCGGTGCCCCGGGTGCCGCTCCGGCCCCCGCCGCCGAGGCCGCCCCGGCCGCCCCCGCGGCTGCCCCGGCTCCGGCTCCCGCCCCGGCTCCGGCTCCGGCTCCGGCCGCTGCCCCGGCGCCCGCCCCGGCCCCGGCCCCCGCCGCTCCGGCTCCCGCCGCTGCCGCCCCGGCTCCGGCGCCCGCCCCGGCTCCGGCTCCGGCTCCGGTCACCCCGGCCACCGCGCCGACCTCGCCGACCGCCACCCAGGCGACCGACGAGGGCGCGTACGTGACCCCGCTGGTGCGCAAGCTCGCCGCCGAGAACGGCGTCGACCTGGCCACCGTCAAGGGCACCGGCGTCGGCGGCCGCATCCGCAAGCAGGACGTCCTCGCCGCCGCCGAGGCCGCGAAGGCCGCCGCCGCTGCCCCGGCCCCCGCCGCGGCCGCCCCGGCCGCCGCCGCGAAGAAGGCCCCGGCGCTTCAGGCCTCCCCGCTGCGTGGCCAGACCGTCAAGATGCCCCGCATCCGCAAGGTCATCGGCGACAACATGGTCAAGGCGCTGCACGAGCAGGCGCAGCTGTCGTCGGTCGTCGAGGTCGACGTCACCCGCCTGATGAAGCTGCGCGCCCGGGCGAAGGACTCCTTCGCGGCCCGCGAGGGCGTCAAGCTCTCCCCGATGCCGTTCTTCGTCAAGGCCGCCGCGCAGGCGCTGAAGGCCCACCCGGTCATCAACGCCAAGATCAACGAGGCCGAGGGGACCATCACCTACTTCGACACCGAGAACGTCGGTATCGCGGTGGACTCCGAGAAGGGCCTGATGACCCCGGTCATCAAGAACGCCGGCGACCTGAACATCGCGGGCATCGCCAAGGCCACGGCGGAACTCGCGGGCAAGGTCCGCAGCAACAAGATCACGCCGGACGAGCTGGCCGGCGCGACCTTCACCATCTCCAACACCGGTTCGCGCGGCGCGCTGTTCGACACGATCATCGTGCCGCCGGGCCAGGTCGCGATCCTCGGCATCGGTGCCACGGTCAAGCGTCCGGCCGTCATCGAGACCGAGGAGGGCACGGTCATCGGCGTCCGCGACATGACCTACCTGACCCTCTCCTACGACCACCGTCTGGTCGACGGCGCCGACGCGGCCCGTTACCTGACCGCGGTCAAGGCGATCCTGGAGGCGGGCGAGTTCGAGGTCGAGCTCGGCCTCTGACTCCATCGCGCCTGATCAGCGTACGAACGCCCCGTCCGGAGCTTTTTCCGGGCGGGGTGTTCGTGTTTGTCCGGGTGCGCAGCGTGTAAGGCTCGTCTCACCTGCGTCGAAGCGCCCCCAGGCGCCCTTCCCGCGCAGCGAACCAGCCGTATTGTCTAAGCGTCAAAGCCCCGGGGGCCGCAGGACGGCCCCTCCCTAAGGAGCCGTCATGACCGCGCCCGTCGTCCACTCGCTGCGCGAGCAGATCCGCGAGCACATCGTGGAGGGAATCGTCAGCGGGCGCTGGCAGCCGGGTGAGCGGATCGTGGAGCGGCGGATCGCGACCGAGCTGGAGGTCAGCCAGACCCCGGTGCGGGAGGCGCTGCGCGAGCTGGAGTCGCTGCGGCTGATCGAGTCGGCCCCGAACAAGGGCGTGCGCGTCCGCAATCTGACGGCGGCCGACCTGGAGGAGAGCTACCCGGTCCGGGCGGGCCTGGAGGCGATCGCCGCCGAGCTGGCGGCGGAGCGGCTCGCGGAGGACTGCTCGGCGCTGGAGCCGCACGTCGCGGCGCTGTACGAGGCCGACCGGAAGGCCGACGGCACGGCCCAGGTGCGGCACACGGTCGGCTTCCACCGGGAGCTGGTGCGGGCCGCGCACAACTCGGTGCTGCTGCACACCTGGGAGGGCCTGGGCATCGAGGTGTTCACGGCGCTGTCGATCCGCTGGCTGGGCACGGTCCAGCAGTCGTACGCCGAGGAGCACGAGGAGCTGGTGCAGGCGTTCCAGCGCCGTGATCCGCGGATCGCCGAGCTGGTGAAGGCGCATGTGCTGGGGTGCGCGCCGCGCGCCTGACCCAGCCGAGCATACCCCCGCTCACCTGCGAAAACCCCCCTCCAGAGCGGCACCGGGTGCCCATTTCCAAGGCACCGGGTGCCTACTTTCTCGGATTCGAGACTTTTTCCCCCTCAACCCTTTGATCGATCATCGATCAGAGGGTTACAGTCGCCGACGGACTTCCACCGAAGTCCACTGCCCTGTCCTGCCAAAGACCTAGGGCACCCCCGAACCCTTGACGATGAGGGAACCCCCTTCGACTGAGGAAGGCGGCGACATGACCGACCCCAACGCCATCCAGCCGAGCGCGCTCGACCAGCTCCCCGACCGCGACCCGGAGGAGACCGCCGAATGGCAGGCCTCCCTGGACGCCGTGGCCAGGGAAGCCGGACCGCACCGCGCCGCATACCTGATGCGCCGCACGCTGGAGCGCGCCGAGGCGGGCGGCATCGCGCTGCCGAAGCTCCTCGAGACCGACTACGTCAACACCATCCCCACCTCCGCGGAGCCGGCCCTGCCCGGTGACCCGGAGATGGAGGCCCGGATCACCGCCTGGAACCGCTGGAACGCGGCGGCCATGGTGACCCGTGGCAGCAAGCACGGCGTCGGCGGCCACATCGCGACCTTCGCCTCGGCCGCCTGGCTGTACGAGACCGGCTTCAACCACTTCTTCAAGGGCAAGGAGGGCGACGGCTCCGGCGACCAGCTGTACATCCAGGGCCACGCCTCCCCCGGCATCTACGCCCGCGCCTTCCTCGACGGCCGCCTGAACGAGGCGCACCTCGACAACTTCCGCCAGGAGGCCGGCGGCAACGGCCTGCCCTCCTACCCGCACCCGCGCCGGCTGCCCTGGCTGTGGGAGTTCCCGACGGTGTCCATGGGCCTCGGCCCGCTGTCGGCGATCTACCAGGCGCGGTTCAACCGCTACCTGACCAACCGCGGCATCAAGGACGTCTCCGCCTCCCACGTCTGGGCCTTCCTCGGCGACGGCGAGATGGACGAGCCGGAGTCCACGGCCGCCCTCGCGCTGGCCGCCCGTGAGGAGCTGGACAACCTCACCTTCGTCATCAACTGCAACCTCCAGCGCCTGGACGGCCCGGTCCGCGCCAACTTCAAGATCGTGCAGGAGCTGGAGGCCCAGTTCCGCGGCGCCGGCTGGAACGTGATCAAGACGCTGTGGGGCTCGGCCTGGGACGAGCTGTTCGCCCTGGACACCACGGGCGCGCTGGTCCGCCGGCTGCGCGAGGTGCCGGACGCGCAGGTCCAGACGTACCAGACCCGCGACGCCGCCTACATCCGCGAGGACTTCTTCGGCAAGGACCCGGCGCTGGCCGAGATGGCCAAGCTGCTGAGCGACGACAAGATCCTCGAGTGCTTCCACCTCTCGCGCGGTGGTCACGAGGCGAGCAAGGTCTACGCCGCGTACAAGGCCGCCGTCGAGCACAAGGGCGCGCCGACCGTGATCCTGGCCCAGACGGTCAAGGGCCACACCCTCGGCGAGGGCTTCGCGTCGAAGAACGCCAACCACCAGATGAAGAAGCTGACGGTGGACGAGTTCAAGGCGATGCGCGACCGGCTCGGCCTGCCGATCAAGGACAGCGACTTCGTCGACGGCGTGGTGCCCTACGGCCACCCGGGCGCCGACTCCCCGGAGGTGCGCTACCTCCAGGAGCGCCGCGCGGCCCTCGGCGGCCCGGCCCCGGCCCGCCGTACCCACACGCTGCCCGCGCTGCCGGCCCCGGCCGAGAAGGCGTTCGCCTCCTTCGACAAGGGCTCCGGCTCCCAGAACGTGGCCACCACGATGGCGTTCGTCCGCCTGGTCAAGGACCTGGTCCGCGACAAGGAGACGGGCAAGCGCTGGGTGCCGATCGTCCCGGACGAGGCGCGCACCTTCGGCATGGAGAGCCTCTTCCCGTCCCTGGGCATCTACTCGCCCAAGGGCCAGACGTACGAGCCGGTCGACCGTGACCAGCTGATGTACTACAAGGAGGCCAAGAACGGCCAGATCCTCAACGAGGGGATCACCGAGGCCGGTTCGATGGCCGACTTCATCGCCGCTTCGACGTCGTACGCGACGCACGGCGAGGCGATGATCCCGTTCTACATCTTCTACTCGATGTTCGGCTGGCAGCGCACGGCCGACCAGATGTGGCAGCTCGGCGACCAGCTCGGCCGCGGCTTCCTGGTCGGCGCGACGGCGGGCCGTACGACCCTGACGGGCGAGGGCCTCCAGCACGCCGACGGCCACTCCCCGATGATCGCGGCGACCAACCCGGCCGCGCTGACGTACGACCCCGCGTTCGCCTACGAGATCGCGGTGATCGTCCGTGAGGGTCTGCGCCGGATGTACGGCGAGGCCAAGCCGGGCGAGGACCAGAACGTCTTCTACTACCTGACGGTCTACAACGAGCCGCTGCCGCAGCCGGCCAAGCCGCAGGGCCTCGGCATCGACGAGGGCATCGTCAAGGGCCTGTACCGCTTCAACACGGCCGAGTCCGCGGGCATCACCGTGGCGGCGGACGCCCCGCGCATCCAGCTGCTGGGCTCCGGCACGGCGATCCACTGGGCCCTCAAGGCGCAGAAGCTGCTGGCCGAGGAGTGGGGCGTGGCCGCGGACGTGTGGTCCGCGACCTCCTGGACCGAGCTGCGCAGGGACGCGCTGGAGGCCGACGCGGCGCTGCTGCGCGGCGAGGACCGGGTGCCGTACGTCCGCCAGGCCCTGCAGGGCGCCGAGGGTCCGGTGCTCGCGGTGTCCGACTACATGCGCCAGGTCCCGGACCAGATCGCGCAGTGGGTCGAGCAGGACTGGTCCTCGCTGGGCGCCGACGGCTTCGGCCTGTCGGACACCCGTGAGGCCGCCCGCCGCCACTTCGGCGTCGACGCCGAGTCGATCGTCGTGGCCGCCCTGTCCCAGCTCGCCCGCCGCGGCGAGATCAAGGCGACGGCGGTCAAGGAGGCCCGGGAGAAGTACGGGCTGTAACGGACCGGTCAGGTGAGCAGGCCCCCGCTTCGGCGGGGGCCTCTTTGCCATCATGGGCGCATGCGTGCGGCGCGGCTCATCAAGATGGTTCTGTTGCTCCAGTCCCGGCCCGTCATGACCGCCGCCGAGCTGGCGCGGGAGCTGGAGGTGTCGGAGCGGACCGTGACGCGGGACGCCCAGGCGTTGTCCGAGGCGGGCGTGCCGGTGTACGCCGACCGGGGGCGGGCCGGGGGGTACCGGCTGGTCGGGGGGTACCGGACGCGGCTGACCGGGCTGGCCCGCGGCGAGGCCGAGGCGCTGTTCCTGAGCGGGGTGCCGGGGGCGCTGCGGGAGATGGGCCTGGCGGACGCCGCCTCGGCGGCCCGGCTGAAGGTGTCGGCGGCCCTGCTGCCCTCGCTGCGGGACGCCCCGGACGCCGCCGCGCAGCGCTTCCACCTGGACGCGCCCGCCTGGTTCCGGGAGCCCGAGACGCCCGCGCTGCTCCCGGTGCTCGCCGAGGCGGTGTGGGACGACGGCCGGGTCCTCGCCCGGTACCGGCGCGCGGAGGACACGGTGGAGCGGCGGCTGGAACCGTACGGGCTCGTGCTGAAGGCCGGTGTCTGGTACCTGTGCGCGCGGGTGGCCGGAAACGGCTCCTTCCGCACGTACCGGATCGACCGGTTCACCGCCGTGGACCCGCTGGGCGAGCGGTTCGACCGCGATCCGGAGTTCGATCTGCCGGGTTTCTGGGCGGAGCAGGCCGAGCGGTTCGCCCGGTCGATCCTGCGTGCCGAGGTCGTCGTACGGCTCTCCCCCCAGGGCGTGCGCCGGCTGCCGCACGCCGTGGATCCGCTCGCCGCGCGGACCGCCCTCGCGGAGCCGGGCGCGCCGGACGCGGCGGGCCGGGTGACGGTGACACTGCCCGTGGAGTCGGAGGAGGTCGCGTACGAGCAGCTGACGGCGCTCGGGCCGGAGGCCGAGGTACTGGCACCGGCCGCGCTGCGCGAGCGGTTCGCGGCGGACGCGGCCCGCGCCGCCGCCCTGTACCACCGCGGGGACGGCTGAGCACCCCGGCCGTACTCCGGGTGCGTGCCACCGGGTAAGGCCCGATGCTGGTGGCGTGATGGACGAGACGGAGTTCTGGGAGCTGATCGACTCCAGCCGCGGGGCCGCCGAGGGGGACCCCGAGGAACAGGCCGACCTGCTCGTGGAGCGGCTGCTGCGGCTGGACCCGGAGCAGGTGCTGGACTTCGCCCGCCACTTCGAGGCCCGCTACAACCGCGCCTACCGCTGGGACCTGTGGGGTGCCGCCTGGCTGCTGCTGGACGGGTGCAGCGACGACGCGTTCGACTTCTTCCGGTGCTGGCTGATCGGCCAGGGCCGGGAGGTGTTCGAGGGGGCCCTGCACGACCCGGACGCGCTGGCCGGGCTGCTGGGCGAGTTCGACGAGGAGATCGACGGCGACGGCGAGGAGCTGGGGTACGCGGCGGACGAGGCGTACGAGCGGCTGACCGGCACCGTCGCCCCCGAGCTGGGCCTCGCCCCGGCCCCGGCCGAGCCCGAGGGCACGCCGCTGGACCTGGAGGACGACCGGGTGCTCGCCGAGCGGTTTCCCCGGTTGTGGGAGCGGCTGCGGACATGACGGCCTCACGGCTGTTCCCCGTGTCTCCCGCCTCCGGTCGGCTCGGCCCGGCCGGGGCCGCCGCCGGCTTTGACGCCGGTGCTGGGCGCGGCCGTGGGGCGGGGGGAGGTGCGCGGGCCGTGGGTCTTCAGGGGCGGCGTCACGGCCGGCTTGCGGGGTGGCGTGGTGACCGGCTTCCGGGAGGGCGTCGCGGCCGGGCGGCCCTGGAGCTGGGCGGCCCGTTCCCGGATGGCCGGGAGGCGGGCGGTCAGGGCCGCGCCGGGGCAGCTGGTGTGGAATCCGGCGTCGTGCCCGGCGAGGGCGGGCAGGGTGGCGGTGGCACCCGACCGGTAGCGGCTCTCTCCGCTGCTGGACACCAGCCGGGCCCGGCCGCGCGGGTCGATGTCGGCGAGCCCGAGCTTCCAGGCCGCGAGGGCGGCGATGGCCTCGGTCATGGCCCGGGGCACGGGGACGCCGGCGGTGAAGGTGCCGAGGGCGGCGATCCCGGCGGTGCGGTGGTTGAAGCCCTGGGAGTGGGCGCCGGTGACGGGCCGGTCGACGCCTCCGGCCCGGCCCTCGTAGATGGTGCCGCAGCGGTCGACGAGGAAGTTGTAGCCGATGTCGTCCCAGTGCCGGGCGCCGGTCTGGCCGGCGTACAGGCCGCGGATGATGCGCGGCGCGTCGGCGCAGGCGTAGTCGTTGGGCGAGTCGGTGTGGTGCAGGAAGACGGCCACCACCTTGTCGTCGTAGCGCGGGGGCGGCTGGGTGTGCCCGGTGACGCGGTCCAGCCAGGCGGAGCGCGGCACGATGCGCGGCCGGGCGGCCCGGTGCCCGGCGGGCGGCCGGGCTCCGGCGGCGGGGCGGTCGGGGCGGGCGGCGGCGCGCTCGGCGCCGCGGGCGCACAGGACCAGAGCGCCGACGGCGAGCAGCCCGGGCAGGCAGCCGAGCAGCACCAGCAGCGCCCCGGGTATCCGCCGTGCGGTACGGGGGCTCCCCGCGGCGGGCCGTGCCGGGGCCTGCGGGGCTCTTCGGAGGACACGCATGATCCCACTGTCAAGCCGCCGGGCCGTACCCGCGCCGCGCGCTCTGCCACCTGGCGGAACCTTCGTCCCGGTCCGGGTCAGTTCCGGGGGACGGGAAAGGCGGCTGCCGTGAACCTGCTGGATCTGCTGCTCGCCGTGGTGGCCGTCTGCTCCGCGGTGTCGGGATACCGGCGCGGGCTGGTGGCCGGGTGCGTCTCGCTGGCCGGGTTCGCGGGCGGCGCGGCCGTCGGGATGTGGCTGCTGCCGTGGACGACGGGCCAGGTGCGGGGTTCGGCGGCGGTCACGGCGCTCGCCGCGGTGACGCTGCTGGTGCCGGCGGTGCTGGGGCGCGGGCTGGCGGGCCGGCCGGCGCGGCGGCTGCGCGGGCGGCTGGACCGGGGCCCGCTGCGGGCGGCGGACGGGGTCGGGGGCGCGGCGGTGAACGCGGTCGCGGTGCTGGTGGTGGCGGGGGTGGCGGCGGGCGTGCTGGGCGCGGCCCCGGCCCCGGCGCTGACGGCGGAAGTACGGGAGTCGACCCTGCTGAGCGCGGTGCGGCAGCGGATGCCCGAGACCACGCCCGCCTGGTTCGCGCGGGCCACGTCCGCGCTGTCCGGGGCGGGCCTCCCACGGGTGTCCGGCCCGTTCGGGTCCGAGTCGGCGGCCCCGGCGGCCCGGCCGGGAAGCGACGGTGTCACCCCGGCCGCGACCCGGGCGGCCCGGCGCAGCACGGTCAAGATCGAGGGGTTCGCGGGCGCCGAGGGCCGCGAGGGCAGCGGGTTCGTCTACGCGTCCGGGCGGGTGCTGACCAACGCGCACGTGGTGGCCGGCATCGACCGGCCGGGCGTGCGGGTCGGCGGGGCCGGGCGGTCGTACCCGGCCCGGGTGGTGCTGTTCGACCCGGGCCGGGACGTGGCGGTGCTGTACGTGCCCGGGCTGCGCGCTCCGGCGCTGCGGTTCGCCCCGGACGCCGGGCGCGGGGAAGCGGCGGTGGTGGCGGGCTACCCGGAGGACGGGGGCCTGGACCTGCGGACGGCGTCGGTCACGGGCCGGGTGCGGGCGGTCGGCCCGGACATCTACGACGAGCGCACCCTCACCCGGGACGTGTACACGATCCGCTCCGAGGTCCTGCCGGGCAATTCCGGGGGCCCGCTGCTGACCCGGGACGGCCGGGTGCTCGGGATGGTCTTCGCCCGGTCCGCCTCGGACGCGGGGACGGGGTATGTGCTGACGGCGGCCGAGCTGACGGGCGACGCCCGGCGGGCGGCCACGGCGACGGCGCGGGTGGACACCGGGGAACTGGTCGCCGCGTAGCGCCACCGGGGCTTGGTGTCCCCTGTGTTCACAGGGCCCGGCCCATGCACACGTCGTCGACGTAGCGGCCGTCGAGGAAGAACTCCCCCGGCAGCACGCCCTCGACGGCGAAGCCCTCGGACTCGTACAGCGTCCGGGCCGGGGTGTTGTGCCCGAGCACCCGCAGGGTCAGCCGGCGGGCGCCGCGCTCGCGCGCGGTGTCGACGGCGGCCCGGATCAGCGCGCGCCCGACGCCCCGGCCGCGCGCCTCGCCGGCGACGGCGAACCCCTGGATCTGCAGGACGTGCGCGTTGGAGGCGAGCGGGGTGGGGCGGGCGAGGCGGACGTAGCCGAGCAGGCGTCCGCCGTCCTCGGCTACGAGGAAGTCCTCCGGGGGGTGCCTGTCGTCGAAGAACGGCGGGTACGGCGGCGCCGGCCGGGGTGTGACGGCGTGCAGGGTGGACCAGGTGGCCCGGTCGAGGAGGGCGAGTTCCTCCTCGTCGCGGGCCTGGGCGGTGCGTATGCGGGGGTCGGGCATGGCGATCACCCTAGGCCGCGCCGTCCGGGCGTCCAACGGGTTTCCGGGGTGCGGGTGGGGTCATGCTTGGGGCCATGGAACGTTCACGTATCGCGGTGGCCGGCGCGTCCGGTCTCATCGGCGGTGCCCTGGTGCGGTCCCTGGCCGCCGACGGGCACGAGGTGGTGCGGCTGGTGCGCCGGGCGCCCGAGAGCCCGGACGAGGTCCACTGGGACCCGGAGCGGGGCCGGGTCGACGCGGTCGGGCTGACCGGGTGCGATGTGGTGGTCAATCTGGCGGCGGCCGGGGTGGGCGACCGGCGCTGGACCCCTCAGTACAAGCGGGTGCTGCGGGACAGCCGGGTGCTGGGCACGGCCGCGCTCGCCGAGGCGGTGGCCTCGCTGCCCGAGCCGCCCCGGGTGTTCGTGAACGGCAGCGCGATCGGTTTCTACGGCGACACCGGCGGGCGGGTCGTGGACGAGCACGCGCCTCCCGGCGACGGTTTCCTGGCCCGGCTGTGCGTGGAGTGGGAGGAGGCGGCGGCGCCCGCCGAGGAGGCCGGGGTGCGGACGGTGTTCCTGCGCACGGGTCTGGTGGTGGCCCGGGGCGGCGGGGCCTGGGGGCGGCTGTTCCCGCTGTTCCGGGCGGGGCTCGGGGGACGGCTGGGCGACGGGCGGCAGTACTGGTCGTACATCGCGCTGCACGACGAGGTGGCCGCGATCCGGCATCTCGTCGACCGGGAGGACCTGTCCGGCCCGTTCAACCTGACCGCCCCGCAGCCGCTGACGAACCGGGAGATCACCGCGGCGATGGGCCGGGTGCTGCACCGGCCGGCGGTGTGCGCGGTGCCCGGCGCGGTGCTGCGCGCGGTCCTCGGGGAGATGGCCGGGGATGTGCTGGGCAGTCAGCGGGTGGTGCCCAAGCGGCTGCTGGAGTCGGGCTTCCGGTTCGCGTTTCCCGGCATCGAGGAGGCGATCCGCGCGGCGTGATGAGCCGATTGCAACACGGGCGAACAAAAGTGACCGTATGCGACCTCCATGCGACCGTGCCCTGTTGATGCGCGACTCCTCCTGACCGATCACCGCCCTAACCTCGATCCGAACTCGGGTATCCGTGGCGCCAGTCGGAGGCATGGCTCCTCCACCGGCCGCGTAACCACAGGAGGGGCCTCGTGCTTGAGCCCGCGTACCAGGTGGACGTCGTCATCGTGGGGGCCGGCATCGCCGGCCTCTCGGCCGCTCACCGGCTGACCAGCGCCGGAATCACCACCGCGGTCCTGGAGGCCGCCCCGTACGTCGGCGGTCGCATGTCGACCGAGAAGGTCGACGGCTTCCGGCTCGACCGCGCCGGACAGCTGCTGTCCACGTCCTACCCCGAACTCCGGCTGACCCCGGGCCTGGCCGAGCTGGCCGTGCGCCGCTTCGCGCCGGGTGTGCTGCTGCACCGCGACGGGCGCCTCCAGCGCGCGGGCGCCCCGGCGCTTGGCGGGAGCGCGAGGGGCGCACGGGGCGCACTCCACGCGGTGCGCGCCCTCGCCGGGACGCCCAGGGGCACGGCCCACAGGGGCACGGCCCTCGGGGGCACGGTCGCCAGGGCCACGGCGGCCCGGGCCACGACCGGCCGGGGTACGACGGTCACGCCCGGCCGGACCGGCGCCGCGCCGGTGGGCGGCGCGGTGGACCAGGCCCGGCTGGGCGCCGCGCTCGGCCGGCTCGCGGCGACCCCCGTCGAGCGCGTCCTGGCCCGCCCCGAGCTGCCCGCCGCCCAGGCCCTGGCCCGGCGCGGGGTGCCGGCCCGCACCATCGACGGCTTCCTGCGCCCGCTGCTGGCCGCGCTGCTGTGCGACCCGGAGCTGACCACGTCCAGCCGGTGCGCCGACCTGGCGCTGCGCGCCTTCGCGAGCGGCCGGCTGTGCGTGCCGGAGGGCGGCGCGGAGGCCCTGCCGGAGCTGCTGGCGCGCGCGCTGCCGCCGGGCACGGTGCACACCGGGGTGCGGGTCACCTCGGTGTCCACGACCTCGGTGGCCACCGCCGAGCACGGTGAGATCCGCTGCCGGGCGGTGCTGCTGGCCACCGACGCGCGGGCCGCGGCGGAGCTGCTGCCCGGCCTGAGGGTGCCGGACTTCCATCCGGTGACGGTGGTCCACCACACCACAGACGAACCCGCGGAGGCCCTTCCGACCGGCGCCTCGCTGCTGCTGGACGCGGACCGGGGCGGGCCGGTGGCGCACACGGCGGTGCTCAGCGCCGTGGACCCGAGCCGGGCGCCGGCCGGCCGGGTGCTGATCTCCTCGACCGTGCTGGGCCCGCCGCCGGAGGGCGTCGACACCGCCGTGCGCATCCACCTCGCCCGGCTCTACGGCACCTCCACGCGCCGCTGGGAGACGCTGGCCGTGCACCACATCCCCGAGGCGGTCCCGGCCATGCGCCCCCCGCACGACCCGCGCCGCCCGGTGCGCCTCCTGGCGGGCCTGTACGTCTGCGGCGACCACCGCGACACCAGCACGGTCCAGGGCGCACTGCACTCCGCCCGCCGGGCGACGTCGGCCATCCTGACGGACCTCGGCGCGACGGGCTCGATGCACCGCGCGGACCCGGCCCCGGTGCTGCCGAGGGCGGCCTAGCCCCAGGGCGCGGCTTCGCGCGGCCCTACCCCAGCGACGCGACCTTCTCCCGGTAGCCGCGTACCGGCGCCGCGTCCCGGTAGGGCTCCAGCCGGCGTTCGAAGTCCTTGACGTACTCCACCGCGCGGGCGGACCGCATCTCGGCGGCCTGCCCCGCGGCCTCCGCGGCGAGCGCGCACGCCTGGTCGAGTTCGCCGAGGCCGAGCCGCGCGGTGGCGAGAACGACCCGGCAGAACAGCCGGCTGCGGGCGAAGGCGGGCGCCCGCAGCTGGAGGGCGCGCTCGGCGTGCTGCGCGGCGGCCCGGAACTGCTGCAGGTCCCGGTGGCAGTGCGCGAACTCGTCGGCGAGCTGTCCCTCGTCGAAGAACCGGGCCCAGTACGGCACCTCGTCCCCGGGCCGGGCCGCCTCCAGCGCGCGCTCGGCGCGCACCAGCGCCGCGGTGCACGCGCGTACCTCGCCGAGGACGGCGTGCGCCCGCGCCTCGGAGGCGTGCAGCAGCGACTGCACGACGGGCGGGGCGCCGGTGCCGACGCCCTGCTGGGCGACCCGGGTCAGCTGCACGGCCTCCCTGCCGTGCCCGAGGTAGACGGCCTGGCGGCTCATGGTGACCAGGACGTAGGAGCCGTAGGCCCGGTCGCCGGCGGCCTGGGCGAGCCGCAGGGCCTGCACGAAGTAGCGCTGGGCGAGCCCGTGCGCGGCGATGTCGCCGGCGGTGACCCGGTGGCCGGGGGCGCGTTCGGCACTCGCGCGGGCGCGGGCCGCTGCCGCCACCCCGGGCGGGAGCGGGGACCTGGCCGCGCCGGGCCGGCCCTGCTGCGGCACCCGGGGCCCCGGCTCGCGGGCCACCCGGTCGTCGGGCTTGCCGATCAGCCAGTCCCGGCTGGGCACGACCAGGCCCGCCGGGGTGAAGGCGATCTTGCGCAGCTCGGCGTGGCTGCCGGAGTCCTTGCGCCACAGGCCGCTGACGATGTCGACGGCCTCCTCCGGGGTGGCCGCGAACTCCAGCCCGGCGTACACCGGCGCGCAGGAGTCCAGGCCGAGATCCTGGGCGGTGAGCCGGCGCCCTAGCCGGCGGGTGAAGACCTCGGCGATGAGGGCGGGGGTCGTGCCGCGCGGCTGCTGCCCGCGCAGCCAGCGGGTGACCGACGTCTTGTCGTATCTGAGGTCCAGCCCGTGTTCCAGACCGAGCTGATCGACGCGACGCGCCAGACCCGCGTTGGAGAACCCCGCTTCTGCGATGAGCGCGGCGAGCTGGCGGTTGGGGGTGCGCTGCGCGGGTCGGTCCGTCATCTGCGGTGCGGTCTCCTGCCTTCCGGGCCGGTGGGCGTGCCCGGATTGCCTTTGAGCAGCCCTTATGGCCTCACGAACGGCGCGAATGTAGCGGAGAGTGAGCAGACGATCACACACTTTGCGCCACCTTCATCCGATCGTGTGAGGAATGCCCGCCGGGCTGACGCGTGCGGCCCGGACGTACAGTGGCGTGGGCGCGATACATGCCTGACACACATCGCCGAGGGAGGCGCTTGCCGTGAGTGAGTTGCGGTTCGTCCGCAGGGGATTCGGTGCCGATGCCGTCGACTACCAGGTGGCCTGGGACGAGCAGCGCGGGATCCACGCGGCCCGGTTCGCCGACGAGGTCCCCGACACCGTCCTCCTGCTGGAGCACCCCCCGGTGTACACGGCCGGCCGGCGCACCGAGGACAGCGAGCGCCCGCTGGACGGCACCCCGGTCATCGACGTGGACCGCGGCGGCAAGATCACCTGGCACGGCCCGGGCCAGCTGGTGGGCTACCCGATCCAGAAGCTGCCCCGCCCGGTGGACGTGGTCGCGCACGTACGGCGGCTGGAGGAGGCGCTCATCCGCACCTGCGCCGAGTTCGGCCTGGAGACCACCCGGGTCGAGGGCCGCAGCGGCGTATGGGTGCTCGGCGACCCGGTCGAGCAGCGGCCGGCCCTCGGGGGGCTGTCCCTGGACTTCGACCCGCGCCTGACCGACGAGGAGTTCGACCCCCGGCTCAACGGCCCCGAGTACGCCCCGTCCAACGCGGGCCAGCGGCGCGAGGACCGCAAGATCGCGCAGATCGGCATCCGGGTGGCCAAGGGCGTCACGATGCACGGCTTCTCGTTCAACGTGAACCCGGACATGAAGTGGTTCGACCGGATCATCCCGTGCGGCATCCGCGACGCGGGCGTGGCCTCCCTCGCGGGCGAGCTGGGCCGCGAGATCACGGTCGAGGAGGTCGTGCCGGTGGTGGAGAAGCACCTCAGGGACGTCCTGGAGAACGCGGTCCTCAGGCCCCGGGAGATCGAGAAGGCGTCCGCCTGACCGTCGGCACCGGGAATGTGCCCTGCGGTCGGGGGGTTGGTCTCACCGGCAGGGCGCAATGAGCACGGGCGTACCCTGGTGTACGCCGAAGAATCGAAGTCACAGGGAGCCGACGTGTCCGCAGTCTCACCCGACGGACGCAAGATGCTGCGCCTGGAGGTCCGCAACAGCCAGACCCCCATCGAGCGCAAGCCCGAGTGGATCAAGACCCGGGCGAAAATGGGCCCCGAATACACGAAGATGCAGAACCTCGTGAAGAGCGAGGGCCTGCACACGGTGTGCCAGGAAGCCGGCTGCCCGAACATCTACGAGTGCTGGGAGGACCGCGAGGCGACCTTCCTCATCGGCGGCGACCAGTGCACCCGGCGCTGCGACTTCTGCCAGATCGACACCGGCAAGCCCGAGGCGCTCGACCGCGACGAGCCGCGCCGGGTGGGCGAGTCCGTGGTGACGATGGACCTGAACTACGCCACCATCACCGGCGTGGCCCGCGACGACCTGCCGGACGGCGGCGCCTGGCTGTACGCCGAGACCGTGCGCCAGATCCACGCCCAGACGGCGGACCGCGAGGGCGGCCGGACCAAGGTGGAGCTGCTGGCCCCCGACTTCAACGCGGTGCCCGAGCAGCTGGCGGAGGTGTTCGAGTCCCGCCCCGAGGTCTTCGCGCACAACGTCGAGACGGTCCCCCGGATCTTCAAGCGGATCCGCCCCGGCTTCCGCTACGAGCGCTCCCTGAAGGTGATCACCGAGGCCCGCGACTTCGGCCTGGTCACCAAGTCGAACCTGATCCTCGGCATGGGCGAGACCCGCGAGGAGGTCAGCGAGGCGCTGAAGCAGCTGCACGAGGCGGGCTGCGAGCTGGTCACCATCACCCAGTACCTGCGCCCCTCCGTCCGGCACCACCCGGTGGAGCGCTGGGTGAAGCCGCAGGAGTTCGTGGAGCTGAAGGAGGAGGCCGAGCAGATCGGCTTCTCCGGTGTCATGTCCGGCCCGCTGGTGCGCTCCTCCTACCGCGCCGGGCGGCTGTACCAGATGGCCGTCGAGAAGCGGGGTGCGTTCGTCGCCGCCCAGGCGGTGTGAGCCCCGCGGCCCCGGGCGCGCGGTGTGAGCCGCGCGTGTGAATCGTCGCACAAATCGCTACCGGCCGGTAATGGCCGGGTCGACGCGGCCCCGGCCGTCCTCGCTGATGAGGGCGGCGCCGGGGCCGCGCCGTTCGTCACGGCCCCCGCGGCGAGGGTTCACCACTGTTTGACCGGCCGGTCACGCCCTGGTAACACCAGACAGTGACCCTGGTGTCACGCCCCTGACTCCACCGTCTCGAGGGGGATCCCGACCATGCAGGCACCACCCGTGCGCGCCACCGCCATCCCGTCCTTCACCGACGCGCTGCGCCGCGTCGAGTCCCTGCTGCTGAGCGGCGGCCAGCGCACCGCCCGCCGCAACGCCTGGACCTCCGTCCTGGAGGACCGGCGCCGGGCCAAGGACCGGGTCGAGGCCCAGCGGTTCCTGGAGCGGGCCGCCGCCGGCCGCTCCTGATCCCACCTGCCCCGACCCCTGACCGGCCCCGCCGGGCACTGCCGTCGTAGGCGCTCCCGGGGCCACGTAGACTTCGTGGCATGGCGAGGAAGGAAACCGCGGCGGACGCCGCGAATGCCGGGCGACTGAAGCAGATCGCCCTCACGTACCGGATGACCCGCAAGGCCGACAAGACGATCGGCCTGGTACTCGCGGCCGTCGGCATCGGCACGCTCGGTGTCTTCCTCGCGATCGGCTTCTTGATCGGGCACCCGGTCTACCTGGGCATCTTCGGTCTGCTGATCGCCCTGCTGGCGACGGCCATCGTGTTCGGCCGCCGGGCCGAGCGGGCCGCCTTCGGCCAGATGGAGGGCCAGCCGGGCGCCGCCGCGGCCGTGCTGGACAACATCGGCCGGGGCTGGACGACGACCCCGGCGGTGGCGATGAACCGCAACCAGGACGTGGTGCACCGGGCCGTCGGCAAGGCCGGCATCGTGCTGGTCGGCGAGGGCAACCCGAACCGGGTGAAGACCCTGCTGGCCGCCGAGAAGAAGAAGATGAACCGGATCGTCGCGGACGTGCCGGTGCACGATGTGATCGTGGGCACCGGCGAGGGCCAGGTGGAGCTGAAGAAGCTGCGCACGACCCTGCTGAAGTTCCCGCGGGTGCTGACCGGCCCCCAGGTGACCACCACCAACGACCGGCTGCGCGCGCTCGGCGACCTGATGAGCAACATGCCATTGCCGAAGGGCCCTATGCCGAAGGGGATGCGCCTCCCGAAGGGCGGCGGCCCCCGAGGGCGCTGACCCCGCACTCGTACGCCATCGACGAAGCCCCGCACCCTCTTCTGGGTGCGGGGCTTCGTTGACACGCCACCGAACGGAGCATCCAGCCGGTTATCGGCTCATCCGCTTTTAGCCTTCGGGATGTGACAAAACGCCATATTACGTACCTCGCATGCGCCACGGCTTTCGTCGGTGCGTTCGCCGGCGCCGCCCCGGCGTCGGCGGCCCACCGGACCCTCGTGGTGCACCCGGGACAATCCATCCAGAAGGCGGTGAACGCCGCCCGGCCCGGCGACACCGTGCTGGTGCTGGCCGGTACCTACCGTGAGAGCGTCACGCTCAGGACGGCCGCGCTGACCCTGCGGGGCGTGGGCCCGAGCACCGTCATCCGGCCGCCCGCCCGTGCCGAGGCCCGACCGCCCGCCAAGGGCGCCACCCCCACCTGCCTCGGCGCCGGCAACGGCATCTGCGTGGTCGGCGGGAAGAACAAGGCCCTGCGGGACGTCACCGTCGCCGACCTGAAGGTGACCGGGTTCGCCAAGGTCGGCCTGTGGTCCATGGGCACCGACCACCTGACCGTGACCGGCGTGACCGCCGACGACAACGGCCAGTGGGGCATCGCCCAGGAGCACTCCACCCGGGGCGTCTTCCGCCGTGACACCGCCCGGCGCAACGGCGACGCCGGACTGTTCCTCGCCAACAGCGTCAAGGCCGAGCAGGGCGCCAAGGACAGCAAGGGCGCGGTGGTCGAGCGCACCCTGCTGGAGGGCAACCGGATCGGCCTCACCGTGCGCCGGCTGCGCAACCTCACCGTCCGGCGCAACCACGTCACCGGCAACTGCGCCGGCGTGTTCGTCGTGGGCGACGAGAACAAGCCCCGGGCGGGCGCGCTGACCGTGCGCGCCAACCTGGTCGAGCGGAACAACAAGTACTGCCCGAAGACCGCCCGGCTGCCCCACCTCCAGGGCTCCGGCATCGTGCTGACCGGCACCGAGCAGGCCCTGGTCGCCCGGAACACCGTCACCGGCCACTCGGGCAAGTCCCCGCTGTCGGGCGGCATCGTCCTGTTCAAGAGCTTCGTCGGCGTCACCAGCGAGCGGAACCGGATCACCGGCAACCACCTGTCGGCCAACTCCCCGGCGGACCTGGTCAACCAGGAGGCGGCGAAGAGCGGCAACGCCTTCAGCCGCAACTCCTGCCGCGCCTCCAGGCCCGCGGGCCTGTGCTGACCGGACGGCCGTACCCGACCCACGCAAGGAAGGAAGGCGGCACATGACCGCACCATCCCCCGCGCTCTCCACCGCGCCGGAGCCCGGGGCACCCCCCACCCCGCCGCCGTCGATGCGGCTGCGCGAGCTCGTGTTCGGGGCGGCCTGCGCCGCCGCCGTCCGCGCCGCCGCCCGGCTCGGGGTCGCCGACGCCCTCGGCGACGCCCCCATGACCGCCCAGAGCCTGGCGGCGGCCGTGCACACCGAGCCCGGGCCGCTGCGCCGGCTGCTGCGCGCCCTGTCCTGCTACGGCGTCTTCGCCGAGCGGCCCGACGGCACGTTCGCCCACACCGAGATGTCCCGGCTGCTGCGCGAGGACGCCCCCGACAGCCTGCGCGCCATCGCCCTGTGGTGCACCGAGCCGTGGACCTGGGACGCCTGGCCCCGGCTGGACCGGGCGGTGCGCACCGGCCACAACGTCGTACAGGACCTGTACGGCAAGGAGTTCTTCGAGTACCTCAACGAGGACGCCCCGGAGTCCGCCGACGTCTTCAACCGGGCGATGACCCGCTCCAGCGAGCAGTCGGCCCGGGAGGTCGCCGCGCTGCTCGACCTGTCCGGCAGCGACTCGGTCGCCGACCTCGGCGGCGGGCAGGGGCACGTGGTGGCCAGCCTGCTGGACAAGTACCCGGCGATGCTGGGCTATCTGCTGGACCTGCCGCGGGTCGTGGACAACGCGCTGCCCCGGCTGCGCGCGGGCGGCGACCTGGCCGGCCGGACCCGGATCGTGCCGGGCGACATCCGCGAGGCCGTCCCGGTCAGGGCCGATGTCTACATCATCAAGAACATCCTGGAGTGGGACGACGAGTCCACCGCCCGGCTGCTGCGCAACGTGGTCGAGGCGGGCGGTCCCGGCGCCCGGGTCGTCGTGATCGAGAACCTGGTGGACGACACGCCGTCCATGCGGTTCAGCACCGCCATGGACCTGCTGCTGCTGCTCAACGTGGGCGGGGCCAAGCACACCACCGCCAGCATGACCGGCCGGCTGCGGGCGGCGGGCCTGGAGGTCGGCGACGTCCGCCCGGTCAACCCGTTCCTGCACGCGTTCGACTGCACGGTCCGCGGCTGAGACCGCTCCCCCACGGCACACCGGTGCCGGGTCCGCGTGCGACGCGGGCCCGGCACCGGTGCTCCGGACGGGGATCTCAGACTCCGGCGTCGCGCTCCCAGACGTAGAAGCGCTGGGCCATGGCGTCCTTCGGGGACCGCCAGGTCTCGGGGTCGTACGCGCTGACGTACGCCGACAGCCGCTCGCTGACCTCCCTGAACTCGGGGTGCGAGGTGACCTTGGCGATGGCCGGTCCGGGCTCGCGCTCGGACTCGATGAGGTGCATGTACACATCGCCGAACTGGAAGAGGCTGCGCCGGACCACCCCGACGAGGTGCGGCAGCTCCCCGCGGTCGGACTCCGCGAACACCTTGGCGATGTCCGGCGCGGAGCCCGGGGCCATGCGGGCGACGATCAGGGCCTGGTGCACGGTCGTCTCCTGCTCTCCGGCTCAGTCGGCCAGGGCCGGGGCGGGGCGCCGGCCGGCCGCCGCCTGCTCGATCTTGTCCCGGATCAGGGCGAGCTGGACCTTGGAGTTCTTGTTGATGTTGTCGGTCATCCAGTCGTCGTCGACCGGCGCGTCCGGCTTCATCGCGAAGTCCTGGGTCCACACCATCCGGGTGCCGGCCGGGACCTCCTCGTAGCTCCAGTGGATGTCCATGTGGGCGAAGGGGCCGGTCTCCACCCGGCGGGCCGTGACGGTGCGGGAGTCGCGGTCCGGCTCGCGCTCGGAGACCCAGCTCCAGACGGTGCCGTTCTCGTCCGGGTGCATGGTCAGCCGGAACGTGGTCTTGGCGCCCTCCCGCTTGAGGACCTCCACCGACGCGTACTCGCTGAACAGCTGCGGCCAGCGCTCCAGGTCGTTGGTCATGTCCCAGACCAGGTCCAGCGGGGCGGCGATGGTGATCTCGTTCTGGGTGTGTCCTGCCATGTCAGGCTCCTGCCATCAGGGTGGTGTTGACGAGGTTGAGGAACTGCTGCGGCGTCTTGCAGCGTTCGGCGTCCACCGGCATCGGGGTGCCGTGGGTGTTCTCCAGCTCGCCGACGATGCCGAGCAGGCCGAGCGAGTCGACGCCGAGGACGTCGAAGCCGGTGTCCGGCTTCTCCATCAGCTGCTCCGGGCTGACGGTGACCCCGGCGGCCTTCTTCATCAGCGCGGCGAGTTCTTCCACGGTGATCTGCGGCATGTGCTTTCCTCCTTTGCTGTGCTCACTGCCTGGTGCCGGCTCGCAGCACCAGCGCCGAGTTCGACCCCATGAGTCCGCGGCTGAGCACCAGGGCGGTGCGCGGTTCGGCGACGCGGGCGTGGCCGGTCACGAGGTCGAGGTCGTGGCAGACGTCGAAGACGTTCGGCGTCGGCGGGATCAGGCCGTGCTCCATCGCCAGCACGGCCGCGGCGGTGTCCAGCACGGGGGCCGCGCAGTAGCCGCGGCCGATCCCGGTCTTCGGCGCGGTGACCGGGACCCGTGCGGCGTGCGGGCCGAGGGCGTCGGCGAGCGCCAGGGCCTCGGCCCGGTCGGCCTCCGGCACCCCGAGGGCGTCGGCGAAGACGACGTCGATCTCCTCGGGTGCGCACCGGGCCTCCGCCAGGGCCTGCCGGACGGCGTGCGCGAGGCCGTCGCGGGACTCCGCCCAGCGGGAGGCGCCGGTGAAGGTGGCCCCGTGGCCCGCGACGACGGCCCGGACGGCGGCGCCGCGGTCCTCGGCGGTGCCCGCCGCCTCGATGACGAGCATGGCGCCGCCCTCGGCCGGCACGAACCCGCGCGCCTCCTCGGTGAAGGGGAGGTAGGCCCGGGCCGGGTCGGTCTCCCGGCTCAGTTCCGCGTAGCCGAGCTGGCAGACCATCGAGTACGGCGCGAGCGGCGCCTCGGTGGAGCCGGCCACGATCACGTCGGTGCCGCGGCGCACCGCCCGGGCCGCGTGGGCGAGGGCGTCCAGTCCGCCGGCCTCGTCGGAGGCGACGACGGAGCAGGGCCCCTTGAAGCCGCGGCGGATGGAGACCTGGCCGGTGCTGGCGGCGTAGAACCAGGCGATGGACTGGTACGGCCCGACGAACCGGCTGCCCTTGCCCCACAGTCGCTGCAGTTCGCGCTGGCCGAACTCGCCGCCGCCGGAGCCGGCGGCGGTGACCACGCCGATGGAGTACGGCGCGTCCGGGATGCCGGACGGCCCGAGCCGGGCGTCGTCCAGCGCGAAGTCGGCCGCGGCCATGGCGTAGTGCGTGAACCGGTCGGTCTGGACGAGGAAGCGCTCCTCGATGGTGGCCGCCGGGTCGAAGGCGCGGACCTCACCGGCCACCTTCAGGGGAAGGTGCTCGCAGCCCTCGCGGGTGACCCGGCCGAGGACGCTGAGGCCCTCCTGGGTGGCCTTCCAGAAGGTGTCGGTGCTGGTGCCGTTGGGCGCGACCACCCCGATGCCGGTGATGGCCGCCTGCCGGTCCTTCGGTTCGCTCATCGTGTGTCCTCACTCCCTCGGCCGGGTCAGGATCACCGCGGACTGGAAGCCCCCGAACCCGCTGCCCACGGACAGCACGCTGGTCAGCTTGCGTTCGCGGGCGACGCGCGGGACGTAGTCCAGGTCGCACTCCGGGTCGGGGATCTCGTAGTTCGCGGTCGGCGGTACGACCTGCTTGGCGAGGGCCAGCACACAGGCGACCAGTTCGATGGCGCCGATCGCCCCGAGGGAGTGCCCCACCATGGACTTGATGGAGCTCATCGGGGTGTCGTAGGCGTGGTGGCCGAGCGCCCGCTTCACGGCCGCCGTCTCGTGGCGGTCGTTCTGCCGGGTGCCGGAGCCGTGCGCGTTGACGTAGTCGATCGCCGTGGGGTCGAGCCGTGCCTGGCCGAGGGCGGTCTCGATGGCCCGCGCCATCTCCAGGCCCTCCTTGGTCAGGCCGGTCATGTGGTAGGCGTTGCCGAAGGTGGCGTAGCCGCCGAACTCGCAGTACACATGGGCACCGCGGGCCCGGGCGTGCTCCAGCTCCTCCAGGACCAGCACCGCGCCGCCCTCGCCCATGACGAAGCCGTCACGGTTGTTGTCGAAGGGCCGGGAGGCGTGCGCGGGGTCGTCGTTGTTCGGGGACGTGGCCTTGATCGCGTCGAAGCAGGCCATGGTGATCGGGGATATCGGGGAGTCCGAGGCCCCGGCCACGCATATGTCGGCCCGCCCCTCCTGGACGGTGTGGAAGGCGTATCCGACGGCGTCCAGTCCGGAGGTGCAGCCGGTGGAGACGGTCTGCACCGGACCCCGTGCGCCGAAACGTTCCGCCACCGCGGAGGCCACGGTGCTCGGCGAGAACGCCCGGTGCAGCTGCGGCTCCGCCTCGGTGTGGTCGACGTCCCAGCGCTGCCCGCGGTGGCTGACCAGGACGTAGTCGTGCTCCAGGCGGGTGGTGCCGCCGACGGCGGTGCCCAGGGAGACGCCGACCCGCCAGGGGTCCTCCCGGGCCAGGTCGAGACCGGAGTCCCGGACCGCCTCCGCCCCGGCGACCAGCGCGAACTGTATGTACCGGTCCGCCCGCTGGACCTGTTCCGCGTCCAGGCCGTGCGCGGCGGGATCGAAGTCGCACTCGGCGGCGATCCGGGACCTGAGCCCGGCCGGGTCGAAGAACGTGATGCCCCGCGTCGCGGTACGGCCTTCGGCCAGCAGGTCCCAGAACGCCGGTACGCCGATCCCGCCCGGAGCGACGACGCCTATGCCGGTGACCGCCACGCGCCGGGTCATGAGCGGACCTGTTCCCGGCCGGCGGGCTCGGCGACGGCGGCCAGCGGCTGCGCCGTCTCCTCGGTGTCGACGTGGCCGAGGGCCGGCCGCGGGGCGAGCGGGCCCAGGTGGAAGACGAGCCGCGCCTCCACGTTGCCGACGTTGCGGAACCGGTGGCGCATGTTGATGGGGATCATCAGCCCCTGCTCGGGCCGCAGCGGGTGCGGCTCGCCGTCCAGGTCCACCTCCAGCTGCCCGCACAGGACGTAGACGAACTCCTCGGAGTAGGGGTGGTAGTGCTCGCCGATGCGGTCGCCGGGCTGGACGATGGCCACCCCCATGAAACCGCTGGTGGCGCCCACCGTGCTGGGGGTGAGCATGGCGCGCAGATCACCGCCGCGCCGGGTGTTGGGCTCGATCTCGCTCAGGTCCACGATCTTCGGAAGGGGTTTGATCACGGTGTTCCTCCGTTGGTTGGGCCGGCCCGGGTCAGGCGTCGGGCGAACGGCGGTCGGTGACGAGGTCCATGCCGACGGGCTCGCCGTCCAGCAGTGCCTCCAGCCCGGCCAGGTGCCCGGGCTCCGCCAGGGCGGCCTGGGCGCCGAGGCCGGGGCGTACGTCGAGCAGCCGGACGACCACGTCGTCGCGCTGGAAGATCGTGCTGCGCAGCACGGGGCTGTCCGGGTCGTCCGCCGCCGCCTCGTCCCGCTGGGCGAGCAGTTCCGCCAGCCGCATCCCGCTGCCCGGCCGGGCCGGGTAGTAGCGGGCCAGCCGCTCGCCCTCGGTCAGCTCGTCCGCGGTGACGTGGTGCACGGCGGGCAGCGCCGCCCGGGTGAAGAAGACCCGCGCGGACTCCTGGTCGTTCAGGTCCCGCTCCTGCTCCAGATAGGGGTTGATGGCCTCCTCCACGGCCCGCACCTCGGGCTGCCGGGCGACGTGGCGCAGCGCCGCGAGCAGGTCGCCGCGCACCTCGATGGCCCGCACCACCCGGTTGCCGTGCATGAACAGGGAGGTCCGGCACAGCCGGGTGGTCTCGTCGACCCGGGCCCGGGGCGAGGCGTAGTCCGCCAGGATCCGCTTCACCTCCGCCTCGCTGCCGGGCCGCACCGTGAAGGTGAGCGCGTGCCGGATCACCCCGTCACCGATCCGGGGGGACGTCTGGAGCCGGCGGCGCTCGGCGGAGTCGGCGGCCGCTCCCCCGGTCTCGCGGACGACGTGGAAGCGCAGCGACCGGGTGTCCCGCACGCAGCTGTGCAGCGGTTCCACCATCCGCACGTGCTCCTCGCTGTTCACCCAGGTGAGGAACGGCGGGGCGCTCTCCCACTCGCTGGTGATGAGCCATTGGGAGGGATTCTCGATGGACTGGCACAGCTGGTCGCTGACGTGACCGGGGACCTGCGCCACCTGGTTGCACAGCTGTTCGTAGGCCTCCAGAAACTGCTGCTGGGCGCCGTCGTGGACGTCCACCAGGAGGACGACCCGCAGGCGGGAGCCGTCGAACACCGACTGGGAGACCCGCTTCGACACCTGGCGCGTCGAGGGGGCCGAGGGCTTTTCCGACAAGGTGGTCATGCTGCGCACATCTCCTTCACGGGGGCAGAGGCAACGCCGGCCGCCGATGACGCGACGTCAGCGCTTCTTGATCCTGTGCCGCTCGTGCCGGGTCGCGCGACTCGCGTGAACCACGCGGGTGATTGAGCACGCGAAAGCCGTCCCAGAGGGCACACAAACACCAATGCGCCCCGCATCCCGAACCTTCGCCTCTGGAGCCCTGATGCAGCAGAAAGCCGATCACCGGGTGCCCGTCCTCATCGTGGGCGGCTCCCTGGTGGGCCTGTCCCTCTCCCTGTTCCTGGGCCGTCTCGGCGTACCGCACATGCTCGTCGAGCGGCACTCCGGGACCTCGATCCACCCGCGTGGCCGCGGCAACAACCTGCGCACGATGGAACTGTTCCGGGTGGCCGGCATCGAGCCGGACATCAAGGCGGCGGCCTCGCTGCTCGCGGACAACCACGGCATCCTGCAGACGCCCACGCTGGCGGGCGACGCCGGGGAATGGCTGTTCCGGCACATCGACCCGGGCGGCGGGCTGGCCAAGTTCAGTCCCACCACGTGGTGCCTGTGCAGCCAGAACGATCTGGAGCCGGTACTGCTGAAGGGGGCCCGGGCGCTCGGTGGCGACCTGCGCTACTACCACGAGCTGGAGTCCTTCTCCCAGGACCCCGAAGGAGTGACGGCGTTCGTCCGGGACCGCGACAGCGACGAGCTCTACACGGTCCGCGCCGACTACCTGGCGGCCTGCGACGGCCCGCGCAGCCCCGTGCGGCGCCGGCTCGGCATCGGGCAGAGCGGCCCCGGCGACCTGTTCGCCAACGTCAGCGTCACCTTCCGGTCCAAGCTGCTCGCCGAGACCGTCGGCGACCGGCACTTCATCTGCTGCTACCTCACCAACCCGGAGGCCGACGGCGCGCTGCTGCCGGTCGACAACAAGGAGCACTGGGTCTTCCACGCGCCCTGGCACCCCGAGCACGGCGAGCGGCTGGAGGAGTTCACCGAGGAACGCCTCCAGCGGCACATCCGGCTGGCCGTCGGGGTGCCGGACCTCGACATCGAGGTCACCGGGAAGGCGTCCTGGCGCGCGGCGGAACGGGTCGCCGAGCGGTACACGGCCGGCCGGGTGCTGCTCGCCGGGGACTCGGCCCACGAGATGTCACCGACCGGCGCGTTCGGCTCCAACACCGGCATCCAGGACGCGCACAACCTGGCCTGGAAGCTGGCCGCCGTGCTCGACGGCTGGGCCGGGCCCGAGCTGCTGGAGACCTACGACACCGAGCGCCGGCCGGTCGCCCTGGCCACCAGCGCCCGCGCCTCGGCGCGCTCCGTGGAGCACAGCCACCCCGGTTTCGCCCCGACCCCGGGCGTCGGCGGCGGCCCGCGCAGCGGCATCCTCCCGGTGGTCCTCGCCTACCGCTATCTGGAGGGCGCCGTCCTGGACGCCGACCCGGCCCAGCCGGTCGTACCCGACGGGGTGCGGCTGACCGCGGACCCCGGCAGCCGGGCCCCCCACCTGTGGCTGCGCCGGGCGGGCGAACGGCTCTCCACGATCGACCTCTACGAGCGCTCGCTGGTCCTCCTCAGCGACGCCGGCTCGGCGGCGGGCGCGGCCTGGCAGGCCGCGGCGCGGCGCGTCGCGGCCACGGACGGGGTACGGCTGGAGGCGTACCGCGTCGGCACCGGCCCGGACGCCGACCTCGCCTACGACGGCGAGGGCCCCGGCGGCGGCACCGACTGGGCGGGCCTGCACGGCACGACGGCCGACGGCGCGGTGCTGGTCCGCCCCGACGGCTTCGTGGCCTGGCGCGCGCCCGGCGCCGCGGCGGACCCGGAGGCCGAGCTGCGGCGGGTGGTGCGGGCGGTGCTGCGCAAGGGGTAGGCCGACGGAACGGCACGCCGGAAGGATCACCCGTACCGGTGGCGCCGGCGGTGCTACGCAAGGGGAAGGCCGACGGAACGGCACGCCGGAAGGATCACCCGTACCGGTGGCACGGGCGGTGCTACGCAAGAGGTAGGCCGACGGAACGGCACGCCGGAAGGATCACCCGTACCGGTGGCGCGGGCGGTCCCTCCGGCGCATCCGCCGGGGCGCTGTCAGATGCGGACCTCGACGGTCTTGGCGAGGCGGTCGTGCAGGCCGCGGCCGTCGCGGTCCCAGACCAGCGCGGGGATCGCCAGGCACAGCAGCACCGTGCGCAGCAGGGCGCGGCCCGGGCTGACCGTGCCGGTGCCGAGGGCGACCACCCGGATGCCGAAGAGCCGCTTGCCGGGGGTGCAGCCGACCGTGCCGACGGTGAGCGCGCTCAGCACGAAGAACACGCCGAGCGCCCAGTTGCTCGTGAGCGCTCCGTTGCCGTGCGTGATCAGGCCGTATGCGATCAGGACGCACAGCGCCCAGTCCACGGCGAGCGCGCCGAGCCGCCGTCCGGGCCGTGCGATCGAGTTGGGCCCGTGCTCCGGGAGCCCGAGCTGCTCGCCCCGGTAGCCGAAGTCGGCGCCCGCCTCTTCCATGGCCGCGCGCGGGCCGGAGAGCCACGATCCGATTGCCTGCCTGTTGTCCACGCGTCCACGGTACTGCGCCCGGTTTCGGACACTACGCGCAGGGGTGAACGGGGGCTACGGTGGACACGTGGCCGGTTAACGTCTGCGAAACAAACGGGTCACGCCCGAGAAATCACCCGTCCCTAGGGTCGAGACCACCGTGTGCCACCGCACTGGCCGCACGAACGATCTACCACCCCGGCGAGGACGGTCGGGAGTAGGAGGAGCTGGATGTTCCAGAACGCCGACGAGGCCAAGAAGTTCATCGCGGACGAGGACGTCAAGTTCGTCGACGTCCGCTTCTGCGACCTGCCGGGCGTCATGCAGCACTTCACGGTGCCCGTCGAGGCGTTCGACCCGGACGAGGAGCTGGCCTTCGACGGATCGTCGATCCGCGGTTTCCAGGCCATCCACGAGTCCGACATGGCTCTGCGTGCCGACCTGTCCACGGCCCGTGTCGACCCGTTCCGCCGGGACAAGACCCTCAACATCAACTTCTTCATCCACGACCCGATCACCGGCGAGCAGTACTCCCGTGACCCGCGCAACGTGGCGAAGAAGGCGGAGGCGTACCTGGCGTCGACGGGCATCGCCGACACCGCGTACTTCGGTCCCGAGGCCGAGTTCTACGTCTTCGACAGCGTGCGCTTCGCCACCTCGGCGAACGAGTCCTTCTACCACATCGACTCCGAGGCGGGTGCCTGGAACACCGGCGCCCTGGAGAACAACCGCGGCTACAAGGTCCGCTACAAGGGCGGCTACTTCCCGGTCCCGCCGGTCGACCACTTCGCCGACCTGCGCGCCGAGATCTCCCTGGAGCTGGACAAGCAGGGCCTGAAGGTCGAGCGCCAGCACCACGAGGTGGGCACCGCCGGCCAGGCGGAGATCAACTACAAGTTCAACACGCTGCTGGCCGCCGCCGACGACCTCCAGCTCTTCAAGTACATCGTGAAGAACGTGGCCTGGCGCAACGGCAAGACCGCGACCTTCATGCCGAAGCCGATCTTCGGCGACAACGGCTCGGGCATGCACGTGCACCAGTCGCTGTGGAGCAACGGCGACCCGCTGTTCTACGACGAGGCCGGGTACGCGGGCCTGTCGGACATGGCCCGCTACTACATCGGCGGCATCCTCAAGCACGCTCCGTCGCTGCTGGCCTTCACCAACCCGACGGTGAACTCGTACCACCGTCTGGTGCCGGGCTTCGAGGCGCCGATCAACCTGGTGTACTCGCAGCGCAACCGCTCGGCCGCGATGCGCATCCCGATCACGGGCTCCAACCCGAAGGCCAAGCGCGTCGAGTTCCGCGCGCCCGACTCCTCCGGCAACCCGTACCTCGCCTTCTCGGCGCTGCTGCTCGCGGGCCTGGACGGCATCAAGAACAAGATCGAGCCGGCCGAGCCGATCGACAAGGACCTGTACGAGCTGGCTCCCGAGGAGCACGCGAACGTCGCCCAGGTCCCGACCTCGCTGAACGCCGTCCTCGACGCGCTGGAGGCCGACCACGAGTTCCTCCTCCAGGGCGACGTGTTCACGTCCGACCTGATCGAGACGTGGATCGACTTCAAGCGCACCAACGAGATCGCCCCCCTCCAGCTCCGCCCGCACCCGCACGAGTTCGAGCTGTACTTCGACGTGTGACGGCCCCCGCACCACACCCGAGGCCCCGCCGCTCCCCGTGAGCGGCGGGGCCTCGGGCTTTCCATGGCTGTGCAACCTTTCTCGCTTCTCGAACTTCCTATTGTCGGAGGATCATGCCTCCGCAGTGCCGGACGAGAGAGGTTGCACGGGGATGGCGGAACAGGACGACTGGGAGCGCGAGTTCGATCACGCGTGGGTGAACTCGGCCGAGCACAAGGAGCCCTCCGCGCGGGCCCGGATGCTCGCCGCGCGGTGGAAGGAGAACCCGCCGGAGCCGGCGCCCTTCCGTGCCGACCCGGACCCGGTGGGGCCACGCCGGTCCTCCTGGGTGTCGACGGCCGTGGTGCTCGGGTGCGTGGCCGCGGTGATCGTGCTGCTGGGGTACGCGCAGCTGCGGTCCGGCTACTGATCTCCCCACGGGGCCACGAGGGCCACGGGGGCCGGGGGTGCGCACCGGACAGCGGGGCGCCTGGGGCGCCGCCGGCCTGTGCCGGCCGGTGGCAGCCCCGACCACCGGGTTACCGGGTCTTCTCCCGCTCCTGCCGGCGGGCCTCGAAAGGGCGCTCGCGGCGGTAGCGGCGCTCCCAGCGGGCCTGGCGGTCGCGGCGCTCGCGGTACGCCCGGTAGGTGTCGGGCAGAGCGCTGGAGGTGGGGGCGGGCGGGGTCGTGCCGGGGGAGCCGCGGCCGTGTGTCGCGTACAGGTACAGCAGCGCCACCGCGGCGAGCCACCAGAGATGGTTTCCGATTCCGAGGATCACCAGGACCACGGTCCCGGTCGCGAGAATGCCACGCATGACGGACCTCCGTGGGGTGAGTTGGGGGGGAAGCGGAGCGTGTCTGTGCCGTCTCCGTACGTACAGCGTAGGAAGGGCGCGATCACCGGCGCATCCCGTTTTCCGCGCGCCCCTGGGGCGGTGTGCGAGGGGTTCGCGCGGGCGCGGCGGGGCGCCGTGAGTGAATGGCCCGCATGGACCGAATCTCCCCCTTCACGCACGCGTACGACGGTGAACGGCTCAGCGGGGCCGGTGCCGGACCGGCCGGCCGGGCCACGGCGCTGCTGCTCCACGGCGCGGGCAACGGCAGCAAGGAGCGGCTGCTGCCGTTCCTCGCCGACTTCGCCGGCCAAGGCTGCCGCGCCCTCGCCCTCGACTTCTCCGGGCACGGTGAAAGCACGGGCGAGCTGGCGGAGTTGAGTCTGCGCCGCCGGTACGAGCAGGCGGTGGCGGTGCTCGACGCGCACGCTCCGGCGGGCGATCCGCTGGTCATCGTCGGCTTCAGCATGAGCGGGCAGACGGTCGCCGATCTCATGCGGCACTACGGGCGCCGGGTCGCGGCCGTGGGGCTGTGCGCGCCCGCCGTGTACGGCCAGGACGCCTGGGACGTGCCGTTCGGCAACGGCGACAGCCGCTTCTCGGAGCTGATCCGCACGCCGGACAGCTGGCGGGACTCCCCCGCCCTGGAGGTGTTCCGCGCGTACGCGGGCCGGGCGGTGCTGGCGGTGCCGGGCCACGACACGGTCATCCCTGCGGCGGTCACCGAGGCCATACAGGAGGCGCTGTCGGAGCGGGCCCGGTTCTCCCGCTTCGACCTCCCGGACGCCGAACACATGCTGGGCCTGTGGTTCCGCGACCACGCCGAGGACCGGCGGGAGTTCGTGACGCGGCTGCTGGCGGGCCTGGACGGGCACTCGGAGGCGCCCCTTCGGTGACGGTGCCGGGTGCCCCCGCGTCTGCGCGAGGGCACCCGGCACACGGCTCACCGCGAGTAGCGCATCAGCGTCCGCACCATGTGACACGTGGTGTCGGAGGGCGGCCGCATGCCGATCCGCTCGGCCGTCCCGCGGATCGTCTCGTTCCGCGCCTGCTCCGGCAGGTAGATCCCGGAGTCGAGCAGGGCTATGGCGAGGCGCATGGCCTTCAGGCGCCGGTTGTGCGTGACATACCACTGGCGCGGCCGTCCGGCCGGCAGCGGTCGCTTCACCTCGGGCTGGTAGGGCGAGTCGAACAGCACGGGGTGCTGGGCGGTGGACTGGGTCGGCAACGGCTTCGGCTTGAGGGCGGCAGCGGGCACAGGCATCCTCCTGTCGCGGTCAGACCGGTCGCCGGCGACCCGGCGCCCGGTCTCGAACACTGCTTCCAGTCTACCGGCGGCCACTGACAATCGGTCGGTCACGGAAGCGAGTGAATCCGCAGCTCACATGGGAAATTGGCGTTCCGTCACCGGTGGTGGGGATGGGGCTGCCGAGGTGTCGTGAATTCGAACAGAGCCGGTACCGCGTACCGTGTCGCGCATGGAGATCTGGATCAATCCCGCCTGCTCGAAGTGCCGTAGCGCGCTGACCCTGCTCGACGCCGAGGGGGCCGAGTACACCGTGCGGCGGTACCTGGAGGACGTGCCGGGCGAGGACGAGATCAGGGCCGTGCTGGACCGGCTGGGTCTCGAACCGTGGGACATCACCCGCACCCAGGAGGCGGCGGCCAAGGAGCTGGGGCTCAAGGAGTGGCCGCGCGACGCGGGCTCCCGGGACCGCTGGATCGCCGCGCTCGCCGGGCACCCCAAGCTCATCCAGCGGCCGATCATCACCGCGGACGACGGGACGGCGCTGGTGGCCCGCAGCGAGGAGGCCGTACGGGAGGCCCTGGCCCGCAGCGAGCACTGACCCCTGCCGTCGTGCCGGGGAACCCCGGTCGTACGCAATCCGCACGGCCGGGACCGCTCCCTCTCACCGCGTGGTCCCACGACGTGAGCCTCGGCACACAGGCGTCGGGTAACACGGCGTTCACATTCGGGCAATGGCCGGGAAACCGCCTGTTGACAGGCTGCCCGCAGTTCGAGCGGCGCCCCAGTGCCGCAGCGCCGCGGCAACCGCCCAGGCGGATGCGCCCGACCCACCCCGAAGGATGTGGCCCCCGTGACCTTCAAGGCTGAGTACATCTGGATCGACGGCACCTCGCCGACGGCCAAGCTCCGTTCCAAGACGAAGGTCATCACGGGCGCCCCGGCCGGTCTCGACACGCTGCCGCTGTGGGGCTTCGACGGCTCCTCCACCAACCAGGCCGCGGGCAACTCCTCGGACTGCGTGCTCAGGCCGGTCTTCACCTGCCCGGACCCGATCCGCGGCGGCGACGACATCCTGGTGCTGTGCGAGGTGCTGGACACCGACCTGACCCCGCACCCGACCAACACCCGCGCGACGCTGGCCGAGGTGGCCGAGCGGTTCGCCGCGCAGGAGCCGATCTTCGGCATCGAGCAGGAGTACACCTTCTTCGCCGGCTCCCGTCCGCTGGGCTTCCCCGAGGGCGGCTTCCCGGCCCCGCAGGGCGGCTACTACTGCGGTGTCGGAGCCGACGAGATCTTCGGCCGGGACGTCGTCGAGGCCCACCTCGACAACTGCCTGAAGGCGGGCCTCGGCATCTCCGGCATCAACGCCGAGGTCATGCCCGGCCAGTGGGAGTTCCAGGTCGGCCCGCTGTCCCCGCTGGAGGTCTCCGACCAGCTGTGGGTGGCCCGCTGGCTGCTGTACCGCACCGCCGAGGACTTCGGTGTCTCCGCGACCCTGGACCCCAAGCCGGTCAAGGGCGACTGGAACGGCGCGGGCGCGCACACCAACTTCTCCACCAAGGCCATGCGCGAGGGCTACGACGCCATCATCACCGCCTGCGAGTCGCTCGGCGAGGGCTCGAAGCCGCTGGACCACGTGAAGAACTACGGCGCCGGCATCGACGAGCGCCTGACCGGCCTGCACGAGACGGCCCCGTGGGACAAGTTCTCCTACGGCGTCTCCGACCGGGGTGCCTCGGTGCGCATCCCGTGGCAGGTCGAGAAGGACGGCAAGGGCTACATCGAGGACCGCCGCCCGAACGCGAACGTCGACCCGTACGTGGTGACCCGCCTGCTGGTGGACACCTGCTGCACCGCGCTGGAGAAGGCCGGCCAGGTCTGATCCGTCCCGCACCTCGGGGGCGCCCGCCGTGACGGCGGGCGCCCCCGTCGCGTATCCCGTAAGCCGCCTCGGGGGGCGGCCGTTGACCCCGTGCCACGGTGGCCGACCCTCGGCGCCGTCCGGAATGTGAGACGGCCTCCCGGACTCCCCCGGCCCGCTCCAGGCCGCTGAACAGGCCCGTAATCCGGGGTCCGGCGCGTTTGTCACGTCAATGTCACACCAAGGAAGCGTCCAAGCAGTGAGAGGAGGCTCCTGCCCGCCGCACGGCTCTGCTTCAATAAGAGCATGGCCGGCATCCAGCAGAGCACCGCGACGGGTCGCTACGACCTCCAGCCGTTCTGGCCTTCCCGTCAGCACCACGACTTCGACCGTGTGTGTCGCCCCGCGATGAACGCGCGGGCCCTCTAAAGCCGTACCCCCGGCCTTCGGCCAGCGCGAAACGACGTACGTCCGCCGGCGACGCCCGACCACGAACCGGGCCGCCGCACCCTCCCGACGAACTCCTCGCGCGAAAGAGCTGACCTCTCATGGCGACCACCCGATCCCTCTCCACCGCCACCCTGCCCGCCCCCGCCCCGAACGGCACCCGGCACCGGCTGCGCGCCGTAGACCGGGACGAGGCGGTCCACGTGGCGGACTTCCTGCCGCCGGGCGCCACCTGGCTGCCCGCGCCGCAGCACACCCTGCCCACCCTGCCGGGCCGGCCGCCGATGGTCGGCTACCTGGTGCTGGTCCCCGCCGACCAGCGGCCCCCGTTCCCGCCGGTCGCCGTCCCCGACCAGCCGGAGGACCAGGCCGGGCGCACCGAGCCGGACCCCGGCGCCGAGCCGCTGGTGCGGATCGACCCGGTGCGGCGCACCGCCAGCGTCGAGGGCCGCGAACTCGACCTGACCTACCTGGAGTTCGAGCTGCTGGCCCACCTGGTGGCGCACCCGCACCGGGTGCACACCCGCGACCAGCTCGTCACCACGGTATGGGGCTACGGGCACGTCGGCGACGGCCGCACCGTGGACGTGCACATCGCCCGGCTGCGCCGCAAGCTGGGCGACCGGCACCGCAAGTCGATCCAGACCGTGCGCCGGGTCGGCTACAAGTACACCCCGGCGACCGCCCGCTGACCGTTCTGCCCTCGGCAGAGCCCCGCGCGCCCACGGCCCCGGACCGGGCAGGATCACCGGCATGAGACTTCTCGTGCTGGGCGGTACGGAGTTCGTGGGGCGGGCCGTCGTCCAGGCCGCGCTCGGGCGCGGCTGGGAGGTGACCGTCTTCCACCGGGGACGTCACCAACCGCCGCCCGGAGCGCGGTCGTTGCACGGCGACCGCACCGCGCCCGACGGCCTCGCCGCGCTCGCCGCGGAGCGGGCCGGCTGGGACGCCGTGGTGGACACCTGGTCGGCCGCCCCGCGCGCCGTGCACGAGGCGGCCCGGCTGCTGCGCGGCCGGGCCGGGCGGTACGCGTACGTCTCCAGCCGGTCGGTGTACGTGTGGCCCTGGCCGCCCGGCGCCGCCGAGGACGCCCCGCTGGTCGAGGGCGCCGCCGACGCCGGGGCCACGGACTACGCGGCCGACAAGCGCGGCGGGGAACTGGCCGTCGTCGGCGCCTTCGGCGCGGCGGACGCGCTGCTGGTGCGGGCCGGGCTGATCCTCGGCCCGTACGAGAACGTGGGCCGGCTGCCCTGGTGGCTGACCCGGATCGCGCGCGGCGGCCCGGTCCTGGCGCCCGGCCCGCGCGAGCTGCCCCTCCAGTACATCGACGCCCGGGACCTCGCCGACTGGCTGCTCGGCGCCCTGGAACGCGGCCTGGGCGGGCCGTACAACCTGGTGAGCCCGCCCGGCCACACCACCATGGGCGAGCTGCTCGCCACCTGTGTACGGGCGACCGGCGCGGACGCGGAGCTGCGCTGGACCGCTCCGGAGGCGATCCTGGCCGCCGGGATCGAGCCGTGGACCGAGCTGCCGGTGTGGGTGCCGCCGGGCGGCGAGACACACGGCGCCGTGCACGGCGCGGACGTGTCGCGGGCGGTGGCGACCGGGCTGGTGTGCCGCCCGGTGGCACAGACGGTCGAGGACACCTGGCGCTGGCTGAGCGGGCTCGGCGGCACCGGGCCGCTGCGTACCGACCGCACCCGTCCGGGCCTGGACCCCGAGGTGGAGGCGAAGGTGCTGGGCCTGGCCGGGGGTGTACCTGGCACCACCCCCTGACGTGGGGCTCCGCCCCGTGACCGGGCCCGGCGGACCGGCCAGACTGGCGCCATGAACACCGACGTCCAGCGGGACGACTTCCGCGCCCGCACCCGGCAGGCGGTGCTGGCCGCCGTACAGGGGCTGGTCCTGGCCCTGGCGATGCCGCCGGTGACGGTGCTGTGCTTCGCCTTCACCGTCATGTCCCTCGAACTCCTCCCGCTCGGCCTCGGCCTGTTCCTGGTGCCTCCGGTGCTCGGCGCGGTCCGCAGGTACGCGCAGGTGCGGCGGCAACTGGCCGCCGAGTGGGGCGGGGTGGTGATACCGGTGGTGTACCGGCCGGTGCCGCCGGGGGCGGGCCCGTGGACGCGCACGGTCACCCTGCTCCGGGACCCGCAGACCTGGCGGGACCTGCTGTGGCTGCTCACCGACATGACCGCGGGCACGGTCACCGCGCTGCTCCCGGCCGTGCTGCTGTTCTTCCCCGTCCAGGGGTTCCTGGTGGCGGCCGGGCTGTGGCGGGCGTACGTGCGGGAACCGGGCGACATCTACTGGTACGCGTTCGTGCCGGTCACCGGGCAGGCGACCGCGCTGCTCGCCGCCGCCCTCGCGGCCGTGCTGCTGGTGGTCGCCCACCGCTTCACCCCGCGGCTGCTCACCGCGCACTTCCGGCTCACCCGGGCCGTGCTCGGCGGCGGCCGGGGCGACCTCACCGAGCGGGTGCGGGTGCTGACCGAGACCCGGCGGGACGCGGTGGACACCTCGGCCGCCGAGCTGCGCCGGATCGAACGGGACCTGCACGACGGCGCGCAGGCCCGGCTGGTCGCCATGGGCATGGACCTCGGCACCATCGAGATGCTGGTCGAACGGGACCCGGCCGCGGCGAAGAAGCTGATCGCGCAGGCCCGCCGGAACTCCGCCGAGGCCCTGGAGGAGCTGCGCGACCTGGTGCGCGGCATCCATCCGCCGGTCCTCGCCGAGCGCGGACTGGGCGACGCGGTACGGGCGTTGGCGCTGCGGCTGCCGCTGCCGGCCGAGGTGAGCGTGGAGCTGTCCGGCCGGGCGGAGGCGCCGGTGGAGTCGGCCGCCTACTTCGCGGTCAACGAGGTGCTGACCAACGCGGTCAAGCACTCCGGAGCCGACCGGGTCTGGATCGACGTGCACCACACCGACGGCCGGCTGCGGCTCACCGTCACCGACGACGGGCGGGGCGGCGCGGTGGTGGGGGCCGGCTCGGGGCTCGCGGGGGTGGAGCGCCGGCTCGGTACATTCGACGGCGTCCTGGCCGTCAGCAGCCCCGCCGGCGGCCCCACCATGGTGACCATGGAGATCCCGTGCGTGTTGTCCTAGCCGAAGACCTCTTCCTGCTGCGCGACGGGCTGGTGCGGATGCTGACGGCCTACGGCTTCGAGATCGCCGCGGCCGTGGAGACCGGTCCCGAACTCGCCGAGGCGTTGGAGGAGTTGACGCCGGACGTGGCCGTGGTGGACGTACGGCTGCCGCCCACGCACACCGACGAGGGCCTGCAGTGCGCGCTCGCCGCCCGCCGGACGCGGCCCGGGCTGCCGGTGCTGGTGCTCTCCCAGCACGTGGAGCAGCTGTACGCGCGCGAGCTGCTCGCCGACGGCGCCGGGGCGATCGGGCTATCTGCTCAAGGACCGGGTGTTCGACGCGGAGCAGTTCGTGGACGCGGTACGACGGGTGGCGGCGGGCGGTACGGCCATGGACCCGCAGGTGATCCAGCAGTTGCTGTCCCGGCGGTCGGCCGACGACCGGCCGCTGGCCCGGCTGACCCCGCGGGAGCGGGAGGTGCTGGAGCTGATGGCCCAGGGCCGGTCCAACGCGGGCATCGCGGCCCAGCTCGTGGTGACGGAACGGGCGATCGCCAAGCACACCTCCAACATCTTCGCCAAGCTGGGCCTGGAGGTCTCGGACGACGACAACCGGCGCGTCCTGGCGGTGCTCGCCTATCTGGACCGGGACCGCTGATCCGCCGGCCCCCGCTGATTCGTCGGGGAATTCACGAGACCGGTGAACACCTCTGGGGCGGCGTCCGTATGGAAGGGCGCCGCTTCACTCCTGCCGGGCGCCTCGGTGCCGCCCCCAGAAGGACGTCAGAGGAGTTCCATGGGACGCAACACTCGAAAACGCCGTACGCCGCCGGCCGCCAAGGCCCTCGCCGCGGTGGCGGCCCTGGCGCTCGGCGGGGGCGGGCTGGTCTGGGCGAACGTCCACGCCTCGGCGCACGAGCCGGACCAGCGGGCCTGGGGCGACAACCGGACCAAGGCCGCCACGGCCCGGGTCGCGACCGTCTCCTGCCCGGACGTCGGCCAGCGGCTGACGGACGTGCCGGAGCCGGCCCGGCAGGGCGTCGCCCGTGAACTGGCCACCCTGGACCGGCAGATCACCGAGGCGTACGCCCGGCTCGCCGGCACCCGGGACGCACAGGCGAAGGACCCCGGGTTCGTGCGGAACGCGATCGTCGGTCCTCTCGGCGAGAAACGCGCGGCGACGATCGACCGGATCCGGACCGGCATCCAGCGGGCCGGCGGGTCCTTCGACACCGCGCTGGAACGGCTCGCCCCCTGCACGACGCGGAGCACGAACCGGACCGACGCGGCCGGCGGGCCGCGAGACGGGGGGCGGCGGGACGACGGCGGGCAGCGGGGAGGCATCGGCGGGCAGGCCGGCAACGGCCCCGTCGCGGCGGACTTCGTGGACATCACCGAGGTCGCACCGAACGTCCGGGGCGGACCGCGCCGGACCGGCAACGCCTCGACCGGCACGTTCACCACCCGCTGCGGGGTGAACGCCAACAAGAACCACAACACCGACAACGTGATCGTGGCCCCCGGTGTCACCAACGGCGCGCACCACCTGCACGACTACGTCGGCAACCAGAAGGTCGACGCCTTCGCGAGCGATCGGACGCTCCTGCGTGGCGGGACCAGCTGCCGCAACCGCGCTGACCTGTCGTCGTACTACTGGCCGGTGGTCCGCGTCCAGGACGGCACCCGGGACTTCGACCAGAACGCCGACGGCGGCGGCAAGGAGGGCAACGTCGGCCGCATCCTGACCCCGGTCCGGGCCGAGATCAAGTACGTCGGCAGCCCGGTGGGCAAGGTCGTCGCGATGCCGCGGTTCCTGCGCGTCATCACCGGTGACGCCAAGGCCACCACCAACGGCCCGGCCAACGCCAACGCGCACTGGAGCTGCACCGGCTTCGAGGACAAGGTGCAGCTCACCGACCGGTACCCGATCTGTCCGCGGGGCAGCGAGGTGGTGCGCTCCTTCGCCTTCCAGAGCTGCTGGGACGGGCGGAACACCGACAGCGCCAACCACCGTACGCACGTGGCCTTCGCCGACCCGGCCAGTGGCGCCTGCCCGGACGGGTTCACGGCGATCCCGCAGCTGACCATGCGGCTCGTGTACGCCGTTCCCCCGCCGGTGATCCGGAACGGACGGGTGAGGAACGCCTATGCGGTGGACGGCTTCCCCGAGCAGCTGCACAAGGCGGCCACGGACCACGACGACTTCATCAGCGTCACCAAGAACGGACTGGCCGACAGGATCGCCGACTGCCTCAACCGCGGTCTCAGCTGCGCGTGACCCCCACCGCGGGCAGCTGACCGAAGGCCGGTGACGTCCCCCTCGTCACCGGCCTTCGCCCTGCCCGCTACCGGCTCAGCCGCCGTGCGCGTGGTGGCCGGCGCCCGCCTCCAGCTCACCGCCCAGCGTGCCGCGCAGCGCCCGGACCACCCTTTCGTCGCCGACGGCGACCCACTTGCGGCCGACCAGATAGTGGCCGCCGTAGTCCTCGGCTGCGTCGGTCCACTCGCGCCGGCCCCGGTCGGTGGCGAAGGTGGCGAGGACGAACCGCCCTTCCGCCGTGCTGCAGACGGCCTGGCGGATCTCGTCGGCGTCGGTCTGCACGTCCGGCTCGCACTCCACCTCGGCGGCCAGTTCCTCCAGGCTGCCGGTCGCGGCGGGCGGCACCCGGCCGGTGTCCTCGCCCGAGCCGCAGCCCGCCGACGCCAGCGCCAGCAGTACGGCCGCGACGGGCGCGAGTCGCGTCACCCTCATCTGTCCCTCCGGTCCTGGTGTACCGGGCAGGCCCCGGCCCCCACGGATACGGCCCCCGGGCCCGGTGCGCTCAAAACCGGTGACCGGGCACGCACGCGTGTGCGAGGGTGGCGCGGTGAACCAAGACTGGGAAGACCGCGTGGCCGCCGCCTGGGGCTCGTTCGACGACTATCCGCCGGAGCGGGCGCACGAGTTCCGCGCGCTGATCGACACCCTCGTCGCCGAACTGCCCGCCGACAGCCCGCTCGGCCCGTTCGAGCGGGCCTGCGCCTGGGACTCGACCGGGCACTCGGACAAGGCGGTACCGCTGTACCGGGAGGCGCTGGCCCGCGGCCTCACGGGCTCCGAGCGCCGCCAAGCGAAGATCCAACTGTCCAGCTCGCTGCGGAACATCGGGCAGCCGGAGGAGGGCGTCAAGCTGCTCACCCCCGAACTCGACGCCCCGTCGGACGAGTTGGACGACGCGGTACGGGCGGTCCTCGCCCTGTGCCTGTCCAGCCTCGGCCGCGACCGCGAGGGCCTGTCCCTGGTGCTCGGCGCGCTCGCCCCGCATCTGCCGCGCTACCAGCGGTCGATGGCCAACTATGCGCGCGCCCTGGTCGATCCGGAGGTCTGAACCGGGCGCGCGGCGGTGACCGTCCACCGGCTCGCTCGTTCTTCCGGGCGTGCAGTCACAGGATCTCTCCCAGCGCCACGCACCCTCCGCCGGTCCCGGGCCGGTCGACGCCGAGCAGGCCGAGGCCGTGCTCGCCGAGCACTACCCCCGGCTGGTCCGGCTCGCCTACCTCGTGCTGCCACCGGGCCTCGGCCGCGGCCGCCGCGTGCTGACCGCACACGCCCTCGCCCAGCGCGCGCTGCCCCGGGGCCGCAAGCAGCCGGCCCCGATCCCGGCCCAGGGCGGCGGCCGGGCGGACGACCCGGGGTACGCCTATCTGCGCGAGCGGGTGCTGCGCATGGCCCTGGCGGCGGCCCGTCCCCGCCGGGGCCTGCCCCGCCTGGCCCAGCTGCCGCCGCCGCTGCCGCAGGTGTGGGGGCTCAGGCTGTTCCCGCGTTCCGGCGGCGCCGACGAACTCGCCTTGGACCAGCGGCTGTCCGCCCTCTCCGGCCCGGCCCGCGCCGCCTATGTGCTGCGCGGCCTGGAGCAGTTGCCCGACGCGGACATCCGCAAGCTGCTGAAGGCAGCCGGGGTGTCCGATCCGGGAGGCGCGCTGGCCTCGGCGAACGGTGTGCCCGCGCATCCGGGGCTGCTCTCCTCCCCCGAGTTCGACCCGTGCACGCTCCAGGCCCGGCCCACCGATCTGGTGCGCCGCCGCCAGCACACCAAGGCCGCCCTCGCCGCCGCCGCCGCGCTCGCGATCTGCGGCGCGCTGGTGGCCCTGCCGGGCGGCGGCTGGGGCCCGGACGGCGCCGCCGCGCCCGTGTACGCCCAGAACCCCGCCGCCGAGGCCGCCCTCGACCCGGGCCGGCTGACCCGGGCCGCCCCCGACGCCTGGCGGACGGCGGACCGCACCGACTTCTCCGTGTGGCCCGCGCGCGGCCCGCTCACCGGTGACCAGGAGCTGCTGCGCCGTGCCCTGGCCGTGTGGGCCCGCCCCGGCAGGAGCGTCCGGGTCTCGGCGACCCCCGGCACCCCGACCGGCGGCCCGGCCGGCCCGCCGCAGCTGCTGTACGCCGGCGAGGTCGACGCCGCCCGCGTGGTGCTCCTCCACGACGGCCTGCGCATCGCCCGTTACGCCGAGCCGAAGGACGGCACGCAGGGCGCGGCCCTGGACTTCGCCCGGGTCGACGGCGCGACGGGTGCGGAGGCGAGCGCGCTGGTGCTGGGCCGCTCCGACGCCAACGTCCGCTATCTGACCGCTCCTTGGGTGACGAAGGCGGCCCAGCGGGACCTGACGAAACCGGACTCGGCCGCCGTCCCGCTCCCCCTCGCCGACGGCGTGACCGGGCCGCTGGCCGGCCCCGCCCTCCAGTCCGGCGGCTGCGCCTCGTGGACCGTGCTCCAGCTGACCGACGCCTCCGGCACGCACCTGGGCACCGACCTCGGCGAGCTGGTCCCGGCCCGGCTGACGGCCGGGCGGCCCGGCGCGGCCGAGGACGCCTCTAGTCCGCGGGGGCTGCGCACCTGGGCGCCGTTCGCCTGCTCGCTGGCGGCCGAGCGCTCCGCGGGCGTGCGCAGCGTGAACGCCTGGGTGTTCGCCGAGCAGCCGCTGCCCGACGCGAGCGAAGCGAGATGGGGGTCCCCCCGCCCGGAGGGTGGGGGAGGGTCCGCTACCTGGGTGTGCACCCGGGCGGAGACCTGGCGCGGGGACGGCACGATCGCGCTGGCCCAGTTCCGGGCTCCGGGCGGGGCGGCCGGGGCGGTCGTCGCCAAGGGCGCGGACGTGCCGGCCTGCGGGCCGCGTGACCCCCGGGTGCTGGCCGGGGTGCTGTGGAAGTCGGCGGCCGGGAACTGGTACCTGCTGGCGGCGGGCAGCAAGGACACGGCGTCGATCGAGGCCACGGGCGGGGTCACCGCGTCCGGGCCGGGGCCGCTGCTGGTGGCGCGGGCCGAGCAGGGGGCGCGGGCCGAGCTGAAGGGCGTGTCGGCGGACGGCCGGGAGATCAGCGGCCTGCGGTAGCGACGTCGGCGAGGTCTGCCGTAGCGGCACCGGCGTCGACAAGGGGGGCGCGGGGATTCGCAGCCGCGAAGGTGGGGCGCGGGGGGTTCTCAGCCGCGCTACCCGTCAGTACATTGACGCCATGTCTAATACGCAGGCCCGGGTGCCGCTCAAGGCACGCCAGGTGTCCTTCTCCTGGGACGGCACGCCGCTGCACTGGGTGCCGGGCGATCCCTTCACCACGCACACCATCAATGTGCTGCACCTGCTGCTGCCCGCCGGGGAGCGCTGGTTCGTGCGGGTGTACCAGCAGGCGCTGCCGCTGATCCGGGACGACCGGCTCCGCGAGGACGTCATCGGCTTCATCGGGCAGGAGGCCGTGCACTCCCAGGCGCACGACGAGGTGCTGCCCCGCCTGAAGGAGCTGGGGCTCGACCCGACGCCGTACACCGCGCAGGTCGACTGGTTCTTCGAGAAGCTGCTCGGCGACCGGACCCTGCCGCCGGGCAGGCCGCGCAGATGGTGGCTGCTGGAGCGGGTGGCGCTGATCGCGGCCATCGAGCACTACACGGCGTTCCTCGGGAACTGGGTGCTGAACGCCGGGGAGCTGGACCGGCGCGGCGCCGACCCGGTCATGCTGGACCTGCTGCGCTGGCACGGCGCGGAGGAGGTGGAGCACCGCTCGGTCGCCTTCGAGCTGTTCACGCACCTCGACGGAAGCTACCGCCGACGGGTGCGGACCTGGGCCACCGCCTTCACGGCACTGGTGTTCCTGTGGCAGCGCGGGGCGCGGTTCTTCATGGCGAACGACCCGACCCTCACCGATGGCAGGGCCACGCTCAAGGACTTCCACGACCGGGGCAAGCGGGGCCTGCTGCCCGGCACCGGGGACATGCTGCGGTCCATACCCCGCTATCTGAGCCGCGCCTACCACCCCGCGCGGGAGGGCGACACCGCGCAGGCCCTCGCCTACCTGGCCGTCTCCCCCGCGGCCACGGCGGCGGAACGGAGGGCCGCGTGATGCCGAAGCCGCGCACCGCCGCGCTCGTCGCGGGCGCCACGGCCGCCGCCCTGCTCACCCGGCGGGCGCTGCGCCGCCGGGTGAGCGCCTCGCCGCTGTGGCCGCTGCCCGCCCTGGACCCGCCGGTCTCCGGCCAGGCCCGGACCCGGCCCCCGCGGCTGCTGCTCACCGCGCACGAGACCATCGCCGACGGGGTGGTACGGCTGCGCCTGGAGGGCCGCGGGCTGCCGCGCTGGGAGCCGGGGGCGCACGTCGACCTGGTGCTGCCCTCGGGGCTCGTCCGGCAGTACTCCCTGTGCGGGGACCCCGGGGACACCTCCGCGTACACCCTCGCCACCCGGCTGGTGCCGGACGGCCGGGGCGGCTCCCGCGAGGTGCACGAGCAGCTCACCGAGGGCATGGAGCTGGAGGTGCGCGGACCGCGGAATCGTTTCCCCCTGGTCGCGGCGCCCGCCTACGTCTTCGTCGCCGGCGGCATCGGCATCACCCCCGTCCTGCCGATGCTGCGGGCCCTGCCGGACGGCACCGAGTGGCGGCTGCTGTACGGCGGGCGGACGCGGGCCTCGATGCCGTTCCTGGACGAGGTGGCGAAGCTCGCGGGCGACCGGCTGACGGTCGTCGCCGAGGACGAGGAGGGGCGGCCGGACCTGGCCGCGCTGTTCGCGGGGACGGCCGAGGGCACGGCGGTGTACTGCTGCGGCCCCGAGGGCCTGATGGCGGCCGTGGAGCGGGCGCTGCCGGAGGGGGCCACCCTGCACCTGGAGCGGTTCGCGCCGCGTACGGCGGCCGGCCCGGACGCCGCCTTCGAGGTGGAACTGCGCCGGAGCGGACGCACGGTGACGGTCCCGGCGGATTCCAGCGTGCTGGCCGCCGTACGCCGGGAACTGCCCGGCACCGCGTACTCCTGCGAGCAGGGCTTCTGCGGCACCTGTCAGCAGCGGGTGCTGGAGGGCGAGGTCGAGCACCGGGACGAGTTGCTGACGGATGCCGAACGGCACGACTCGATGCTGATCTGCGTGTCCCGGGCCCGCGGCGACCGGCTGGTGCTCGACATGTGATCACCGGCGGCCGAATCCGCTCGGTAAGGTGTTCGCATGAGGACCGGGGTTCGCCGCAGGATGGGCGTCGAGGAGCGTCGGCAGCAGCTGATCGGCGTCGCCCTGGAGCTGTTCAGCCAACGCTCGCCCGACGAGGTCTCGATCGACGAGATAGCCGCGGCGGCGGGCATCTCCCGTCCGCTGGTGTACCACTACTTCCCGGGCAAACTCAGCCTGTACGAGGCGGCGTTGAAGCGGGCGGCGGAGGATCTGGCGAGCCGCTTCGACGAGCCGCGCGAGGGACCGCTCGGCGCCCGGCTGCTGCGGGTGATGGGCCGCTACTTCGACTTCGTGGACGAGCACGGCCCCGGTTTCTCGGCGCTGCTGCGCGGTGGCCCGGCGGTCGGCTCGTCGGCGACCAACGCGCTCATCGACTCCGTACGGCAGGCCGCCTACGACCAGATCCTGTCGCACCTGGGCGTGACCGAGGCGTCGCCGCGGCTGGAGCTGGTGGTCCGCTCCTGGATCTCGCTCGCCGAGTCCACGGCCCTGATCTGGCTGGAGGGCAGGCGGGTGCCGCGCGCCGAGCTGGAGGCGCAGCTCGTGCACGACTTCGCCGCGCTGGCCGCCGTCAGCGCCGCCCACGACGAGGGCATGGCCGAGCTGGTGCGCACGCTGGTGAAGGACGAGCCGGCCGACGGCCCCTTCGCGGTGCTGGCCGGCCGGCTCATCGCGCTCGGTTCCTGAGCGGGGCGCCCTACGCGTCGGCCTTCCGGTACGACGGGTCGAGGTCGCGGATCTCCGCGGAGGCGTGCAGGGTGAACGCCCCGCCCGCCACATGCTCCCGCAGCAGCTCCACGGCCCGCTGCGTCAGCCGTGCCTTCGTCTCGTCGGGGCGCCCGGCGAGCAGCCCGATGGTCACGTGCGCGACGGCGTGCCCGCGCGCCCCGGGGTCCTCGTACCCGAACGCCGTGAACGCGCTCGGCCGGAACTGCGTCTTGCACGCCTCCGGCTTCGCCGCCGCGATCTCCACGACGGCCTCGTGCAGCGCCCGCGCGAACCCCGCGCGGTCGAAGGCGTCCTCCATGAGGCCGGAGTAGTCGATGGTGATCTGCGGCATGCGCACTCCTGTCCTAGGCAACGGCCTCACCCTAGTTCCCCGCCCGGGTGAACACCGCGACGGTCCGCGCCGGGACGGTGAACGTGCCCGAACCCTCCGCGTAGGACGAGGACTTCACGGTGTCGTCCGCGCCGGTGGCCTGCACGGGGTGGAGGGTGTAGGAGGTGCCGGCGAGGGCGCCGACGCGCTGGTCCTGCCGTTCGGGGGTGGCGTTGAAGACCACGACCAGGTTGCCGAGCTTCATGGTGATCACACCCGGGGTCTCGTTGCTGCCGGACAGCGGGAAGGAGAGCCGGTCCTGGACCTCGGCGGTGGTGGCCAGGGAGAAGGCCCGCTCGGTGGTCCGGATGCGCAGCAGGTCCCGGTAGGCGGCCGAGGCCCCGGTGATCTCCGGGCAGCCGACCCGGACCGTGCGGAGCAGCGGCCTGGCGTAGTCCCACTTGGACCGGTTGTCGGCCGCCGGGGGCAGCCCGCGGCCGGAGCCGTTGCCGTCGGCGCAGTCCCAGTGGATGGCGTTGAACCAGTCCCCGCTGTCGAAGGAGTTGCGGTCCAGGGACTTCGAGCGCAGCAGGTCGCTGCCCGCCTGCGACAGCGCCGGCCCCTGGGAGAGGGCGGCCGTGGCCATGGCCAGGACCTGCATCCGGGCCCGGTCACCGGCGGACGTGCCCTGGGGCAGCTTGTAGGCCAGCGCGTCGAACAGCGACTCGTTGTCGTGCGCGTCCGCGTAGGCCAGGGCGTCGCCGGGGGCGTCGGCGTACCCGGCGGGTGAGCCGTTGTAGTCCACCTCCGCGCCCGTGACCCGCCTGCCCACGGTGTCCGTGAAACGGAACCCGGCGAGGTTCCCGGTGAGCCCGACCTTGATCAGGTCCTGGTAGTGCAGCAGCCGGGCCCGCTGTTCCTCCTTCGTGCCGTTGGCGGCGGAGGTGTTGGGGTCGGTGTACAGCCCCGAGGCGAAGCCCTGCACGCCGGGGTCGGCGTCGAAGGGGCCACCGCCGCGCACCGCGTCCCGGGCCCGGTCGGAGAAGGTGGCGATGCCGGTTCCGGCCATGTTCTTCTGCGTGGCCTGTACGAACCGGGCGTCGTCGGCGACCTCGCCGAAGTTCCACCCCTCCCCGTACAGAATGATCTCCTTGCCGTCCACGCCGTCCTTGGCGAGGGTCAGCGCGTCCAGGGCCTTGCGGACGGCCAGGATGTTGGCCTTGGGATGGTGGCCCATGAGGTCGAACCGGAACCCGTCGACCTTGTACTGCCTGGCCCAGGTGACGACCGAGTCCACCACCAGCTTGCCCATCATCGCGTGCTCCGGCGCGGTGTTGGCGCAGCAGGTGCTGTTCGCCACCGACCCGTCCGCCAGCAGACGCTGGTAGTAGCCCGGCACGATCCGGTCCAGTACGGAGGTGTCCGCCTGCCCGCTCGCCGCCGTGTGGTTGTACACCACGTCCATCACCACGCGCAGCCCGGCCTGGTTCAGCGCCCGCACCATCCGGCGGAACTCGACCGTCCGGGCCGTACCGTCGGGGTCGGTGGCGTAGGAGCCCTCGGGGACGGTGTAGTGGTACGGGTCGTATCCCCAGTTGTACGCGTCCTTCGCGGCCGCCTCGGCCACGCACTCCTGCTGCCGCTCGGAGTCCGCCGGGAACGCGGCCAGGTCGCAGTCCGGGACCGCCTGGTGCGCCTTGCGCTCGGGGATCGTGGCGATGTCGAAGGCGGGCAGCAGGTGCACGTACGACGTCCCCGACTCGGCCAGCTTCCTCAGGTGCCGGGAACCGTCGCTGTCCTTGTCGGTGAACGCCAGGTAGGTGCCCGGGTGCCTGGAGGTGCGGTCCTCGACGGAGAAGTCCCTGATGTGCAGCTCCTGGATCCGCGCGTCCCGCAGCGGCACGGCCTTCGGCTTGCGCAGGTCCGACCAGCCCGCCGGGGCCAGGGACCTGTCGTCCAGGTCCACGACCAGGCTGCGCTCGGAGTCCGCGGTGAGCGCGAGCGAGTACGGGTCGGTGACCTTGTTGGTGACCACCTTGCCCGCGCTGGGCGCCCACACCTTCACCACGTACCGGTACGGCTTGCCCTTCCAGGACGCCGGCCCCGTCACGGACCACACGCCCGTGGAGTCGTCCCGCCGCATGCTCCTGACCGAACCGTCCAGCTCCAGCGACACGCTCCGCGCCGTCGGGGCCCACACGGACAGCGTGGGCCTTCCGTCGCGGAACACCGGTCCGAGGTGCGCCTTCGTGGCACCGGGGTAGAGGTCGTCCAGCACACCGGCGGTCTGCACACCGGTCGCCGCCAGCACGGCCCCGTTCTCCGCCCGCTGCGAGACGACCAGCTGCCCCTTGACCGCTTCACGCACCCGGTCCCGGTCGCGCGGGTCCACGGACCAGGCGGCGTAGTCCTTCAGGTGGGGGAACTTCGCCTTCTGCGCGTCGGTCAGGGCCGTCTTCCCCAGCCTGATCCAGCGCTCGTCGTCGCTGCTCAGGGTCCCGTCCCGGACGGTCAGGGAGCCGTCGAGGGAGTACAGCAACTGGGTGGAGGCGGCACCCGCCACGCCGTTCCAGGCGACGGTGTCCCGGTCGATCCACACCGCCTCGGCGGTGGTGAGGTCGAGCGCGGCGGCGGTGCCGGCCGGCTGCGGCAGCAGGTGCTTCTCCTGGCCGCTCACCAGCCACACCTCGTGGCCGTCGGCCGTGAGGTCAAGGCTCCGGTCGGCCGGGAGGTCCTTCTCGTCGCCCTTGTGGATGATGTAGCCGAGACTGGTGGCACCCGCGGTGAGGGGCACCTCGAAGACCGCGCCATAGGCATCAGTCTTCACCGGCTCCAGCGGCCGCGACCAGTCGGTGGGGTGCGCGGCGCCCGTCCAGACGTGCAGGCCCCAGCCGTCGTAGTCCCCGTCGGCGCGGTGGTAGTGCAGGACGGCCTTGGCCGGGTCCTGGGCGGGGTGGTCCGGCCGCTCGGTGCGCACGTCGGCCTCGCCCTGTTCGATCCACACCTCGCCGGTGCGGGTGACGTCGATGAACCGGTCGGCGGAGATGTCCTTGTTCCCGTCCTTGTCGACGACCAGGAACCCGACGTTCGAGGCGCCCGGCCGGAGCTTGACGTAGGCGAAGGCGCCGTAGGCGTCCCGGCCGATGAAGGGGTGGCCGGCCGGCCAGGTGGTGGCCTCGCCGTCGGCCAGGTCGCCCCAGGCGTACAGGCCCCAGCCGTCGTAGTCGCCGTCGGGGCGCTTGTAGTGCACGATCGCGTAGTCCCGGGAGGAGGCCCTGGGGACCTCGGGCGCGGGCGGGGTGCCGGTGGTGCTGCTCGCCGTGGCGCTCGCGGTGTGCCCGGCCGAGTCGATGACGACGGCCTTGTAGCGCAGGGCGGTCCCGGCGGGCACGTCGGTGCCGAGGGTCTGGGTGACCTGGTAGGGGGCGTGGTCGGCGGAGCCGAGCGTCCGCCACTTCCCGTTGCCGACCTGGGCGGCGAAGACGACCCGGTTGAGCTGTCCCCCATCGACGTCGGCCCTGAGGTCGACCGTTCCGGTGGCTCCGGCGGCCGGGGCGGTCAGGGTGATCGTGGGCTCGGCGGTGGGCTCGGCGAGCTTTCCGGCCGCCTTGTAGACGACGGCGGACCCGGCCGGGACGGTGACGGTGAGCCGCCGGTCGCCGTCGGAGCGCACCGGGCCGGTGGCGCCGTGGATCCCCCGGTACGTCATGTCCGGCGACCCGGTCGCGAAGGTCGCCGTCCGCTCCGAGCCGGCGTTGTTGAAGGCCACGACGTACTCCTGGCCGGACGCGGCGTCGGTGCGGGTGAAGGCGTAGATCCCGGGGCCGTCGGCCGCGTACCGCTCGGTCTGCACCCCGTCCGTCAGGGCCGGCTCGGCCTTGCGGAGCCGGGCCAGGTCCGCGATCCGCCGGTACAGCGGGGCGCCGGTGTCGTAGGCGGCGCTCGCGTGGGTGCGGTCGGTGCCGATCTCGTCGTCGTCCAGGTAGTCGGCGACCTTGGAGGCGAACATGGTCTGGCGGGCGTCCTTGTCGCCGCCGGAGCCGGTGAAGCCCTGCTCGTCGCCGTAGTAGACGACCGGGTTGCCCCGGCTGAGGAACATCAGCTCGTTGGCGAGCCGGTCCTTGGCCAGGATCTCGGCGTCGGTCGCGTTCGGGTTGTCCTGCTTCAGGAAGGTTCCGATGCGGCCCATGTCGTGGTTGCCGAGGAAGGTGACCTGTTCGTAGGCGTTGGCCTTGTCAGTCGTGTACTTGTGGTCGGCGCCGAAGACGGCCGCCAGCTTCCGGGCGCTGCCGCCCTGGGAGGCGTAGGCGCGGGCCGCGTCCTGGAAGGGGAAGTCGAGGGTGGCGTCGAGCCGGCCCCGGGTGACGTACGGGGCGGTGACGGCGGGGTCGGCGGAGTAGACCTCGCCGAACATGAAGAAGTCCTTCCGGCCGCGCTCGGCCGCGTAGCGGTCCAGCGCGGTGGCCCACTGGGTCCAGAACTCCATGTTCACGTGCTTGACGGTGTCGATCCGGAAGCCGTCGACGGCGAAGTCCCGCACCCAGCGCTGGTAGATCCGCTCCATCCCGCGGACGACCTCGGGGCGCTCGGTCCACAGGTCGTCCAGGCCGGAGAAGTCGCCGTAGGTGGTGGACTCGCCGGTGTACGTGGAGTCGCCCCGGTTGTGGTACATCGCCGGGTCGTTGAGCCAGGCCGGGACCTTGGCCTGGCTGGTCGCCCTCGGGGTGTGGGGAAAGGAGCCGGTGCCGACGGGCGGGAACTTCCCCGTGCCGTCGGCGTGGTCGGCGTCGTCGAAGGGGCGGCCGTCCTCGGTGAGGTAGGGGAAGGCGCCCTTGGAGAGGTAGTCGTAGGTCTTCTCGTCGTAGTCGACGACGTCGGCGGTGTGGTTGGTGATGACGTCGAAGAAGACCTTCATGCCCTTGGCGTGGGCCTTGGAGATGAGGTTCTTCAGGTCCTGGTCGGTGCCGAAGTGGGGGTCGACCTGGGTGAAGTCGGTGATCCAGTACCCGTGGTAGCCCGCCGAAGCGTTGCTTCCGGTGCCCTGCACGGGGCGGTTCTTGAAGATCGGCGCCAGCCAGATGGCCGTGGTGCCGAGCCCCTTGATGTAGTCCAGCCGCTGCGTCAGGCCCTTGAGGTCGCCGCCCTGGTAGAAGCCCTTGTCCGTGGGGTCGTAGCCGGTGCGCAGCCGCGAACCGGTCAGACCACCGCGGTCGTTGGACGGGTCACCGTTGGCGAAGCGGTCCGGCAGGACGAAGTAGAACTGCTCGCGGGTGGCGTCGTGCCGGGCGGGTGCGGCGGCCAGCTTCGCGTCCGAGGGAGGCGCGGGCGGGCCGGCCGCGTGGGCGGCCAGGGGCGACAGCAGCGTGGCGGCGAGGGCCGCGGCGCTGACGGCCGCGGCACCGGCGCGCCGCCGGGTACGGCGCCTGGGCGGCGCCGGCCATCGTGGTGTCACTGGGTGGCTCCTCAGCAGTCCGGCTTGCCGGCGTACAGCGCCAGGGCGGTGTCGGGGGCCAGGGTGGCGGTGAACTGACCGCCGGCATTCACCGTCACCGGCCTGTTGCCCTGCACGTCGCAGTAGGTCCCGGCGGGCAGGGAGGTCTGGTAGGTGCGGGTCATGCTGCCCGGCTCGTGGTTGATGGCCACGTATCCCTTGGCGCCCCGGCCGAAGGCGACCCAGTCGTTGCCGTTGTCCCACCAGTTCGTGACCGCCTGGCCCCGGGTCGCGTTGCGGAAGGCGACCATGGACTTGATCTCCGGCCAGGCATGCTGGCACTTCCAGCCGCTTTGCCAACAGGCGTCCACCCGGCCGCCGTTCGGCGGGCCGGCGTCGGCGTCCGACCACTCGTAGCCGGAGTTGACGTCGGGGGCGCCGTACGGCCAGGCCAGCATGAAGACGTTGGCCAGGGTGTAGTTCGCGCCGCTCTTGTAGGAGAGCGTGCTGCCGTTGCGCTCGGTGTCGTGGTTGTCCACGAAGACGCCCGCGGCCGAGCCGCTCAGGTAGCCCCAGCCCTCGCCGTAGTTCTTCAGGTACGCCAGCTTCTCGGCGGTGAAGACCCGCTTGAGGTCGTAGGCGTAGCGGAACTCCTGGACGTCTCCGTTGCCGGTGTACTCGGAGGGCTGGACGGCCTCGCCCGCGCCGTGGATGACCTCCTGCTTCCAGTGGACCGACGGGTTGGTCAGCCGGCTCTTGATGTCCGCCAGGTCCGCGGCCGGTATGTGCTTGGCCCCGTCGATCCGGAAGCCGTCCACGCCCAGGCTCAGCAGGTCGTTCAGATAACCGGCGATCGCCTTGCGGACGTACTCCTCGCCGGTGTCCAGGTCGGCCAGGCCGAGGAGTTCGCAGTGCTGGACGTTCCAGCGGTCGGAGTAGTCCGAGATCTGGGCGGTGCAGTCGTCGAAGTCGTAGGACGAGTACAGGCCCGGGTAGGCGTACTTGGTGTACGACGAGCCGCCGGTGCCGGTGCCCGAGCCGGCCGACATGTGGTTGACGACGGCGTCGGCGACGACCTTCACCCCGGCCGCGTGGCAGGTGTCCACCATGTTCCGGAACGCCGTGCGGTCGCCGAGCCGGCCGGCGATCTTGTACGACACCGGCTGGTACGACGTCCACCACTGGGCGCCCTGTATGTGCTCGGCGGGCGGGGAGACCTGGACGTATCCGTAGCCGGCGGGGCCGAGGGCGGTGGTGCACTCCCTGGCCACGGAGTCGTAGTTCCACTCGAAGAGGACGGCGGTGACGTCCTTGGTGCCGGGCGGGGCGGCCTCTGCGGTAGTCGGGGTCATGCCCATCAGGGCGGCGGCGGTGAGGGCGACCGCCGTGGGGAGTGCGCTGCGTGCCATGTGGGGTTCCTTCGACGGTGAAGGGGGTGGGGGCCGCTGAAGCGGTTTGCTGAAACTTTTCAGCAAGCTTGCGGTGACGCAGATGGTAAAGGCCCGCTGCCCGGAAGGCAGCGGGCCGGAGTGAAGGTGATGCGGGAAAGTTCTCCGACGGAGCGTCAGGGGGCCGCTCCGGTGCGGGCGTCAGCGCTCCGCGGACCACCAGACCGTGGTGTCGGCGGGCACCTTCGTCTCGCCGTCCGCCTCGGTGACCTCGCCGCTGGCGAGCAGCACCCGGCCGTGGGACGGCATCGTCACGGACTCGCCGGTGGTGTTGGCCACGCACACGAAGTCGCCCCGCCGGAAGGCCAGGACGCCCTCCGGCGCGCGCAGCCACTCCACCGACTCGCCCGCGCCCAGGTCCGGCCGCTCCCGGCGGACCCGCAGCGCCGACCGGTACAGCTCCAGCGTGGAGCCGGGGGTCCCGGTCTGCGCCTCCACGCTCAGCTCGGCCCAGGCCGGCGGCTGGGGCAGCCAGCTTCCGCCGTCGCCGAAGCCGTAGGAGGAGCCCGTACGGGTCCACGGGATCGGCACCCGGCAGCCGTCGCGGAAGCCGTCCTGGCCCGCGCCGCGGAAGTACGCCGGGTCCTGGCGGACCTCGTCGGGCAGGTCCACGACGTCCGGCAGGCCCAGTTCCTCGCCCTGGTAGAGGTAGGCCGAGCCGGGCAGGGCGAGCATCAGCAGGGTGGCGGCGCGGGCCCGGCGCAGGCCCAGCTCGCGGTCGCCGGCCGTGCGGATCTGGGTGCCGAGGCCGGGCGGGTTGGCGAAGCGGGTGGCGTGCCGGGTGACGTCGTGGTTGGACAGCACCCAGGTGGCGGGGGCGCCGACGGGGCGCATCGCGTCCAGGGTGCGGTCGATGACCGTGCGCAGCTCCTCGGCGTCCCAGGCCGTGCCCAGGTACTGGAAGTTGAACGCCTGGTGGAGTTCGTCGGGGCGCACGTAGTTCGCGGTGCGCTCGACGGTCGGGGTCCACGCCTCGGCCACGAAGATGCGGTCACCCGAGTACTCGTCGAGGATGCGGCGCCACTGGCGGTAGATGGCGTGCACGCCGTCCTGGTCGAAGAACGGCATGACGTCATTGCCCAGCAGCTTGACCTGGTCGTGAGTGCCGAGGTCGGGCAGGCCCGCCGCCTTGACCAGGCCGTGGGCGACGTCGATGCGGAAGCCGTCCACGCCCATGTCCAGCCAGAAGCGCAGGATCGAGCGGAACTCGTCGCCGACGGCCGGGTGTTCCCAGTTGAAGTCGGGCTGCTCGGGGGCGAACAGGTGCAGGTACCACTCGCCGGGGGTGCCGTCCGGCTCGGTCACCCGGGTCCAGGCCGGTCCGCCGAAGATGGACTCCCAGTCGTTGGGCGGCAGTTCGCCGTTGTCTCCCTTGCCGGGGCGGAAGTGGTAGCGCTCGCGCAGCGGGGAGCCGGGACCCTCGGCGAGGGCGCGCTTGAACCACTCGTGCCGGTCGGAGGAGTGGTTGGGGACCAGGTCCACGATGACGCGCAGGCCGTGCGCGTGGGCGTCGCGGATCAGCGCGTCGGCGTCCAGCAGGGAGCCGAACATCGGGTCGACGGCGCGGTAGTCGGCGACGTCGTAGCCGGCGTCGGCCTGCGGGGAGGCGTAGAAGGGGCTGAGCCACACCGCGTCCACGCCGAGGTCGCGCAGGTACGGCAGGCGGGAGCGTACGCCCTCCAGGTCGCCCATGCCGTCGCCGTTGCCGTCGGCGAAGCTGCGCGGGTAGACCTGGTAGATGACCGCGTCCCGCCACCAGTCGCGGCGGTCGGCGACGGTGACGGCGCTGGAGTGGCGGGCCGGTGCGGCGGAGTGCTGCTGGCTCATGGCGTCCTTGATACGTAACTGGTGCATGGTGGGCGGTCGTTGATGGCCGGAGTACGAGGCGGGCCGCGGTGGCGGCGGGGTCGGTTGGGCCACCGCGGCCCGCCCGGCCGGTGCGGGCGTCAGCCCTTGGTGCCGCCGGCGGTGAGGCCGGTGACCAGGTTCTTCTGCACGAGGTAGAAGAACACCGTCACCGGTATCGCGATCAGCACCGCGGTGGCGGCCATGTAGTTCCACTGGGCGTCGTGCTCGCTGACGAAGGTCTGCAGGCCGACGGCGAAGGTGTACTTGGAGTCGTCCAGCAGGAAGGTCGTCGCGAAGGCGACCTCGCCGACGGCGGTGATGAAGGTGTAGAACGCGGCGACGGCCAGCCCCGGGCGGGCCAGCGGCAGGATCAGCCGGAAGAAGGTGCCGAAGGGCTGAGCCGTCCACCAGCCCGGCCTCGTCGATCTCGAACGGGATGGTGTCGAAGTAGCCCTTCAGCAGCCAGGCGCTGTACGGCCACGGCGGTGGAGCAGTTGATGGCGATCAGCGCCCAGTAGGTGTCGATGAGGCCGAGCTCGCTGAAGATCTCGTACATCGGCACGATCAGGATGGCGATCGGGAAGGCCTGGGTGAGCAGCAGGACCCACATCAGCTGCTTGTAGCCGGAGAAGCGCATCCGGGAGACCGCGTAGCCGGTGGTGGCGGCGACGAGGACACCGATCACGGTGGTGCCGAGGGCCACGATCAGCGTCGACTTGAACCAGTCGAGGAAGCCGGTGTGCTGGAGCACGAAGCTGTAGTTGGAGAAGGTCAGCTTGCCCGCGATGCCGCCCGGGTGGAGGTAGTCGTCCTTGTCCGGGCCGAGGGACAGGTAGCACAGCCAGGCCACCGGGGCGAGGGCGATCAGGCTGGCCAGGGCGAGGCCGCCGTGCAGCAGGGCGGTGCCGAGCGGTCCGCGCTCGCCGCGCCGGCGGGTGCGGCGGACGGGTACGGCGGCGGGGGCCGGCGCGGTCTTCGTGGTGTCCAGGGTCGTGGTGCTCATGGCGGCGGCTCCTGCGGCGTCAGACGGCGAGTTGGTCATTGCGCTTCAGCCAGCGGAAGTAGAAGGAGGTGAAGACGGTGAGGATCGACAGCAGCAGCACGCCGTAGGCGGCGGACTGGGCGAAGTCGCGCGGCTGCTGGCCGAAGCCAGCTGGTAGGCCCAGGTGACGAGGATCTGGGCGTCCGGGGCGGAGTTCTTGCCGAACAGCAGGAAGATGATGACGAACTGGTTGAAGGTCCAGATGACGCCGAGCAGGACCACGGTGGAGCTGACCGCGCGCAGTCCGGGCAAGGTGACGTGGCGGAAGCGCTGCCAGGCGCTCGCGCCGTCCATCTCGGCGGCCTCGTAGAGCGTGGAGTCGATGGACTGCAGCCCGCCGAGCAGCGAGAGCATCATGAACGGCACACCGCACCAGGTGTTCACCATGATCGCGGCGAACCGCTGCCAGAAGGTGTCCTCCAGCCAGGCCGGCTGGGGCAGGTGGAGGGCGCCGAGGAGCTGGTTGAGCGCGCCGGAGTCGGCGAGCATGATCCCGCCAGGAGAAGACGGTGACGAAGGTCGGCACGGCCAGGGCAGGACGAGCAGCAGCCGGTAGACGGTGCGGCCGCGCAGCTTCTGGTGCAGCATGAGCGCGAGGCCGAGCCCGAGGGCGTAGTGCAGGGCGACGCAGGCGGCCGTCCAGAAGACGGTCCACAGGAAGTGCGACCAGAACCGGTCGTAGGCCGTCGGGCCGAACAGGAGTCCTGGTAGTTGTCCAGGCCGATGAACTCGTAGGTGGCGTCGATGTGGTTGACGCCGATCGTCCGCGCCGAGTTGAGGCTGTGTGCGTCGGTGAGGGTGAGGTAGAAGCCGCGGGCCGCGGGTAGCCGACGAGGACGCCGAGCACGATGACCACCGGGGCGATCATCGCGTAGGCGTACCAGTACTTCTGGAGGCCGTTCTTGACGCGCTGCCCCAGCCGGGACGAGGCGCGCGGTCCCCGCGGCGCTTGCCGGTGGCTCGGTCGATGGCGACTGTCATGGTTCGACACCTTCATTGGATCAGGGGGGCGGGCCGGGCACAGGGCGGTGGCCGCCGGTCTCCTCCCACGCGCGCGGCGGGAGCGGCCGACGGCCACCCGGGCTCACTTGCCGAAGCCGTCCAGCAGCTCGGAGAGGCCAGTCGGCGTGCCCAGGCCCTTGTCCAGCGACTCCTTGCCGCCGGCGACATTGGCCGCTCGGTGTCGAGCGGGACCCACAGGGAGCTGTACTCGGCAGTGCCGGCGGGGCTGGGCGGCGGCCAGGACGCCCTGGTAGCCGGCGATGCCGGGTCGGCCTTGACCTGCGCGGTGTAGGCGTCGGAGCGGGTGGGCAGGGTGAGTTCTTCAGGGCGATGGTCTCCTGCGCCTGGCGGAGGTCATGAAGTTCACGAACTTCAGGGCCGCGCCTGTGGGCCTTGTCCGAGCCGGCGTACACCGACAGGTTGTGGCCGCCGGTCGGGGCGCCCGCCTTGCCGGTGGAGCCGGCCGGGACGGTGGCGATGCCCAGGTTCTTCTTGTCCTTGAAGGCGCTGCCCTTGTAGAAGTTCGTGATCTCCCAGGGCCCTGGATGATCGCGGGACCTTGCCGTTGACGAACGCGTCCTGGAGTGGGCGTAGGCGTCGGCGGTGGTGTCGGCCTTGTGCAGGCCCTTGCCGGAGAACAGGCTCTGCCAGGTGCCGTAGCCCTTCTTGGCGGCGGCCGAGGTCACGGTGATCTTCTTGGCGGCGGGCGTCGACGGTGTCGGTGCCCTCGCCGTAGAGGAATGGCGGGGCGTAGTAGGCCTGGACGGAGCCCCAGTAGCCGTCGGCCCCGGTCTTGTCCTTGATCTTCGCGGCGGCGGCCTTCAGCTCGTCCAGGTCCCCCGGGCCTCGGTGAGGCCGGCCTTCTGGAACAGGGCCTTGTTGTAGACCAGCGCGAGGTGTCGGTGACCAGCGGGACGCCGTAGGTCTTGCCTCCGTACTGGGCCTGCTTGATCAGGCTCGGCTGGAACTTCGCCTGGTCGGCGAGGGCCTCGGTGCCGTCCAGCGGCAGGAAGAAGCCCTTCTTGGCGAAGGCGGGGTCCAGCCGACCTCGGAGCGCAGCACGTCCGGGGCGCCGGTGGCGCCGGCCGCGGTGTCGAACTTGTTCTGCGCCTGGTCGAAGGGCACGTTGACGTAC